>CALWXU010000005.1 GCA_944385585.1 uncultured Flavonifractor sp.
GCGAAGCCTGAAGATCTTGCCAAAATAGCCGGTGTGTATTTCTCGCAGCCCAACGACACCATCCGCGTGCTGGAGGACCAGGCGGTGACCATCGATCTGACCTGATCCCGGCCGGGGCATCCCCCGGGGCGGACGGATGATACCTGCCCCTGCGAGGGTATGGCGGCTCCCGCGCCCGCTTCGGGCCGTGGAGGAATCCCGCCGGACAGGACAGCGCCCCGGAGGCCGTCGGCCTCCGGGGCGCTGCTTTTGACAGATTAAAAGTCCAGGGGATCCACGTCCACCGGGTGGGTCTTGCGGTACTCCCTGGTCCACCGGGACACCCGGAAGATGGTCCACAGGTCGGATGCGCCCGTGTAGATCAGCACCGCGCCCAGGAACATCACCAGGGCCTCCGCAGCCAGGAAGGGCTGAAACACGATAAACAGGCCCAGCGCCACGGACACCACGGAGAGCCACAGAGGGACGTTCCACCGGACATAGGCCATGCGGCGCAGCTCCAGGGCCCGCTTCAGGTTGACCAGGCCGTCCACCGCGATGAACAGGCCCAGGATCACCGGCAGGACGGTGGCCACGACGGAGGGCCGGAGGAGGAACAGGAGCCCCAGGGCGGCGGCGATGATGCCCAGCAGCAGCTCAAAGACGAAGCTGCCCTGCCGGCTGTCCCGCAGGAAGAAGCTGACCACGGTGACCACGCCGTAGGCCAGCAGCACGCCGCCGAAGGCGTAGCAGAACACCACGGCGCTGGTACCCGGCCAGATGAGCAGGATCAGGCCCAGGACGATGTAGAGCACCGAGGCCAGAAGAAAGCTGATTTTCATGGTGTGGAAAAACTCCCGCATGGGGCATCCCCTCCTTTACCTCTCCAGTATACCCCCAGCGGGGGCAAAAGTCACTGGACAAAAAGGGATGGCTGTCCAGTCAGGCCCAGTTTTTGCACACGTCGATCCATCCGGCGCTGTTGGACAGCTCGGCCAGCTCGCCGCAGCTCAGGCGCACGGCGGAGGCGGCGTTCCCGGCGGCGGGGTAGACGGTGTCGAACCGCTGCAGGGACACGTCCAGGTAGGTGGTCACCTCCGGGCTGGTGACGCCGAAGGGGCACACGCCGCCCACGGCGTGGCCGGTGTAGGAGAGCACCTGGTCGGGGGTGAGCATGGTGGCCTTGGTGTGGAACTGGGCCTTAAACTTGGAGTTGTCGATTTTGGCGTCCCCGGCGCAGACGATGAGCACGCAGCCCCCGTCCACGGCGAAGGAGAGGGTCTTGGCGATGCGGGAGGGCTCGCACCCCACGGCCTGGGCGGCCAGCTCCACCGTGGCGCTGGACACGTCGAACTCCTGGACCCGGTCCTCATAGCCCTTTTCCCGCAGATAGGCGCGGGCGGTCTCGATGGACATGGCCCTCAGTCCCCCTTCTTGGCCTGGACCTTGGCCATGAACTTCTCATTCTGGATGACGAAGCGGTGGTGAACCCCCTTGCCGATGGGGCCGGCCTCGTCAAAGGCGGCGACGGAGAAGGTGAGCTTGCGGCCGTCCACGGCGGTGAGCTCCGCCTCGGCCCACACCTTCATGCCGATGGGGGTGGCGGCGTCGTGGCTCACGTCCAGGTGGGTGCCCACCGTGCCCTCCCCCTCGGCCAGGCCGCCCTGGACGGCGTCGACGGCGGCGTTCTCCATCAGGGCGACCATCTGGGGGGTGGCAAAGACGGGCAGCAGGCCGCTGCCCACGGCGGCGGCGGTGTTCTCCTGGGTGACCACGGTCTCGGCGCGGCCACGGGCTCCAACTTGCAGTGTCATGGGGTAGTCTCCTTTCAACGGTCTGAGAATACCCCTATTTTACAACATCTGCGGGAAGCTGACAAGAAAAACCTGGGGCCGCGGCGGTCTGCCGCGGCCCCAGGGCCTCAGACGGGAAGGATCACGCCGCAGGCGATGCGCGCCCCGGCCGCGCCGGTGGGCTGGCTGCGGTAGTCGTCCGGCAGGGCGTGGAGCACCATGGAGCGCCCCACCGCCTGCCCCGGCGTGAAGCGGCCGGTGTAGGTCACCGAGAGGGCCCGGCCGCCGCTGGACAGCAGGACCGGAAGGTCCCCGGCGTGGAAGGGGTGGGGGAGCCCCCGCGGGTTGAAGTGGTCGCCGGCGCCGAGAAAGGCCACGTCGCCCCCGGTGCGGCAGGAGCCGAATGTGTGGATGTGGAGGGCGAAGAAGCCGTCCCCGGGCAGGCCCACGGCCCGCACCAGCAGCAGGGAGCCCCCCTGCCAGGGGTAGAACAGCGCCTCCCCCCGCAGGAAGGGGTGGGCGTCGCTGCCCCGGAGCAGGGCGCGGGCGGCGGGCCGGCCCTCCAGCAGGACCCGGGGCAGGCGGCAGGGATCGTCGGGCATGGATGTACCTCCCTTCCCCGTATCCTATGCGGCGGCGGGGCGGAGCGGTACGGGCGGGGCGCGCATCATGCCCCGCCGGCGCGTGGAAACCCGGCCGCCCCGTTTTTACAGACGGGGCGGCCGGGTTCCGGACAGCTTACGCCATATCGCGGTAGAGGAAGGTCACAATCTGCGCCCGGGTGCAGGTGTCGTCGGGGGAGAAGGTGGTGGAGCTGGTGCCGGAGGTGACGCCCTCCTGAACCGCCCACGCCACCGCCTGGGCGTACTCCGCGCCGGCGGGCACGTCGGCAAAGGCGGCGGCCTCCGCGGCGGGCTGGCCCGCCAGCTTCCACAGATAGGTCACCGTGGCGGCGCGGGTGCAGGGCGTGCCGCCGTTGAAGGTGGAGCCGGAGACCAGGCCGTTCTCGTGGGCCCACAGCGCCGCCTGCTCGTAGTACGCGCCGGCGGGCACATCGGAGAAGGGATTGCCGCCGGAGGCCGCCGGGGAGCCGCTGGCCCGCCACAGGAAGGTGATGATCTCCGCCGTGGTGCAGGTGTTGTCGGGGGAGAATGTGGTGGCGGAGGTGCCGCTGGTAACGCCGTTGTCAACGGCCCACAGCACCGGGTCGGCGAAGTAGGCGCCCTCCTGCACGTCCGTGAAGCCGCCCACCGTGGCCACTACAGTATCATCCGACAGGAGTACATAGTTCTCCCAGCCCAGATGCAGGAATGTCCCTGGCTGAAAGGATCGCTCCACCGCGCCGCTATAGAGCATATCTCCCTCTACAGCACCTGAGAATTCCTCTGTATAGACCCCATTTTCGATTGTACCATAGAGGCTCAATGTCATCAGGGAATCAACCCGCGCCCCATTCACTTCAATGGTAATCTGACTTCCTGGCTTCAGATAGATCAGGTTTGCCGTCTTGGTTTCAAAATCACGCCCACCGACGCCACTATTTAAAACGGTAATTTCCCTCTGGGTCACCATCGCCTGCTCAAAGGTCACAGAGTATGTAACCGCACGGTTGTTCGTGTAGTCAAAGGAGTTCAACCCAGAAATTGTATATGGCGCATAGCTGCCAATCACAGGCGTGTTGTATTCAGGTGTCCCATAGGCAATTTGTAATTCTAATTGCAGCAGTGTATCTGAATAGCTGTATTCACCTGCGGAGGACACCCAAGTATATATAAAATAAAGGCTTTGTTCCGGAAGTTCACATACACCAAATTCGGTGTATCCGGAAGGCTCGGTTACATCCATTTCGGTAGGTGTGCACCCATAGGCCCCAAGCGCCTGATAATAAGCGGCCTCGGTAAGGGAGCTTTCTCCGCCACTGATTACCTGGGAAAATGTGTGCTCTTCCCTGGAAAGGTCGTCAGACCAGAGATAATCATGGCTGTACTGATTGGAAATACCGTTTGCACCAATCACATAATGGGTGTCAAACCTGGCCCCAGCACTGCTGTTTTCCGCCTTTGCATATACATAGGTCTGTGTGCCCTGCTGAAAAAGTCCAATCGTCCCATATTCTCTGGCGACACACTCTGCATGAGTGGTGTGGGCGGCATGATTGCTCCTCACCTGCCAGATGTCCAC
Source organism: uncultured Flavonifractor sp. (assembly GCA_944385585.1). Taxonomy (GTDB): domain Bacteria; phylum Bacillota; class Clostridia; order Oscillospirales; family Oscillospiraceae; genus Flavonifractor. The sequence continues at coordinate 3,954 of CALWXU010000005.1, forward strand.
GTTGGCAGCCTCAGACGGATATTCCTGCATGGAAACAACCAGCAGATCCAGGCTTCCGTCGCTGTCCATATCCAGCAGATCAGCATACAGGATGTCGCTGTTTTGGTAATCCTCGGTTAAAATCGACATGTATTCCTCTGCAACAGTTACATCTAAGGTTTCAGATGCCGATGCGGGGGCCGCTAGACCGAGACACAAGCCGAGAGCCAGTACAAGCGCAAGAAACCTCTTTTTCATATGTTCCTCCCATTCCATTCCTTTTTCTTTCTTTCTCCGGCGGACGGCCCGGAGGCGGGGGAAGCTCCCCCGCCGGGGCTCCGCCGGAAACATAAAAACGGTGTTGAGCGTATAACTCAACACCGCCTGACCCAAATCAATCAAAGCGTAACACCAAAGCCCCATTTCCCGTGAATCGCCCTTGCAAAAAAGAGGTTTCGCCGGTATAATGGGGAATACGGTGCGGGTAAACCGTGGTGTTGAGTGCCAACTCACTCATCATCGGAGCATAGCGGGCCGCAATCCCGCTATGCTCTGCCGCTATTTATGTTTCCAGTCCAATTCTAACCGATTGCGAAAGGAATTGCAAGAGCAATTCCCCGTATTTCGAAAAAAAGCCCGCCCGTCTGCTCCAGGAACAGATGGGCGGGCTTTTTATTACACAGCGCGGGTGACCTTACCCGAACGGAGGCATCTGGTGCACACATAGACGTGCTTGGGCGTGCCGTTGACAATCGCCTTGACGCGCTTCACGTTGGGCTTCCAAGGGCGGTTGGAGCGGCGGTGGGAGTGGGAAACCCGGATGCCGAACACAACGCCCTTATCGCAAAACTCACATTTGGCCATTCGCTATACCTCCTCGCTCGTCAGGATCGCTTTCCAGGCAATATTCAAACCAAGGCCTAGAGCATCGAGTAATATAATAACAGAGCCCGGCGGGAAATGCAAGAACTTTTTTCAAAATTCATCTTTTTCTCCGGCGGCTTGCAAAGGAACCCGGGCGGGTGGTATACTATGGCAAGAAAGGAGGGCGCCTATGGAGAGCCAATACAGCGTCAAGCTGGGAAAGCTGATTCAGGAGTTCAGCCTGGAGGTGCTGCGGGGGGGCGAGGGCTGTGCCGACCGGCCCATCCGGACAGAGAATGTGAACCGCCCCGGCCTTCAGCTCACCGGCTTTTTCGACTACTTTGACCCCGACCGCCTGCAGGTGATCGGCCGGGTGGAGGACACCTATCTGGCCGGCCTGACGGAGGAGCAGCGGCGCTTGAGCTTTGAGCAGCTCCTGTCCCAGGACATCCCGGCCCTGATCATCTCCCGGGGCATTGAGCCCTACCCGGAGTGCATGGAGATGGCGGACAAGTACAACCGGACGGTGCTGCGCAGCCGGGACACCACCTCCGTGCTCATGAGCAACATCATCGCCGCCCTCAAGTCCTACCTGGCCCCCCGCATCACCCGCCACGGCGTGCTGGTGGAGGTGTACGGCGAGGGGGTGCTCCTGCTGGGGGAGTCCGGCGTGGGCAAGAGCGAGACCGCCATCGAGCTGGTCAAGCGGGGCCACCGGCTCATTGCCGACGACGCGGTGGAGATCAAGCGCAACGTCACCGACCGGCTGGTGGGCACCGCGCCGGAGCTCATCCGCCACTATATCGAGCTGCGGGGCATCGGCGTCATCGACGTGTGCCGCCTGTTCGGCATGAGCGCCGTCAAGGACGAGGCGGAGATCGACATGGTCATCAACCTGGAGCCGTGGAAGGACGGCACCATGTATGACCGGCTGGGCCTGGAGAACCTGTACACCACCATCCTGGACATCCAGGTGCCCTCCCTCACCGTCCCCGTGCGGCCGGGGCGCAACCTGGCGGTGATCATCGAGGTGGCGGCCATGAACAACCGCCACAAGAAGATGGGCTACAACGCGGCCGTGGAGTTCACCAAGCAGATCAACGAGCACTTTGACCAGGCCATGGGCGCCCAGGCGGGCGGCTGACGGCCAGACGGGGCTTCCGCCCCCGCATTCCTGTTCGGACAAAAACATCCCCCCGCGCGCCATCGGCGCGCGGGGGGATGTTTTTGTCCGGCTGGGACGCGGGTCAGATGTTGGGCATCTTCGCCGTGGGCATCATCAGCACCTTTCCGGTGCCGCGGTACACGTTGACCAGGCCCTCGCCGGAGGCGGCGGAGCCGATCAGGCTCTTGCCGGAGCGCTCCACGGTGAAGTCCAGGCTGGTGCTCCAGGCGATGGCGTAGTTGCCGTCGATCTTCAGCACGTCGTTCTGCAGGGAGATCTCAATGAGCTCCTCCTTCGGGCAGTCGGATTCGATGCAGAACACGCCGCTGCCGTTGAGGCTCAGGTTGAACAGCCCCTCTCCGCCGGCCACGGCGGAGGAGAGGTTGGAGCGCATGACCGCCTTGTGCTTCAGGCTGGACTCGCAGGCCAGAAACAGGCCGTCGTCCAGCACCACGGAGCCGCCCCACTGGGCGGTATCCATCAGGATAAGGTGCCGGTAGGTGGGCTCCAGCACCAGCAGGCCGTCGCCGGTATACTCCGGCTTGATGGCGGACTCGCCGGTAGCCTTCCCGCGCACCGCCTTTCCCAGGAAATCCCCCACCCCCTTGATGCCGGTGGTGGCGTTGACGTTGCCGAGCATCCACTGCATGGCGCCGGCCTGGATGGTGACCTGGGCCTTGCTCAGGTCGCAGAGCAGCTGCCGCTTTTTGACGTTCATCTGGGCGCTGTAAAACGCCGTTACCGCCGAATTCGGCGTGACGCTCAGGTCCCGCTGGTACTCGATGACCTGGAATGCGCCCAGCTCGGAAATGGTTTTGATGTCGTTGTTGTCGGTGAAATTGGAGATCTGATACATGGGACAGCACCTCACTTGTCATGTTTTGGGGAACCGTGCTTCGCTGCCCCCATTATACCGTATGGAATGGACCGCCGCAACCCCGGAGGTCCAGGTCAGGAAAAGACGGTTTCCGCCCCCACCTTGACGCAGCCCTCGGGGGCGTATTTCCACTTCTCGATGCTGCCGCTGGTGAGGAAGTACTCCAGCGGGGGCGGGCTGTCCAGGGGGGGCAGGGTGTCGATGGCCAGCAGCTTGATCTTCATCCGCTGGGGCAGGATGGCCTTGATGTACACCGACACCCGCTCCCCCTCCGCCAGGCCGGCCTTCCGCTCCGCCAGGCCGGACAGGTTGGGGGTGAGCTCCACAAAGGCGCCGTACTCCTTGATCCCCCGCACCACGCCGGGGACGGTCATGCCGGGCAGGAAGCGGGCGGCGTTTTCCGCCCAGGTGCCCAGCAGCTCCCGGTGGGTCAGGTAGACCCGCTCCAGCCGCCGGTCCAGGTCCAGCACCGCGGCGTACACGTCCTGCCCCACCCGGAACCGCTGGTCCGGATGGGGGATGCGGGAGATGGAGATGTTCTCGATGCCGATGAGGGAGGGCACGCCGCAGCCGATGTCCACAAAGGCGCCGAAGGGCTCCAGGTGGGTGACCCTGGCGGGGATGATCTGCCCGGGGCGCAGCTGGGCCAGCATGGCGTCCAGGGCGGCACGCTGGGCCCGGCGGCGGGAGAGGCGGGGCCGGAGTGCGCCGCCCGCCTCCTCCAGGGTCTCCACGGTGAAGCAGACCGGCTTGCCCACCCGGGAGAGGATGGCGATCTCCCGGGTGGTGCCCTCGGCGACGCCCAGGGCCGCCTCCTCCCGGGGGATCACCCCGGTAAAGGGGCCCACGGACACCAGCAGGTTGTGGGCCTCGTCGCACAGCTGGGCCACGCCCTCCAGGATGGTTCCCGCCTCCATGGCGCGGCGGAGGCCGCCGGCGTCGGCACAGGCGGCCTCGTTCTCGGGCGTATGCAGCAGACGCCCCTCGGGCGGATAACGGCTCGTCAATATGACCAAATCCTTTCTCGGCTCCAGGCGCTTTTTTCTTACCCAACCACTATATGCGCCCGCCGCCCTTGAATTGACAGGGGCGGCGGGGGAATTTATAATATAGGTATCTGATGCTTTACAGAAATAAAGTGCGCGCGGCCCGGCCGTGCGGGAAAAGGGGGCGCGGAGTGTGGACGTCCGTGTGGGCGATGTGCTGGAGCTGAAGAAGGAGCACCCCTGCGGCAGCCGGCGGTGGCTGGTGCTGCGGGTGGGGATGGACTTCCGCCTGCGCTGCCAGGGCTGCGGCCATGAGGTCATGCTGCCCCGGAGCAGGGCGGAGAAGAGCATCAAGCGGATTGTGCGGGAGGAGTCGGAATGAGAGAATTCTGGAGCCAGCGGGCCAGGGGCCTGACCCCCTATGTGCCGGGGGAGCAGCCGCGGGGGGAGCGGCTGATCAAGCTGAACACCAACGAGAGCCCCTACCCCCCCGCGCCGGCGGCCCTGGAGGCCATCCGGGCGGCGGCGGACGGGGATCTGCGGCTCTACCCCGACCCGGAGTGCACGGCCCTGCGGGAGGCCCTGGCGCAGGCCTACGGGCTGAAGAAGGAGCAGGTGTTCGCGGGCAACGGCTCCGACGAGGTGCTGGCCCTGTGCTTCCAGGCCTTCTTCGACCCCGGCCGGGAGATCCTCTTTGCCGAGGTGACCTACAGCTTCTACCCGGTGTTCGCCCAGCTGTACGGCCTGGACTATCGGGAGGTGCCCCTGAACGACGACTTCACCCTGCCCCTGGAGCCCTTCCTGGGCGGCAGCGGCGGCATAGTGGTGGCCAACCCCAACGCCCCCACCGGCCTGCCCCTGCCCCTGGAGCAGATCCGCGCCCTGCTGGAGGGCAGCCCCCAGGCGGTGGTTGTGGTGGATGAGGCCTATGTGGACTTCGGCGCCCGCTCCGCATCGGAGCTGGTGGGACAGTATCCCAACCTGGTGGTGACCCAGACCATGTCCAAGTCCCGGGCCCTGGCGGGGCTGCGGGTGGGCTACGCCCTGGCGGACGAGAACCTGATCGCCGCCCTCCAGTGCGTGAAGAACTCCTTCAACTCCTATCCCCTGGACCGGCTGGCCCAGGCGGGGGCCCTGGGGGCCCTGTCCCAGCCGGAGTACCTGCGCCAGACTGCGGAGAAGGTCACGGCCACCCGCCAGCGGACGGCGGAGCGCCTGCGGGAGATGGGCTTTCAGGTGGGGAATTCCGCGGCCAATTTCCTCTTTGTCACCCACCCGGCCGTGGAGGCCAAGGCCCTGCTGGACGGCCTGCGGGCACGGGGCATCCTGGTGCGGTGGTGGGACAGGCCCCGCATATCCAGCTATCTGCGCATTTCCATCGGCACCGACGAGGAGATGGACACCCTGTGCGCAGCCGTAAAGGAGCTTTGCAGCCATGAGGTATGAAGGAAGCATTTACCGCCCGCCGGGGGAGTGGAAGAGCTATCTGCTGCAGGTGACCGTGGGCTGCTCCCACAACGCCTGCACCTTCTGCGGCATGTATAAGGACAAGCGCTACCGGGTGCGCTCCCTGGAGGAGATTTTTGAGGACATCGCCATGGCCAAGGCGGTCTATGGGGACGTAAACCGGGTGTTCCTGTGCGACGGGGACGCGGTGGCCATGGACACCGGGGAGCTGCTGGCGGTGGTGGAGCGCCTGTACCAGACCTTCCCCTCCCTGGAGCGGGTGAGCGCCTACGCCGGGCCGTCCAGCACCCTGGCCAAGCGCGGCGAGGAGCTGAAGGCTCTCCGTCAGGCGGGGCTGGCCAGGCTCTACCTGGGGGTGGAGAGCGGCAGCGACGCGGTGCTCAAGGCGGTGTGCAAGGGGGTGGACGCCGCCGGCATGCTGGAGGCGGGGCAGCGCATCGTGGCCGCGGGCTTTGACCTGTGGGTGATGGTGCTCATCGGCCTGGCGGGGCCGGGGGCGGCCTCCCGGGCCCACGCCCTGGACACGGCGGCCATGGTCAACGCCATGAGGCCCCGGCACCTGTCCGCCCTGACCTATATGCCGGAGCGGGGCACCGTGCTGGGCCGGGCGGTGGAGCGGGGGGAGTTTCAGCTCCTCACCGCCCGGGAGGCCCTGGAGGAGACCCGCCTGCTGCTGAAGCACCTGGAGGTGTCCCCCCTCCACTTCACCAGCGACCACGCCTCCAACTACCTGCCCCTGAAGGGGGGCCTGCCGGAGGACCGGGAAAAGCTGCTCTCCCTGATCGACCAGGCCCTGTCCGGGGAGCGGGGGGTCAAGCCGGAGGCCTGGCGGGGGCTGTAGGCACAGAACAAAGCGGCGGAGCGCCAGTGCGCTCCGCCTTCTTTTTTGCCCCTGTCCCGAATCTGACCTTTTTTGTGGACGGGGCCCTCTATAATGGTGATCGACAGGCCGGCGAGAGGGGGGACGCGGGGTGACGGTGATCTATCTGGATGAGCTGTTCCTGCTGAACTTCGTGGTGGACTACCTGCTGCTGCTGGCCGCCGGCCGGCTGTCCGGGGAGGTGCTCCGCCGGGGCTGGCTGGCCCTGGGGGCGGCCATCGGCGCGGCCTACGCCGCCGCCGCCTTCCTGCCGGGGATGGGCTTCCTCCTTCACCCCCTGTGCAGGCTGGCGGCGGCGGTGCTCTCCCTGCTGGCCGGATACGGCCGCAGCCGCCGGCTGCTGCGGGTGAGCCTGGTGTTCTTTGCCGTGTCCGCCGCCTTCGGCGGCGGCATTTTCGCCCTGAGCCTGCTGGGGGGGCAGGGGCTCACCCTCCGCGGCGGGGTGTTCTATTCCGCCATGGATCTGCGGCTCATCCTCCTGTCGGCGGCGGGGTGCTATGTGCTCATCACCCTGGTGCTCCAGCGGACGGCCCGCCACACCGCCGCCCGGCGGGAGCTGGTGCCCGCCCTGCTCACCCTGGAGGGGCGGCGGGTGGCCCTCACCGCCCTGGTGGATACGGGCAACACCCTCACCGACCCAGCCACCGGCCGGCCGGTGATGGTGGCGGAGGGGGAGAGGGTGGGCGCCCTCTTCCCCTCCGGGCAGGCCCCGTCGGGGGAGGAGCTGCGCCGCCCGGTGGACGCCCTGGAGCGGCTGGGCCGGCAGGGGTGGCGGGGACGGTGCCGCCTGCTGCCCTACCGCTCGGTGGGGGTGGAGTGCGGCATGCTGCTGGCCCTGCGGCTGGACGGGGCGCGGGTGGGCACGGAGGACTACGGCCGGCTGCTGCTGGCCCTGTCCCCCACCCCGGTCAGCGACGGGGGCGGCTACAGCGCGCTCATTGGTACATAGAGGACATCGATTGCGGGGGTGTGTGAATGAAAAACTGGGGGACGCGCTGGTACGCGGGGCTGCAGCGGCTGCTGGCCCGCCTGGGGCTCCGGCTGCCGGGCAAGGTCATGTACATCGGGGGGAGCGACACCCTGCCGCCCCCCCTCTCCAAGGACGAGGAGGCGGCGCTCATCGCCCGCCTGGACGGGGGCGACGAGGAGGCCAAGGGGCAGCTCATCGAGCGCAACCTGCGCCTGGTGGTCTACATCGCCCGGCGGTTTGAGAACACCGGGGTGGGCATCGAGGACCTCATCTCCATCGGCACCATCGGGCTCATCAAGGCCATCAACACCTACCAGCCGGCCAAGAACATCAAGCTGGCCACCTACGCCTCCCGGTGCATTGAGAACGAGATTCTCATGCACCTGCGCAAGACCGCCAACCTGAAGAGCGAGGTGTCCTTTGACGAGCCGCTGAACACCGACTGGGACGGCAACGAGCTGCTCCTGTCCGACATCCTGGGCACCGAGGGCGACCTGGTGATGAAGCCCATCGAGGCCGACGTGGACCGGCAGCTGCTCTCCGACGCCCTGGATAAGCTGGAGGCGCGGGAGCGGCAGATCATCACCCTGCGCTTCGGCCTGGACGGCCGCCGGTCCCTCACCCAGAAGGAGGTGGCCGACCAGCTGGGCATCTCCCAATCCTACATCTCCCGGCTGGAAAAGCGCATCATCGGCCGGCTGAAGCGGGAGATCCTGCGGATGCTGTAGCCGCCCTTCAGCCCCAGAAGCGCCAGTTCCGCCACGTGCGGAAGTCGACCAGCCCCTCTACAGTGAGCGTGGCCGTGCCGGACGAGGGCTCTGGCTCCGCCTGGGCGGGAAACAGGTAACAGGAGAAGGCGTTGCCGTCCCCCTCCAGGGGCTGAATGTCCGAGAGCTCCCCGGCCCAGCTCCGGCCCTCCGCCGCGGTGGTGAGGGACAGCCCGTCGGCGGCCTCCACCCGGAAGCTGCTCAGGGAGCCGTTGGAGCGCTCCTCGTAGCAGCCGGACACCAGCCGACCGCCCAGGCGGCTCAGGGTGCCCTCCGCCTGGAAGGTGACCACCCAGCGGCCCTCCGTCCGCTCCAGGGATGCGACGGTGATGGAACACCCCTCGTCGTCCCGATACAGCACCGCGCCCGCATTGGCGGCGGGGTCGTCCAGGTTCAGCGCCACCGTCCAGGAATCCGTCAGGGTGTAGACTGACGTGCGATAGGCCCCGTCCCCCAGCTGGTAGCGGAAGCCGTCCCGCCGGGTGCCCACGGCCCCGTTGGAGAAGGCCAGCAGCCAGACCAGATAGGCCAGCGCCGCCGTCCCCAGCACCGCCAGGGCCCCGGTGAGCAGCCACCGCCGCCGGACAGCCTTTGTGACCGCCGCCGGGGGCGGCGCGCCGTAGATCACCTCGGTCACCGCTACCCCCAGGGCGGCGGCGATGGCCTGGAGGGTGTCCAGGTCGGGCTGGGCGGCGTTCCGCTCCCAGTTGGACACCGCCTGCCGGGTGACGTGGAGCCGCTCCGCCAGAGCCTCCTGGGTGAGGCCCTTCTCCAGCCGGAGCCGCTTGATGTGCTTTGCCACGGACGCCATGCGCATCCCTCCTTGTGCCACCAGTGTAGCAGGGGTGGGGAATTTTGTCACGCAAAGAGCCCTTGCGCCGCGGCGCAAGGGCTCTTTTCCAGTCGTTTGGCCCGTTCAGCGGCCCGCCGCCGCAAGCAGCAGGCGGAGCGCCCACCGGGGGGCCTCCGGGGCCTGGGCCTGGAGCCAGGACAACAGCTCCGCCGGGGACAGGTGCAAGGTGTTGAGCTGCTCCAGGGTGATGGCCAGACCGCTGCCCGACCCGGCGTCCTGACCGATGGCCAGCAGGGAGCCGTAGGCCGCGCCCCCGGCGGCGTACTGCCCGATGGCGGCCCCGCCCACAGCCAGGAACCGGCTGATGGCACATCCGCCAAAGGACAGGCCCAGGCTGAATGCGCAGCCGCCCAGGGCGGCCAGCAGGCCGACGGCCAGCCCGCCCGCGGCGGCTGCGCCCACGGCAAGAGCGCCCAGGGCCAGCAGCCCGGCGCTGAAGGCCCCCACCGACACCAGCCCGGCGGAGAAGCCGCCGATGGCCACAAGGCCGGTGGCCACATTGCCGATGGCGATGATCCCCCTGGCCCGGCAGAGCCCCCGGTCCTGCAGGTGGATATGGACCAGGGGCAGCCCCCAGAGGGTGCGCTTGCTGCGGTACTCATAGTGCAGGCCCTGGTAATAGTTTTGGATGACCGTCTGCTGCACCGGAGCCTCCGGAGCGGCGGAGGCCTCCGCCCCCCGCACCAGATCGTCCAGGGTGACGGAGAAGTAGTCGGCCAGGGCGGACAGGTTGCCGAGATCCGGGGTAGAGGCCCCCGCCTCCCACTTCTGCACCGCCTGCCGGGAGACCCCTACGGTGTTGGCCAGCTCCTCCTGGGAGATGCCCCGCTCCCGGCGGAGCTGGTAGAGCCGTTCACGAAATTCCATACGGATAAAACCTCCTTCGTTTCTGGCTCCATCCTAGCAGAACGGCCTGTCTCCGCGCAACCAACCGAAGCGTCCAATTTGACAACCGGCGGTTGCGTGCCTTGGGGCTCTAGGGGTTGGGGTTCCACACCCGCCCAATGTCGGAGCGGAAGAACATGTCCTGAAAGTGGATGTGGGCGGCGGCGGCGTAGGCCCCGCCGATGGCCGCGTCCAGGTCGGGGCCGGTGGCGGTGACCCCCAGCACCCGCCCGCCGCTGGTGCGGACAGTGCCGTCCCTGTCCAGGCTGGTGCCCGCGTGGAACACCACGGCGGAGCGGCCGGCCTCCTCCAGCCCTGTAATGGGATAGCCCTTTGCATAGCTGCCGGGGTAGCCGCCGGAGGCCAGCACCAGGCAGCAGGCGGCGCCGTCCTTCCAGCGGATGTCCGCCTGGTCCAGGGTGCCGTTCCGGCAGGCCAGCATAATGTCCAGCAGGTCGCTGTCCAGCAGGGAGAGCACCGCCTGACACTCCGGGTCGCCGAAGCGGGCGTTGTACTCCACCACCTTGGGGCCGTCGGGGGTGAGCATCAGGCCGAAGTAGAGCACGCCGTGGAAGGGGCGGCCCTCCGCCTTCAGGGCGGCCACGGTGGGCAGGAAGATCTCCTCCATGCACCGCCCGGCCACCTCCGGCGTGTAGTTGGGGGAGGGGCAGATGGCCCCCATGCCGCCGGTGTTGGGCCCCTGATTGCCGTCAAAGGCCCGCTTGTGGTCCTGGGAGGAGGGCATGGGGACCAGGTGCTCCCCGTCGCAGAAGGCCAGCACGGTCAGCTCCGGGCCGGTCATGCACGCCTCGATGACCACCTTGGCCCCGGCGTCGCCGAACCTGTGGTCCAGCATCATGGCGCGGACGGCCTCCCGGGCCTCGTCCACGGTCTGGGCCACAACGACCCCCTTGCCCAGGGCCAGGCCGTCGGCCTTGACCACGATGGGGGCGCCCTGTGCCTCCACATAGGCCAGGGCGGGCTCCAGCTCTGTAAAGGTCTGGTGCTTTGCAGTGGGGATGTGGTATTTCTGCATCAGGTTCTTGGAGAAGCTCTTGCTGGCCTCGACAATGGCGGCGTCGGCCCGGGGGCCGAAGGCGGGGATGCCGGCGGCCTCCAGGGCGTCCACCATGCCCAGGGCCAGGGGGTCGTCGGGGGCCACCACCACGAAGTCCATCCCGTTGTCACAGGCCCAGGCCACCATGGCGTCCACGTCGGTGGCGGGTATGGGCACGCACTGGGCCAGGGCGGCGATGCCGCCGTTGCCGGGAGCACAGAAAAGCTGGTCCACCTTGGGGCTCTTGGACAGGGCCCAGGCGATGGCGTGCTCCCGCCCGCCGCCGCCCACAATCAACACATTCATGACGACACCTCAATTCACCGCCAGCCCCAGGGCCCACAGGCCCAGCAGGTGCGCGGGATAGAATCCATAGAAAAACCACTTGCTTTGGAGGCCCAGCTGTCCCCGGTAGCAGGCCAGGGGCAGGAGGGAGAGCTCGGCGCACAGGCAGCAGGCCAGCGCCGAGGGAATGGCCGCCGCCAGATAGGCCCCCACCAGCTGGGGGAGCAGGACGGGCAGGGCGAGGAAGCCCATCAGGGGGCCGCAGACCAGGTAGATCACCGCCAGCCCCGCCCCCAGGCAGAGCAGCAGCCGCCTCCGGTCCTCCCCGCACAGGTAGAGTCCGAACACCAGCAGCACGGCGGGAAAGCCGTAATCGGTGTTCAGCAGCAGGGCCAGCACGCAGGACCCCAGCAGGGGGAGGGCGGCCACAGCCAGGCTGTATTCCGCCTTGACCAGCCGCTCGAAGCCGTAGACCGCCGCCGCGGCCAGGAAGAAGGTGAGGATCACATTGCCGCCCCAGATGCCGGTGGCCAGGGTGTAGGGGACCTGGGACACCAGGGCGAACACCCCCAGCCGGAGCAGATAGCGGTGGAAGAAGCGGGTGCGCCGGCACCCCTCGGCCACGAAATAGGCGAAGATGGGGAAGGCCAGCCGCCCCGCGCAGCGGGGCAGAAGGTCCAGGGCGGCGGGCAGGCCCAGGCCGGAGAAGAGCTGGGGAAACACCACCCCCATGTGGTCCAGCAGCATGCACAGGGCGGCCAGATACTTGAGCTCCGCCGCGGAAAGGGAAAGGGGATGTCTCATTGGGAAACCTCTCGACAGGTCCCCGCCGGAGGCCGGAGGGGGTATCGCGGCGAAGCCGCGGACCCAGGGGGAACTGGCTCCCCCTGGAAGGCGTTGCGCCTCTTAATGGTGGAAGAGACGCATCCCGGTGAAGGCCATGACGATGCCGTACTTGTTGCAGGTGGCGATCACGTGGTCGTCCCGGATGGAGCCGCCGGGCTGGACGATGTAGCGGACGCCGCTCTTGCGGGCGCGCTCCACATTGTCGCCGAAGGGGAAGAAGGCGTCGGAGCCCACGGTGACGCCGGACTGTGTGGCGATCCAGTCCTTTTTCTCCTGGGCGGTGAGCACCTCCGGCCTGACCTGGAAGGTGTTCTGCCACACCCCGTCGGCCAGCACGTCCTCGTACTCGTCGGAGATGTATACGTCGATGGCGTTGTCCCGGTCGGGGCGGCGGATGCCCTCCACGAACTGGAGCCCCAGCACCTTGGGGTGCTGCCGCAGCAGCCAGTTGTCCGCCTTGCCGCCCGCCAGGCGGGTGCAGTGGATGCGGCTCTGCTGGCCGGCGCCCACGCCGATGGCCTGCCCGTCCTTCACGTAGCACACCGAGTTGGACTGGGTGTACTTGAGGGTGATGAGGGCCACCAGCATGTCCCGCTTGGCGCGGTCTGGCAGGTCCTTGTTGTCGGTGACGATGTTGTCCAGCAGCCCCTCGTGGATGGCGAAGCTGTTGCGGCCCTGCTCAAAGGTGACGCCGAACACGTCCTTGTGCTCCACCTCCCGGGGCACGTAGCCGGGGTCGATCTCCACCACGTTGTAGCCGCCCTTGCGCTTTTTCTTCAGGATCTCCAGGGCCTCGTCGGTGTAGCCGGGGGCGATCACGCCGTCGGACACCTCCAGGGCCAGGTAGCGGGCGGTGGCGGCGTCGCACACGTCGGACAGGGCGGCCCAGTCGCCGTAGGAGCACAGCCGGTCGGCCCCCCGGGCCCGCACATAGGCGCAGGCGATGGGGGAGAGCTCCATGCCCTCGGCGAAGTAGGTTTTCCTCTCCACGTCGCTCAGGGGGGTGCCCACGGCGGCGCCGGCGGGGGAGACGTGCTTGAAGGACGCGGCGGCGGGCAGGCCGGTGGCCTCCTTCAGCTCCTTCACCAGCTGCCAGGCGTTGAGGGCGTCCAGGAAGTTGATGTACCCCGGCTTGCCGTTGCGCACCGTGATGGGCAGCTCGCCCTCCTCCATGAAGATGCGGGCGGGCTTCTGGTTGGGGTTGCAGCCGTATTTCAGTTCCAGTTCTCTCATGCTCAGACCTCCGTCCAAACTCAGTTGTGCTTGTTCTTGATCACGCTCTCCCATTTGCCGGTCCTGCGGTCGATGTAGCGGACAAAGAGGGAGACCTTGTTGTCCGGGTTCAGGTTGGCCCACAGCAGCTCGGCAAAGCCGGCGGCGGTGTCGCTGACAATGTCCACCTGCTCCGGCTCTCCCTGGAAGGAGGGGAGGGGGTCGCCGTCCTCCATGTAGGTGTGGAGGAAGTGGCCCTGCCCGGCCAGGGGGGCCTCGTAGTCGAAGAAGTACCGGCGGCAGGAGGCGGGGTTGCCGTCGGCGCTCTTGAGGATGGACAGGGTGTAGTCCCCGTTCTGCCGCATCAGGCCGGAGATGCGGGGGGTGTAGTTGGGCTTGTCCGGCTCGAAGGTGCGCTTGCGCAGGGCCTCCTCAAAGCTCTTGCCGGCGGCCAGCCCCTCCCGGATGGTGTCGGTCTGGTCGCCGTTGGTGACGATGGTGGAGGTGCCGAACACCCGCACCGGGGCGTAGATGATGAGGGAGGGATCGGTGAGCTTGGCCGGATCATAGGCCTGGGTGCGGATGCCGTCGGGTGTGGCCACGAAGATCCGGTTGCGGGAGTTCTCGCTCCGGCCCATGATGAAGTAGGCGATGACCGACTTGCTCCCGTCGGGGGAGCTGCCCATCACGATGCCCCGGCCGGGATAGGGGTTGATGCGCAGCAGCGCGGTGAGATCCAGATTATTCATGCAGAGGCTCCTTTATTTGGATTCTTTGTCCTTGTCGGAAGGGGGAGTCTGGGACTGAGGGAACGGATCCCAGGCGTTAAACCAGCAGAAGAAATGCCGAAGGCCATGGAGACAGGCCGTGACGATGGGAACCAGCAGGGCGATCAGTCCGACAGCCAGCAGGAGACTTCCCAGGGAATTGCCCAGGAAGATCCCGCCCAGGAAGAGGAAGCCGCCGCTGACGGTGACAGCCAGGAGCCGGAGATCACTCATGCTTGCTCAATCCTCCTTGATATGAACGGTGCGCCCCTCCACCCAGAGCCGCCCCTCGCAGAACAGGGAGACGGCCCGGGGAAGGATGCGCCACTCAGCCTGCTCCATCACCCGGCGCTGGAGGGCCTCGGGGGTGTCCCCCTCCCGGATCTCCACCGCCTTCTGGAGGACGATGGGGCCGCCGTCTGGCTCCTCGTTGACAAAGTGGACCGTGGCGCCGGTGACCTTCACGCCGTAGGCCAGGGCGGCCTCGTGGACGTGGAGGCCGTAGTACCCCGCGCCGCAGAAGGAGGGGATCAGGGCGGGATGGACGTTGAGGATGGCGTTGGGGTAGGCCGCCACCATCTCCCCGGTGAGGATGTGCATGAAGCCGGCCAGCACCACCAGGCCGATGTCCAGCTCGCGCAGCTTGTCCACCAGGGCCAGGGTCATCTCCCGGTTGGAGGAAAAGTCCTTCCGGGCCACCACATAGCCGGGAATGCCGGCCGCGGCGGCCCGCTCCAGGGCGTAGGCGCCGGGTTTGGAGGAGATCACGGCGGCAATGGCGCCGTTTTTCAGCTCGCCCCGGGCCTGGGCGTCAATCAGCGCCTGGAGGTTGGTGCCCCCGCCGGAGACCAGAACCGCAATTCGTACCATGCGCCCGTCCTCAGACCAGCTCCACGCCGGCGTCGCCCCTGACCACGGTGCCGATGATGGAGGACTGCTCCCCCGCCCGGGCCAGCACGTCCAGCGCGTGGCCGATCTGGTCCTTGGGGATGGCGATGACCAGGCCGATGCCCATGTTGAAGGTGTTGTACATATCCCGCTCCGGGATGTCGCCGGAGCGCTGGATGATCTCGAAGATGGGGGGCACGGGGAAGGAGTCCTTCTGGATGCGGGCGGTGAGGCCCTCCTTCATCATGCGGGGCACGTTCTCATACAGGCCGCCGCCGGTGATGTGGCTGATGGCCTTGACCTCCACGCCGTGCTGACGCAGGCACTGGATGGACTTGACGTAGATGTGGGTGGGGCGGAGCAGCTCCTCCCCGATGGTGTGGCCCAGCTCGGACACGTAGATGTCCAGGGCCTTGGGGTTCTCCAGGCCCAGCACCTTGCGCACCAGGGAGAAGCCGTTGGAGTGGACGCCGTTGGAGCTCAGGCCGATGAGCAGATCCCCCTCCTGGAGGGCGGAGCCGTCGATCATCTTCTCCTCGTCCACCAGCCCCACGGAGAAGCCGGCCAGATCGTACTCGTCCTCGGGGTAGAAGCCGGGCATCTCGGCGGTCTCGCCGCCGATGAGGGCACAGCCCGCCTGGCGGCAGCCCTCGGTGACGCCGGAGACGATGGCCTCAATCCGGCTGGGCACATTTTTGCCCACCGCCAGGTAGTCCAGGAAGAACAGGGGGGACGCGCCGGAGCAGATGATGTCGTTGACGCACATGGCCACGCAGTCGATGCCCACGGTGTCGTGCTTGTCCATCAGAAAGGCGATCTTCAGCTTGGTGCCCACGCCGTCTGTGCCGGACACCAGCACGGGCTTTTTCATGCCCGCCACGTCGGGGGCGAACAGGCCGCCGAAGCCGCCCAGGGTGCCCATCACCCCGGGGATGTAGGTGGACTCCACCAGGGGCTTGATGCGGTTGACCGCCTCATAGCCGGCGGTGACATCCACGCCGGCGGCGGCGTAGGATTCCGAATGGGAGTTCTTCATCGCAAAACCTCCAGATGAAATGAGGAAATGGTGCGCTGGGGGAACAGGAAAAGCCTCGCAGAGCTTTACCCGCTTTGCGGGTAAAAGAAAATCAAAGGAAGTGCGGAGCAGGACATGCGCCTGCGGAGCACACCGATGCTTGCTCCGCCACCGGCGGGCAACCGCCCGCGCGGGCGCGGGCGAGGGGGGTATCGTCGGCGGTTTCCTTGGGAACCGCCGACGTATCCAGGGGGGAAGAATTCCCCCCTGGAAGGATTACTCTTTCCCGTCCCAGCAGTAGGTGCAGACCTTGTCCCGGTCCAGGCCGATGGCCTCCAGCAGGCCGTCCAAAGACTGGTAGCCCAGGGAGTCGAAGCCCAGCTTCTCACAGATGGCGCGGAGCATGCACCGGCCCCGCTCGGTGGAGGAATCGGCGTACTCCTCCAGGTGCTTCTGCCCCTCGTCCCCCTCCAGCTCCTGGATGGTGCGGCGGGAGAGCAGCTCCATGTCGGAGTTGCTGCGGGAGAAGTTCAGATACTTGCAGCCGTACATGATGGGCGGACAGGCCGAGCGCATGTGGACCTCCTCCGCGCCGGACTCATAGAGGAAATCCACCGTCTCCTGGAGCTGGGTGCCCCGGACGATGGAGTCGTCCACGAAGAGGAGCTTCTTCCCCTCGATCAGGTCGGGCACGGGGATCTGCTTCATCTTGGCCACCTGGTTGCGGGCCTTCTGGTCAGCGGGCATGAAGGAGCGGGGCCAGGTGGGGGTGTACTTGACGAAGGGGCGGGCGAAGGGCTTGCCGCTGCGGTTGGCAAAGCCGATGGCGTGGGGCACGCCGGAGTCTGGCACGCCGGCCACAAAGTCCACCTTGGGCATCTTGCCCTTCTTCACCTCGTCCCGGGCCATGATCTCGCCGTTGCGGTATCGCATGACCTCCACATTGACCCCCTCGTAGTTGGAGTTGGGGTAGCCGTAGTAGGTCCACAAAAAGGCGCAGATGCGCATCTTGTCCCCGGCTGGGGAGAGGGTCTCCCACCCCTTGGGGGTGACCTGGACGATCTCGCCGGGGCCCAGCTCATAGGCGTCGTGGTAGCCCAGCTTGTGGTAGGCGAAGGACTCGAAGGACACGCAGCAGCCCTCCTCCGTCTGTCCCACCAGCATCGGCAGGCGGCCCAGGCGGTCCCGGGCGGCGATGATGGCGTCGGGGGTGAGGATCAGGATGGTGCAGGAGCCGTCGATCTCGGCCTGGGCGTGGCGGATGCCGGACACCAGGTCGTCCGCCTGGTTGATGAGGGCGGCGGTGAGCTCCGTGGAGTTGACCTTCCCCGAGCTCATGGCCATGAACTGGTGGCCGTGGTCAGAGAAGTACCGCTCCACCAGCGCGTCGGCGTTGTTGATGATGCCCACGGTGGTGATGGCGTACAGCCCCAGGTGGGAGCGCACCAGCAGGGGCTGGGGGTCGGTGTCGCTGATGCAGCCGATGGCGGCGCAGCCGTGGAAATCGGCCAGATCCTTGTCGAACTTGGTGCGGAAGGGGGTGTTTTCAATGTTGTGGATCTGCCGCTGGAAGCCGTCCTTCTTGTCGTAGACCACCATGCCCGCCCGCTTGGTGCCCAGGTGGGAGTGGTAGTCGGTGCCGAAGAACACGTCCAGCACGCAGTCGTGCCTGGAGACCGCGCCAAAGAATCCGCCCATGCTTACTGGTCCCCCATCAGGCGGCGCATGACCTCCTCGTAGGCCTCCTCGGCGCCGCCCAGATCCCGGCGGAAGCGGTCCTTGTCCAGCTTCTCATGGGTATTCTCATCCCACAGGCGGCAGGTGTCGGGGGAGATCTCGTCGGCCAGCACGATGGTGCCGTCGCTGGTCTTGCCGAACTCCAGCTTGAAGTCCACCAGGTCGATGCCGATCTCCTTCATGAAGCCGCGCAGCAGGTCGTTGACCATCATGGTGTACTTGCGGATGAGGGCGATCTCCTCCCGGGTGGCCAGCCTGAGGGCCAGGGCGTGGGAGGTGTTGAGCAGGGGGTCGCCCAGGTCGTCGTTCTTGTAGGAGAACTCGAAGGTGGGCTCGTCAAACACGATGCCCTCCTCCACGCCGTACCGCTTGGCGAAGGAGCCGGCGGAGATGTTGCGCACGATCACCTCCAGGGGCACGATGGACACCCTCTTCACCGCGGTCTCCCGGTCGTTGAGCTCCTCGATGTAGTGGGTGGGCACGCCCTTTTCCTCCAGGCGGCGCATCAGGTTGTTGGTCATGCGGTTGTTGATGGCGCCCTTGCCGGTGATGGTGCCCTTCTTCTGCCCGTTGAAGGCGGTGGCGTCGTCCTTGTAGGAGACGATGACCACCTCCGGGTCGTCGGTGGCGTAGACCTTCTTGGCCTTGCCCTCGTACAGCTGCGCTCTCTTCTCGTAGCTCATCTTATCAAAACTCCTCCCTCTGGATTTTTTGGTCTTTCAATTCCACCTCAGCGGCCATGGACGCCTTGAACTGCGCCAGCTTGCTCTCCAGGGCCTCGTCGGACAGGGAGAGCATCTGGGCGGCCAGGATGGCGGCGTTGTCCGCCCCGTCCACCGCCACGCAGGCCACGGGGATGCCCTTGGGCATCTGCACCATGGACAGCAGGGAGTCCAGCCCCCCCATCATGGAGGTCTTGATGGGCACGCCGATGACGGGCAGGGTGGTGTAGGCGGCCAGCACGCCCGCCAGGTGGGCGGCCTTGCCGGCGGCGGCAATGATCGCGCCGAAGCCGTTCTCCTTGGCCTGGGAGGCAAAGCGCTCGGCGGCGGCGGGGGTGCGGTGGGCGGAGATGATGTGGACCTCTGTGGGGATGCCGAAGGACTTCAGGCGCCCGATGCAGGGGCGCATGGTGTCCAGATCGGAATCGGAGCCCATGATGACGGCGACTTTTTTGCTCATAGGGACCCTCCTGTCCTGTGGTTGTGTCATTCCTAACATTTTTTCAGCGCGGGCAAAAATAAATCAGGGTATCCGGATAGACGGATACCCTGACTTTATTTTTTCGCAGCCCTGGGCGTGGAGGCGCAGTCGGCGGGCCAACGCCCAGAGCGCAGCACGTGCACCGGCTTCATGGCCTTCCCTCCCCGAACCAGAATACCTATAATATATCGAACTTTTTGGGGCAATGCAAGAGAAGGGAGGGAAATTCGTATGCTTTCACAACGATCTTTGGGGAAAAAGAAGGGACAATTGTAAAGTGTGCGTCAAGCGCGGGCAGTGATGGCGCCGTCGGGGCTGATCACCGCGACATGGAGGGGAACGGCCTTTCCGCTGGCGGCCACGGCCTGCTCCGCCGCCCGCTGGATGCCGCCGCAGCAGGGCACGGTCATCCGGGCCACGGTGACGCTCCGCACGTCATTGCCGGCCAGGATGGCGGTGAGCTTTTCGGTATAGTCCCCCTCGTCCAGCTTGGGGCAGCCGATGAGGGTCACCCTCCCCTGGATAAAGTCCCGGTGGAAGGCGCCGTAGGCGTAGGCGGTGCAGTCGGCGGCGATGAGCAGGTCACAGCCCTGGAAGTAGGGGGCGTTCACCGGGGCCAGCTTGATCTGCACCGGCCACTGCCGCAGCTGGCTGGGGCACGCCCCGGCGGGGGCGCTCTCCGCCGCCGGGCGGTGGAGGGCACGGCTCTGGCTGCCGGGGCAGCCGCAGGGCAGGGGGGCGGACTGGGCCGCCTCCCTGGCCGCCTTGGCGGACAGCACGGCGGCGTGGTCGTAGGCGGGGGCCTCCCGCTCCTCAAAGGTGATGGCCCCGGCGGGGCAGGCGGGCAGGCAGTCCCCAAGCCCGTCGCAGTAGTCCTCCCGGGTCAGCCGGGCCTTGCCGTCCACCATCTCGATGGCCCCCTCGTGGCAGGCGGCGGCGCACAGGCCGCAGCCGTAGCACCTGCTCTCGTCAATATGGATGATTCTGCGCTTCATAACAAAACGCCTCCTTGTCTGGTTGTGTCCCCATTTTAGCAGGGATTCTGGGGAGTGTAAGTTGCAGCTGCAACGGATTCCGGAAAAACGCGCGCCGCCCAGAGCGGGCGGCGCGCGGTGGATGGACGACAGGGCTCAATCGCGCAGATACTGCTTCACCAGCTCCTGCAGCAGCTCGTCCCGATCCAGCTTGCGGATCAGGGAGCGGGCGTTGTTGTAGTTGGTGATATAGGTGGGGTCCTCCGAGAGGATGTACCCCACAATCTGGTTGATGGGATTATAGCCCTTCTCCTGCAGGGACTGGTAGACCGAGGACAAAATCTCCTTGATCTCCGGGTCCTTGTCGTTTTGAAGATTAAATTTGCGGGTATAGTCCATCTCCATCATTGGTACACCTCCCCATGTATCATTCTGTCCTTCATTGTAGCGGAAAACGGCCCCGATGTAAAGAGGCAAGCAAAAAATTTATGATTCTTTCACAGAGGGGTTCCAATACAGATTGGACAGCCGAATAAAGCGGTATGCCAGCCGGCGTACCCGGGCGGGCGAGGGCTCAGAGCCCGCCAGCCGCCCCAGTCTCTATGAGGCCTCTTTGATGGCTCTCCCAGATGGATTCATTGCCCAGTAGGCCTGACAAACCTGCAAAAGCGGGCGGAGGCCGCGGCCTCCGCCCGCTTTCCGGGGGGATGGGAGGGGAGGGATACCTCCGCCGGGCGGGGTCAGACCAGGTTCCGGCGGGCCTCGGAGTCCTCCTCGGGGGGCTGGTACTTGGGCTTGCCGCGGCAGATGATACCGCCCGCCGCGGCGCCGATCACCGCCGGGATCACCCAGGCAAAGCCCTGGCTGTGGAGGGGAAGCATACCCATCAGATCCTGCAGGCTGGTGAGGCTTGGAGCCACGCTGAGAACCGCGTCTCCCAGGCTGACGATGGCGGCCAGGAGCACGCCGCCCCGGTAGACGCCGTCATTGGGCACAAAGCGGTTCAGCAGGCCCAGCACCGTGATGACGATACAGATGGGGTAGACCACCAGGAAAATGGGGGTGACGTAGTTGACGATATTCTGCACGCCGGTGATGCCCATGAACACGCCGATCAGGCAGGCCACCAGCATGAGCGCTTTGTAGGGGATTTTCTCCTGGAAAAAGCCGTAGAGGTAGGTCACCACGGTGGTGCCGATGCCCACAGCGGTGGTCAGGCAGGCCAGGGCCACCGCGCCGCCCAGCAGGCCCAGGCCCACGCTGCCCATGATATCCCGGATGATACCGGAGAGCAGGGCGGTCTGGGCAGTATCCTGGGGGTAGACGCCGCTGGCGCAGGCGCCGATGTAGGTCAGGGTGCCGTAGACGGCGAACAGGGCGATGATGCCCACCAGGCCGGTGATATAGCCGCCCTTGCGGCACTCCTGCTTGCTGTAGCCGCGGCGGCGGAGGTCGCCCAGGATCACGCCTGCGAACATGATGCCCACGGTCAGGTCGCCGGTGTTGTAGGCGGTGAGCAGGGCGGTGCCAAAGGCGCTGTCAATGCCGGTGTCCACCGGCTGCCCCACCGGGGAGATGACGCCCTTGATGAGCACGATGGCCAGCAGGGCCAGGAGGATGGGGGTCATGTACTTGCCCAGCTTGTCGATGACGGAGTCCTTGTCGCAGGCGAAGAAGTACACCAGGGCAAAAAAGATGATGATGACCAGCCAGTTGGGCACGCTGGGGAACAGGGGCTGTATGCCGATCTCGTAGGTGGTGGCGGCGCTCCGGGGCAGGGTGGAGCCCATGCCGATGAGGGTGCAGCAGATCAGGTAATAGAGGTTGTAGAACCAGGGGGATACGTGGCTCATCAGGTCGCAGGAGTTTTCACCCACATTGTTGACCGCCCACAGGGCCAGCACCGGCAGCACGATGCCGGTAAGCAGCAGGCCCAGGGCGCCCCATACCCACTGGTCGCCGCTGAACAGGCCGATCTGGGGTGGGAAGATCAGATTGCCGGCGCCGAACATGGTGGAGAACAGGGCAAGGCCCACGATGATGGTATCCTTGTAGAATTTCTTTTTCATGGAGAAGCCTCCCTCTCTGTCGCGGCGCCCTCAGGCGCGGTATACGGTCTTTCCGTTGAGCACGGTCTCCAGCACCTTCACCTGGGGGAATGTGTCCGGATCGATGGCAAACAGGTCCTGATCCAGCACCACCAGGTCGGCCTGCCTGCCCAGCTCCAGAGTGCCGCGGACGGCCTCATCCCGGCTGGCCCAGGCCGCGTCGGAGGTGAACAGGCGCACAGCCTGCTCTACAGAGAGGGCCTGCTCCGGCAGATAGGTCTTGGTGCCGGCCCGGTTCTTACGGGTGATGGCCGCACGCATGTTGTCCAGCACGTCGAAGGGCTCCACGGGGCAGTCAGAGCCGCCGCTGACCCGGATGCCCAGATCCTCCATGCTCTTCCAGTTGTAGCAGTCCCTGGCGTGGAGCGCCCCCACCCGGTCCTCAATAACCTCCATGTCCGCGTCGATGAAGATGGGCTGAATATACGCCTGGATGCCCAGGACCTTCATCAGCCGGAGCAGGGCAGGGGAGGTGGTCTGGGCGTGGACGATGCCATGGCGGTGGTCCGGCCAGGGGTTCTCCTGCTCCGCCCTGTAGATGGCGTCGCATACCTTCTGGAGGGCCAGGTCGCCGATGGCGTGAACCGCCACGTCCATGTGCTGGTCGTGGGTGGCCTTGATGCGGGCGTAGAGCTCCTCCTCGGTATAGATGGGGATGCCGTGGTTGCTCCGGTCGTCCACATAGCCGTCGATCATCTCAGCGGACGCGGCGCCTAGGGAGCCGTCCTGGAGCAGCTTGCGGGGGCCGGTGCGGAACAGGCTCTCCCGGTCCGCCGGGTCGCTGCGCACCGCCAGGAAGCGGTCAAAGTCCGGCTGATCCACTAGGCACTGCTCGTACACCCGGACGGTCAGCTTCCCCTCCGCCTCCATCTCCCGGAACAGGCTGATGAGGTGGACGGGGTCCACCCCTGCAATCACCTTCAGGTCGTCGGAGTGGACACAGGTGATGCCGGCGGCGTTGAGATCCCGCTGGCCGATCTCGATGAGCTCCCGCACGTAGTTGTCGTCCGCCTTGGGGATCACATCCATGTACAGCCGCATGGCATCCTCCCGCAGCATCCCGTTGATGAAGTCCACATGGCTGATGGTCTCCGGATCTGCACTCTCCAGCGCCCGAATGCGCTCCAGCATCACCGAGTTGCAGGCGGCGATGTGCCCGCAGGTACGCAGCAGGCATACGGGGATCTCGGTGGAGATGCGGTCGATGTCCTCCCGGTTGGGCATGCGCCCCTCCGCCATAATCTCATGATTCCATCCCCAGCCCAGCAGGTACTTGGGGTGGGTTTTCTCAATCTGATCCCGGCACCGCTTCACCACGGTCTCAATGGAGTCGGATCCAAACAGGGAGACATTTTTCTGAAACAGGGCGTAGTAGAGCATGTGGATATGGGTGTCGTTGAAGCCGGGCAGCACCATGGCCCCCTCCAGGTCGCGCACCTCGTCCCACTGCTGTGTACGGGCCTCCGCCGTGCTGCCCAGATACACAATCTTGTCGTCCTCCACACCCATGGCCTCATACCGGGTCATAGTGCTGTCCATAGAGACAATTTTTCCATTATACCAGAGTCGTTTCATAATCACCTTGTCTCCTTTCCGCCCTTGGGCAAATCTGCCCAATATAAAAGCAATTTTCGTGCCAGAAAATGGACGGGGACAGAGACGGGCCGCCGAACCCCCTGCCCTGTGAGGGATACAGCTTTTGCTGTTCCCGGACAGAAGGGGTTCGGCGGCCCGTTTCCTGCCGCTGAATCCGTTTGACGTTTGTCAAAATTTTTTGCACCCGCAAAAAATTTTACAGGTCATATTTTTGCAGCTTATACTTCAGGCTCTGGCGGGACAGGCCCAGGTGCCGCGCCGCAGCTGAGATAGATCCCCACCGCTCCATGGCTTGCCGGATGAGCTCCCGCTCATACCGCTCCACCTCCCGGCTCAGGGAGATGGGCGCCTCCGGCAGGGAGGGGCTGCGCTGGGAGGGCGCCCCCGCCCCGGCCTGGCTGCCCTCTGACCAGCCGGCCAGGCTCTCGCCGATATCCTCTATAGACAGGTACTCGCCGCGGGCTACGGCAAAGGCGCCCTCCACCACGTTGCGCAGCTGCCGGATGTTCCCCGGCCAGCCGAAGCGCTGAAAACGCTCGGCCACCTCTGGGGTGACGCCGCGGATCTTCCGCTTCATGGAGCGGTTGTACTGCTCGATGAAATAGGCGGTCAGCAGGGGGATGTCCTCCGGCCGCTCCCGCAGGGGCGGCAGACTCAGCCGCACCACGCCCAGACGATAGTAGAGGTCCTCCCGGAGCCGCCCGGTGCGGAGCAGCTCCTCCGGCGGCTCGTTTACCGCCACCACCACCCGCACGTCAAAGGGGGTGTCCCGCCCGCCGCCGATGCGGCGGGCCTTCTTCTCCTCCAGGGCCTTGAGCAGCTTGGCCTGCAGGCTGGTGTGCATGGAGTTGATCTCATCTAAGAAAAGGGTGCCCCCATCGGCCTCCTCGAAGAGGCCACGGCGGGTCACAGCCCCTGTATAGCTGCCCTTCTCCGTGCCGAAAAAGATGCTCTCCAGCAGGTTGGCCGGGATGGCGGCACAGTTCTGGGAGACGAAGGAGCTGCCGCATCGCCTGCCCTCGCTGTGGAGGGCCTCGGCCACCAGCTCCTTGCCCGTGCCCGTCTCCCCGTAGATGAGCACCGGGGAGTCCAGCTGGGCCGCGGAGCGCACCCGGCGCTTGAGCTCCTCCATCCGGGGCGAGCGGGTGATGATCCGGTCCAGGGTGGACAGGCCGCCCCGCCGGCCGCCCCGGACGATGCGCTGCCCCACCACATAGAAGCGGGCGCAGTCCACCGCACCCACCACATGGCCGCCCGCCACCACGGGGATGGTGGTGGCGTCCAGCACCACCCGCTCCCCCCGGCTGTTGGTGATCTCCTGGCGCTGGTCATAGATGGCCTGGCCGGTGCGCAGGGCCCGGAGGATGGTGCTGGTGTCCTCGTCCAGCCCGGGGTAGAGCTCCCAGATATGGCGGCCCGCCGTCTCCTCCGCCTTCCAGTAGTAGTTCATGGCGGTGCGCTGGTGGAGGATCACCCCGTCCTTGTCCACGATTAGGATGCCGTCCGTGTCTTCGCATACCTGGATGATGGCCTGAATCTGTTCCAAATACTCCTCCGGCACGCCTGTCGCCTCCCGCCCTGAATATGAAAAAAATCTGGATTCCTCCAGATTTCCATAAAAACCAGTTGACTTTTCCAGATGATTCATGGTATACTAAAACGCTCATACGTTTTAGAGGCGTTTTCCCGATACCCTCCCATGTTGCACCCACTATACCACGGGCGGGGGAAAAGCGCAAGAGAAAAAGATCATGTTTTATCCACACATCCGGGTGTGCAGCACCCGCCCGCTCCCCCGGGAGCGGGCCGAGCAGCCGACAGCAGCCGGGAACCTCTGCCCGCAGCGGGTTCCACACAACGAAAACGAGGTGTTTTTTCTACGATGGTCAAGGACGTCTATTACGGCAAGACCCTCCGCAAGAGCTTTGCCCGCCACGAGGAGATCCTGGACATGCCCAACCTCCTGGAGGTGCAGAAGAATTCCTATCAGTGGTTCCTGGATACGGGGCTGCGGGAGGTGTTCAAGGATGTGGCCTCCATCACCGACTACGCGGGCAACCTGGAGCTGTCCTTCATCGATTATTCCATGGATGAGCCCCCCAAGTACTCCGTGGAGGAGTGCAAGGCCCGGGACGCCACGTACGCCGCCCCCATCAAGGTGCGGGTGCGCCTGCGCAACAAGGAGACCGAGGAGATCAAGGAGCAGGAGATCTTCATGGGCGACTTCCCGCTGATGACCAGGGGGGGCACCTTCGTCATCAACGGGGCCGAGCGGGTCATCGTCTCCCAGATCGTCCGCTCCCCCGGCATCTACTACTCCCGCACCGAGGACAAGGCCGGCACCGTCACCTACGCCACCACCGTCATCCCCTACCGGGGCGCCTGGCTGGAGTATGAGACCGACCCCTCCGACCTGTTCTATGTGCGCATCGACAAGAACCGCAAGCTGCCCGTCACCTGCCTCATCCGCGCCGTGGGCCCCCGCACCGACGCGGAGATCCTGGAGCTGTTCGGCGAGGACGCCCGGCTGGTTGCCACCCTGGAGAAGGACGCCTGCAAGACCTACGAGGACGCCCTGCTGGAGATCTACCGCAAGCTCCGCCCCGGCGAGCCCCCCACGGTGGACTCCGCCGAGAGCCTGCTCAACGCCCTGTTCTTCGACCCCCGGCGGTACGACCTGTCCGCGGTGGGCCGGTACAAGTTCAACAAGAAGCTGGCCATCTGGGCCCGTCTGGCGGGCCACACCCTGGCCATGCCGGTGGTGGACCCCATGACCGGCGAGATCCTGGCCGAGGCCGGGGAGCTGCTCACCCGGGACAGAGCCCGGGAGCTGGACGCCAAGGGCGTCAACGAGGCCGTGCTGGACCTGGACGGCCTGCAGGTCAAGGTGTTCTCCAACCACATGGTGGACATGCGCAGCTTTGTGGACTTCGACCCGGCCGAGTGCGGCGTCAATGAGCGGGTGCGCTTCTCCGTCCTCCAGGAGCTGCTGCAGGAGTACTCCGGCGAGGAGCTGAAGGAGGCCGTCCGCGACCGCATCGACGACCTCATCCCCAAGCACATCATCGTGGACGACATCATGGCGTCCATCAACTACCTCAACTGCCTGGCCCACGGGGTGGGCGCCGCCGACGACATCGACCACCTGGGCAACCGCCGCCTGCGCTGTGTGGGCGAGCTGCTGCAGAACCAGTTCCGCATCGGCTTCTCCCGCATGGAGCGGGTGATCCGGGAGCGGATGACCATCCAGGACCTGGATATTGTCACCCCCCAGTCCCTGATCAACATCCGCCCCGTCACCGCCGCCATCAAGGAGTTCTTCGGCTCCTCCCCCCTGAGCCAGTTCATGGACCAGACCAACCCCCTGGCCGAGCTGACCCACAAGCGCCGCCTGTCCGCCCTGGGCCCCGGCGGCCTGAGCCGTGACCGGGCCTCCTTCGACGTGCGGGACGTCCACTACAGCCACTACGGCCGCCTGTGCCCCATCGAGACGCCGGAAGGCCCCAACATCGGCCTGATCTCCTACCTGTCCTCCTACGCCCGCATCAACCAGTACGGCTTCATCGAGGCCCCCTACCGCAAGGTGGACAAGGCCACCGGCAGGGTCACCGACCAGGTGGAGTATATGACCGCCGACATGGAGGACGAGTACACCATCGCCCAGGCCACCGAGCCCCTGGACGAGAACGGGTGCCTGAAGAACGCCCGTATCACCTGCCGCCACCGCAACGAGATCATCGACGTGGACCGGGACCAGGTGGACTACATGGACATCTCCCCCAAGATGATGTTCTCCATCGCCACCGCCCAGATCCCCTTCCTGGAGAACGACGACGCCAACCGTGCCCTGATGGGCGCCAACATGCAGCGGCAGGCCGTGCCCCTGCTCACCACCGAGGCCCCCATCGTGGCCACCGGGCAGGAGCACAAGAACTGCATCGACTCCGAGGTGGCCATCCTGGCCGAGGAGGACGGCGTGGTCACCAAGGTGGCCGCCGACTCGGTGTCCGTCCGCTATGACAGCGGCCGCACTGAGGACTATAAGCTCATCAAGTACCTGCGCTCCAACCACGCCACCTGCATCAACCAGCGGCCCATCGTCTCCGCCGGCCAGCGGGTGGAGCAGGGCGAGGTGATCGTGGACGGCCCCTCCACCAACAACGGCGAGATCGCCCTGGGCAAGAACATCCTTATGGGCTTCATGACCTGGGAGGGCTACAACTACGAGGACGCCATCCTGCTCAACGAGCGGATGGTGAAGGAGGACGTGTTCACCTCCATCCACATCGAGGAGTACGAGACCGAGTCCCGCGACACCAAGCTGGGCCCCGAGGAGATCACCCGGGACATCCCCAACGTGGGCGAGGACGCCCTGAAGGACCTGGACGAGCGGGGCATCATCCGCGTGGGCGCCGAGGTCCGTGCCGGCGACATCCTGGTGGGCAAGGTCACCCCCAAGGGCGAGACCGACCTGACCGCCGAGGAGCGGCTGCTGCGGGCCATCTTCGGTGAGAAGGCCCGCGAGGTCCGGGACACCTCCCTGAAGGTGCCCCACGGCGAGAGCGGCATCGTGGTGGACGCCAAGGTGTTCACCCGGGAGGCCGGCGACGAGCTGGGGCCCGGCGTCAACGAGGTGGTCCGGGTCTACATCGCCCAGAAGCGGAAGATCTCCGTGGGCGACAAGATGGCCGGCCGCCACGGCAACAAGGGCGTGGTCTCCCGCATCCTGCCCCAGGAGGATATGCCCTTCCTGCCCGACGGCACCCCCCTGGACATCGTGCTCAACCCCCTGGGCGTGCCCTCCCGTATGAACATCGGTCAGGTGCTGGAGGTCCACCTGGGCTACGCGGCTAAGACCTTGGGCTGGAAGGTGGCCACCCCTGTATTCAACGGCGCCGACGAGAAGGACATTGAGGAGACGCTGAAGATGGCCGGCCTGCGGCCAGACGGCAAGAGCTGGCTGTACGACGGCCGCACCGGCGAGCGGTTCGACAACCCCGTCACCGTGGGCTACGTGTACTTCCTCAAGCTCCACCATCTGGTGGACGACAAGATCCACGCCCGCTCCACCGGCCCCTACTCCCTGGTCACCCAGCAGCCCCTGGGCGGCAAGGCCCAGTTCGGCGGCCAGCGCTTCGGCGAGATGGAGGTGTGGGCCCTGGAGGCCTACGGCGCGGCCTACACCCTGCAGGAGATCCTCACCGTCAAGTCCGACGACGTCACCGGCCGCGTGCGCACCTACGAGGCCATTGTCAAGGGCCACAACGTGCCCAAGCCCGGCGTGCCAGAGTCCTTCAAGGTGCTGGTCAAGGAGCTGCAGGCCCTGTGCCTGGACATCAAGGTGCTGGACCACGAGGGACAGGAGATCGAGCTCAAGGACGACGACGAGGACACCTATCAGCCCGGCCGCTTCCGGGACGATGACGACGACTACTACGGCTACAACGCCGGCGGGGAGTCGGAGTTCGCCGCCGCCGGCTATACCCTCAAGGAGGGCAGCGACGACGACGATCTGGCCGTCTCGGACGAGGACGACGGACTGGACGACGGCGACGATTTTTCTGACGACTACGCCGACGACGATATGGAATAAGTAAGGGAGGACGAGCAAACACATGAGTTACGCTGAATTTGACGCCATCCAGATCGGCATCGCCTCCCCGGAACAGATCCTCGAGTGGTCCTACGGCGAGGTGAAGAAGCCGGAAACCATCAACTACCGCACCCTCAAGCCGGAGCGGGACGGCCTGTTCTGCGAGCGCATCTTTGGCCCCACCAAGGACTGGGAGTGCCACTGCGGCAAGTACAAGAAGATCCGCTACAAGGGCAAGATCTGCGACCGCTGCGGCGTGGAGGTCACCCGGGCCAAGGTGCGCCGGGAGCGCATGGGCCACATCGAGCTGGCCGCCCCCGTGTCCCACATCTGGTACTTCAAGGGCATCCCCTCCCGGATGGGCCTGCTGCTGGACATCAGCCCCCGGATTCTGGAGAAGGTGCTCTACTTCGCCAGCTATATTGTCACCGACCCCGGCTTCTCCCCCCTGGCCCGCAACCAGATCCTCTCCGAGAAGGAGTACCGCGACATGCGGGAGAAGTATGAGGACGACTTTGAGGCCGGCATGGGCGCCGAGGCCGTGAAGAAGCTGCTCCAGGACATCAACCTGGAGGAGCTGTCCGCCTCCCTGCGGGCCGAGCTGAAGGACGCCTCCGGCCAGAAGAAGGCCCGCATCGTCAAGCGGCTGGAGGTGGTGGACGCCTTCCGCCTGTCCGGCAACAAGCCGGAGTGGATGATCATCGACGTGCTGCCGGTGATCCCGCCGGAGCTGCGCCCCATGGTGCAGCTGGACGGCGGCCGCTTCGCCACCTCTGACCTGAACGACCTGTACCGCCGGGTGATCAACCGCAACAACCGCCTCAAGCGCCTCATCCAGCTCAACGCCCCCGACATCATCGTGCGCAACGAGAAGCGCATGCTGCAGGAGGCGGTGGACGCCCTGATCGACAACGGCCGCCGCGGCCGCGCCGTCACCGGCGCCAACAACCGGGCGCTGAAGTCCCTGTCCGACCTGCTCAAGGGCAAGCAGGGCCGCTTCCGCCAGAACCTGCTGGGCAAGCGGGTGGACTACTCCGGCCGTTCCGTTATCGTGGTGGGCCCCGAGCTGAAGATCTACCAGTGCGGCCTGCCCAAGGAGATGGCCATCGAGCTCTTCCGCCCCTTCGTCATGAAGAAGCTGGTGGAGGACGGCCTGGCCAACAACATCAAGTCCGCCAAGAAGATGGTGGACAAGGGCCGGGCCGAGGTGTG
This sequence comes from uncultured Flavonifractor sp., assembly GCA_944385585.1. Taxonomy (GTDB): domain Bacteria; phylum Bacillota; class Clostridia; order Oscillospirales; family Oscillospiraceae; genus Flavonifractor. The sequence continues at coordinate 34,140 of CALWXU010000005.1, forward strand.
GGACGCCCTGGAGTTTGTCATCAAGGACCACCCGGTCATGCTCAACCGGGCCCCCACGCTCCACCGCCTGGGCATCCAGGCCTTCGAGCCGGTGCTGGTGGAGGGCCGGGCCATCAAGCTCCACCCCCTGGTGTGTACCGCCTTCAACGCCGACTTCGACGGCGACCAGATGGCCGTCCACGTGCCCCTGTCCGCCGAGGCCCAGACCGAGGCCCGGGTGCTCATGCTCTCGGCCAACAACCTGCTGCGGCCCCAGGACGGCGGCCCCGTCACCGTGCCCACCCAGGACATGGTGCTGGGCTCCTACTACCTGACCTATGAGAAGTACCCCGAGCACGCCGCCGAGGAGACCTACGACGACGTGGCGGCGGTGAAGGCCGCCCTGGCCGAGGGCGCCGTCACCCCCGACTCCTATATCTGGGTCAAAAACCCCGGCTCCCTGGACGACATCCCCACCTACGCCGGCGTCTGCGCCGAGACCGAGGACGGCCAGCTGCCCCGGGAGGTGCTCCACGTCTTTGCCGACGACACCGAGGCCCGCCTGGCCTATGACGAGGGGGAGCTGGAGCTCCATGTGCCCATCCTGGTGCGCCGCACCGCCGAGGTGGACGGCGTCACCCGCTACAAGCTGGTGCGCACCACCGTGGGCCGTCTGATCTTCAACGAGGGCATCCCCCAGGACCTGGGCTTTGTGGACCGGACCGACCCGGAGCAGATGTTCGACCCCGAGGTCAACTTCATCGTGGGCAAGAAGCAACTGGGCAAGATCATCGACAAGTGCATCGTCAAGCACGGCTTCACCGTGTCCGCCGCCGTGCTGGACACCATCAAGAACCGGGGCTACAGGTTCTCCACCCGGGGCTCCCTCACCGTGTCCATCTACGACATGACCATCCCTGAGAAGAAGTACGGCCTGATCGCCGACACCGAGAAGGAGATCGTCAAGATCGAGCGGCAGTACAAGCGGGGCTTCCTGACCAATGAGGAGCGCTACCGCCTGGTGGTGGAGGCCTGGGAAAAGACCACCAAGGACGTGACCGACGCCCTGATGGCCGGCCTGGACCGGTACAACCCCATCTGGATGATGGCCGACTCCGGCGCCCGCGGCTCCTCCGCCCAGATCCGTCAGCTGGCCGGCATGCGCGGCCTGATGGCCGACACCTCCGGCCGCACCATCGAGATCCCCATCAAGTCCAACTTCCGTGAGGGCCTGTCCGTGCTGGAGTACTTCATCTCCTCCCGAGGCGCCCGGAAGGGCATGGCCGATACCGCCCTGCGTACCGCCGACTCGGGCTACCTGACCCGCCGTCTGGTGGACGTGTCCCAGGAGGTCATCATCCGGGAGCACGACTGCGGCACCGACGACGGCATCACCGTCAGCGAGATCGTGGAGAACGGCCAGGTGATCGAGACCTTCGGCGAGCGGCTCAAGGGCCGCTACCCGGTGGAGGACATCTGCGACCCCCAGACCGGCGAGGTGCTCATCGACCACCACACCATGATGACCGAGGGCGACGCCAAGCTGCTGGAGGAGCACGGCATCCACTCTGTGAAGATCCGCAGCGTGCTCACCTGCCGGGCCCGCAGCGGGGTGTGCTCCAAGTGCTACGGCATCAACCTGGCCATCGGCGAGCCCGTGGGCGAGGGCGAGGCGGTGGGTATCATCGCCGCCCAGTCCATCGGCGAGCCCGGCACCCAGCTCACCATGCGTACCTTCCACACCGGCGGCGTGGCCGGCGGCGACATCACCCAGGGTCTTCCCCGTGTTGAGGAGCTGTTCGAGTCCCGCAAGCCCAAGAAGATGGCCCAGCTGGCCGAGGTGGGCGGCAAGGTCACCCTGGAGGAGGCCAAGCGCAACGCCATGTGCAACGTCACCATCACCGCCGACGACGGCGAGGTGGTCACCTACGCCCTGCCCTACGCGGGGCTGCGGGTGAAGGACGGCGACGTGGTGGAGAAGGGCTTCGCCCTCACTGAGGGCGCCCTCTATCCCCAGGACGTGCTGCGGGTGCGGGGCATCCACGCCGTGTACGACTACCTGATCCAGGAAGTGCAGAAGCCCTACCGCCAGCAGGGCGTGGATATCAACGACAAGCACATCGAGGTCATCTGCCGCCAGATGATGCGCAAGGTGCGGGTGGAGGACGCGGGGGATTCCATCCTCCTGTCCGGCTCCACCATTGACCTCATTGAGTTTGAGGACGCCAAGGCCGCCGTCCAGGCCCGCATTGACGCGGGGGAGACCAACGACGGCGTGGAGCTCCAGCTGCCCACCTGCACCCGCCTGCTGATGGGCATCACCAAGGCCTCCCTGGCCACGGATTCCTTCCTGTCCGCCGCCTCCTTCCAGGAGACCACCAAGGTGCTCACCGAGGCCGCCATCAAGGGCAAGGTGGACCATCTGCTGGGCCTGAAGGAGAACGTGATCATCGGCAAGCTCATCCCCGCCGGCTCCGGACTGTCCATCTACCGCAAGTACGACCAGATGGACGATGAGGGCGATGCCAGGAGCGGCGAGGCCCCCGAGGGCGCGGAGGATGAGGAGGCCCTCATCCAGGAGGACGGCGCCGCGGACGATGTCCTGGAGGATGATATGACCGACGCGGATCTCCCCGCCGGGGAGGTCCCTGCCGACGCCCCGGAGGAGCAGACCGGGCTCTAATCCCCATCCAACCCAAGAGGCCCGGAGCCATGCTCCGGGCCTCGTTTCATGAGGTAAGCTCTGATGATGAAGCGATCCACCGCGCTCCCCTGGGCGGGGGCCGGGCTGGGCCTGCTGGGTCTGAGTCTGCTGCCCGCCGGCTCCCTGTCCCTGGGCGGGCCGGCCGCCCACGCCGCCGTGTACCTCCTGCTGCTGGCCCTGGCGGGGCTGGCCGTGTGGCTGCTCTACCGGCAGGGGCTGGGGCAGGAGGAGCTGCTGGGCGCCCTGCTGCCTGTGGGCCTGGCCTTCTTCCTGCGGGCCATGCTGCTGGACTACCAGTCCGCCGACTACCAGATCTTCCTGTCCCAGTGGGCCCAGTCCTTCCGGGACAACGGCGGCTTTTCCGCCGTCAAGCTGCCCATCGGCAACTACAACGCCCCCTATCTCTACTTCCTGGCCGCCATCTCCTACCTGCCCATCCCGGACCTGTACCTGATCAAGCTGTTCTCCATCCTCTTCGACGTGGTGCTGGCCTGGGGCGGCTTCCGGCTGGTGCGGCACTTCTGCCCGGGGGACGGGAACCGCCCCCTGCTGTGCTTCTGCCTGCTCCTGCTGCTGCCCACGGTGGTGGCCAACGGCGCGTTCTGGGGCCAGTGCGACGCCCTCTACGGCGCCCTGGTGCTCCACGCCCTCTCCTCCGCCCTGGAGGGGCGGCCCTATGCCTCCCTGGCCCTGCTGGGGGTGGCCTTCTCCTTTAAATTACAGACCGTCTTTGTCCTCCCCCTGTGGGGGGCGCTGGTGCTGCTCCGGCGGGTGCCGCTGCGCTCCCTGCTCTGCTTCCCCGCCGCCTACGCCGCCACCTGCGTGCCCGCCCTGCTGCTGGGCAAGCCCCTGGGGGACATCCTGGGGGTGTACTTCGGACAGGCCACGGAGTATTCCGGCTACCTGAACCTGAACGCCCCCAACCTCTACGCCTTCCTCCCCTATGACGCCCAGGTGGACACCGCCCTGGCGGCCCGGCTGGGCATCGCCGCCGCCTTCGCCCTCTCTCTGGCGGTGGCGGCCGCGCTGTGGCTGCTCCGCCGCCGGGCGGACGACCGGGTGCTCCTCACCGCCGCCGTCCTGCTGGCCGTCGGGGTGCCCTTCCTCCTGCCCCACATGCACGAGCGGTACTTCTTCCTGGCCGATGTGCTCTCCCTGGCCTGGGCCTGCGCCGCCCCCGCCGCCCTCCCGGCGGCTCTGCTGGTGCAGCTGTCCTCCCTGGGCGCCTACGTGGTGGTCCTGCGGGAGGCCTATACCCGCATTATCTCCCTGAGGGGAGCGCTCTACCCCATGCTGTGCGAGGGGCTCCTCATGCTGGCGGCGCTGGTGTTCACCGCCGCCGCCTTTGCCTTCCAGCTCCTCCGCCGGAGGGCCGGACAGAGATGACAACAGCGCGCCCACCGCTGCAAGCGGTGGGCGCGCTGTGCTGTGCCGCATAGGATGTTATGTAGCGGAGGGCTCGGCCCCGTCCCGGGCGGCGCGGACGCCGAAGCCGTTGAGCTCCACGTCCCCATCCACGGGGATAAGCAGGTAGCTGCGCCCGTCGATGGTGCGCCGCTCCACCAGGTAGCTCTGCTCTGGGTCCACCGAGAGGGTGGCGGCGGCGGTCTTGAGCTCGAACCTCCCGCTGTCAATCAGGTTTGCCGGGCTGAGGGCCGCCCCCTGGCCAAACCGCTCCCCGCACTGCGCCAGGAAGGCGGACACCATGTCCTCCGCCACGCCGCTCTCCCTCAGGATGGCGCCCACCTCGCCGGGTGCGACGGTGAGGGGCTCCGGGTTCTTCTCCTCCTTGTGCCGCAGGATCCGCTCCCGCAGGCCCTCGTGGACGGCCTGGGCCACCTCCATGCTGCACGCCTCCCCCAGGGCCTCCGCCAGGGCCCCCTGGAAGGCCTCCCGCTGCTCGGCGGCGGACATGGGCGGCTCGGTGCGGAACACCGCGTCGATCACCTCCTGGTGGAGCTGATCTGGCTTGCGGGCGTAGAACAGGGCGTTATAGAGGTTGGCGGAGCGGTCGTCAAAGGCAGGGAAGAGGAAGCCCAGCTCCGGCTGGGCCACCACCTGGCAGGGGGTGCAGCTGTGGAACTCGTTGTCGCCGGAGAAGTAGCCCAGCTCCGGCTTGCCATCCTTCACCGGGCAGACGCAGCAGACGAAGTAGGAGAACACCGTGTCGGAGGCGTCGGCCTGCACCGTGTCGTCCTTGGCCCGGCGGGGCACGTCGTAGGCGTCGTGGGCCAGCAGGATGACGTAGTTGCTCTCCTCCAGCTCCAGGGCGCCGATGATCGTCTCATAGAAGCGCTGCCGCAGGGCGGCGTCCTTCAGCTGGCAGTCCCGCAGGGCGGTGAGCAGCCGGTGCTCCTCGCTGTCCGCCACCTGCCGGGTGGAGAACACGATGTCCACCAGGTTCCGGCCCAGGGTGCCGGACAGGGCCTTTTTCAGCAGGCCCAGGTATTTCTCCGCCTCCTCCTCCGGCATGGTCCCCAGGGACGCGTCCAGGTAGGAGATGATCTCCCGGCTGCCGTTGACATAGCAGCCGTAGATGCGGCTGATGGCGCTCCTGTCCGGCCGGAACCGGCGGCGCAGCTCGCTGACTTCCTTCTGATTCATGATACTTCCTCGCTTTTCACTGTGGTTTGTCCAGCAGCCCCGATTATAGCACATCTGTTCCCATTTGTCAGCCCTTCTTCCTCGACAGGCCCCTCCCCGATCCCGGAAAGTCCTTCAGCTTGTCCGCCATTGGGAGATATTTCCGGAAAAAACTCCGGCAAAGCGGTTGACGGATTGGAAACAATGTGTTACAATTCGGTTACAGTATTACAGAATCGTTACAATCCTGGAAGGAGGCCGCAATGGCAAACCAGAACATTCCCCTCACCTATAAGGGCCACCCCCTCCGCCGGAAGGACAGCCTGATCTACTATGGCAGCATGGCCCAGAAATACATCATCATGCTCCAGATTCTCTCCCAGAAGAAGGAGAAGGACATGGACGTGGCCACCAAGGTGTCCGTCCAGCTCCAGCTCACCGACCCCGACCTGAAGAGCCGGGACCGGGTGGTCAAGAAAACCGAGAAGGACAGCCTGTACGCCGCCATGGACGTGGCCTCCGTCTGGCTGGACCGGGCCCTGGCCAGCGCCTGAGCCCGCTGCCGTACCGAAGAGAAGCAAAGCCCCGCTCCGGCGGGTATCCTTTTGAAAGTGGAGGAATCTACCGATGATAAAGCCTTCCAAGCTGCTGCGCACCGCACTGCTCACCGCCGCCCTCTCCACCGTCTGTGTGGTCACCGCCTCCGCCGCCAGTGTGGGCGTGGGCACCGTCAATGCCGACGCACTCCGCCTTCGGGACGAGGCCAGCACCGAGGCCACCATCCTGGCCACTGCCGCTAAGGGCGACACCGTGGTGGTGCTGGAGGAGGCCGGCGACGGCTGGTACAAGGTGGATTATCAGTCCGTGGAGGGCTATATGTCCGGCGAGTACCTGGATGTGGCCACCAAGGCGGATGTGACCATCGGCTACGGCCTGGTCCAGGCCGACGGCTCCACCCTGAACGTGCGCAGCGGTGCCGGCACCGATTATGACAAGGTCGCCACCCTCAGCGACGGCGCGGTGGTCACCATCGTGGGCGTCGACAACGGCTGGTACAAGATCACCACCTCCGGCGGCACCACCGGCTATGTCAGCAGCGATTACATGGTCACCTGCAAGGACTCCGCCGGCTCCCGGGGCGACGGCACCGCCGTGGCCGCCAGCAGCGGCCTGGGCCAGCAGGTGGTGGACTACGCCAAGCAGTATCTGGGCACCCCCTACGTCTACGGCGGCAACGGCCCCAACAGCTTTGACTGCTCCGGCTACACCAGCTATGTGTACCGCCACTTCGGCTACACCCTGAACCGCACCGCCTCCGGCCAGCTCTCCAACGGCACCTCGGTGTCCAAGAGCGAGCTGCAGCCCGGCGACCTGGTGTTCTTCCGCTACAACACCTCCAAGGCCGCCTCCCACGTGGGCATCTACATCGGCGGCGGGCAGTTCATCCACGCCTCCACCAATACATACACCGTCAAGATCGATACCCTGACCAGCGGCCACTACGCCAACGTCTACGTGGGTGCCCGCCGCCTCTTCTGAGCGTCGATTTAGCGGGTCCTTTCCCCTGAACCCCTGTTTTCCCGCATGCTGCGGGACACCCCTTGGGGTGTGTTTGGAACGCCTGTCTATCCGCCGTTCCAGGTACACCCCAGGGGGTTTTTTGTACGGAGCCGCCGGCAGGGACAGGTACGGTATTTGTACAGAAAACCGCCTGATTTGTGGATTCTGCCAGAAAATCTATGCCTTATTAGGATTCTTGCCGTTTTCTCAACATAAGCCGTATGGCGGAAGGGGTTTATTTCTCTGTGAAATTCCGCCATGAGAAGTGCCGCTTCCGAGGCGCACCCCGCAGGGGCCTCTCTTGCACCTGGGAATGATGGATTTTCATTAGAGCCCCTGCGGCTGCGGCCGCAGGGGCTCTGCAAGCCCTCCTTGGAACAGCCTGCACATTGTAAACGCTTGATTCTGAAATGCAAATTCACGCGAGAAGCCCCTCGACAAATCGGCAATTATGAGGGCCATATTTTACTGGCTGGCTTCCCTAGCATAGGTTTTACGCCGCTTGTGCCTCATGCGGCGTATCCCCCGGAGAGCGGCCGCTGAAACCAGCAGGCAGCCTATTCCGACGGCAGTCCATGCACGGAAGCTGCTGGGTCGTTCCGTCACGCAGAAGGTGATCTCCTCGGCCTGACTGGTGAGCAGCAGGTATCGTCCGTCGATTGTAAAATCCGCCTGTGACCAGCCATTTTCCTCCTGCACCCATAGTGCCCAGCGTTTGCCGGAATCCGGCAGGCGGTAGTGTACCGTGTAGGACACCTGCTCCAGATCCGGGTCGTCCACTGTGACGGTATAAGCAGTGCCGGAGTGCGTTTGTCCCCGGTCGTCGCTCCAGGTCACGTCCTCTTTCGTGTGGGCGACCTCCGCCCGGCTGCTGAAGCTGCCGTCCACCAGGATTTCCGGAAGTTCTCCTCCATCGGTCAGGGCGGAGGCATATGGCGTGTACTCCGCCTCCAGGGTCTGGCTGGCGGTCAGGTGAGTATAGTCCAGCTCCGGCCAGGACGCGGAATATCCTTTTTTCGCGGGGATCTCCGGCAGGGATTCGATTCCCTCCCCGTACTGGAAGGGGATCACGGCCACAGTGACGCCATCGGCTACAAAGGTCAGCTCCAGCCGGGAAAACAGCTCCGGCACGCCCTCCGTGCTGCACAGGGCGTCAAAATCCACCGGCTCCCCCCTCCCGGCGTAGCTGATGCCGTCCAGCGCACCCAGGCTCTCGCTGGTAAAGGTGTTGCCGGATATGGTGCCGCCGCTGTCTACGTCTCCCGCCACGGCGCCCAGATAGGCGGAGCCCTCGTCGATGGTCACCAGGGTATGGCAGTTCACCAGGGTGGCCCCCAGGCCTGCCACGCCGCCCACATAGTCCCCGCCGGACAGGCGGCACTTGCTCCAGCTGTCCCGGATGCTGCCCCAGGAGGCGCCGGCAATGCCTCCCACATAGTCGCCGTTGCTGCTGGAGACAGTGCCGTAATTCTCGCAGCTTCCGACCCGCCCCAGATCCATCAGGCCCACAATGCCGCCGGCGCAGTCCTGTTTGCCGGTGATCTCTCCCGTATTGATGCAGGAGGCCACCACGGCCTTGGTCTGATACCGGAAGTCCAGGGAGCGGTCACCCTCCTGGATCAGGTCGTCCTCCGGGTCAAAGTCGTACTCAATGGCCATGGAGCCCACGATCCCGGCCACATTGACATCGCCCTCCACCGTCCCGTCATTCCGGGCGTCGGACAGATACCCCGTATCTGTGGCTTCAGGCGCTTCATCCGACACATCCTCAAACCGGCTCTCAGTCTCCGTGTCAGAGCCATCCAGAATATCCCGCAGCAGACTGGTGATCACACCGAACTGTTCGTTGATGGCGTCCAGATCGTCCAGCAGGATGTCCGTGCTGGTGGACACGGAATCCCGCAGGGCATCCCCGTCGTCCAGCAGTCCGGAGAAGATGTCTCCCAGGGCGTCCCCCTGCGCCTGGATCTCACTGCTGATTGGGTGGATGGAAATGGTTGGCATTTCGGCCAATTCGTACAGCACATCGTAGAGATCCTCACTGAGATCTGAGGCCAGAGAGGCCAGCTTCTCCATGGTATCTCCGGCGTTTTGCAGTTCATCCAAGGTATCTCCGGCCTGCTCCAGCAGCTCCCGCAGCTGTCTGATGGCGTATTCACCGCCGGAAATGGCGTTGGACAGTGCATCCAGGGCAGAGGCAAGGCGCTCACCGGCAGTCTCTGCCTCCTGCCGGGCGGCCCCCCACTCTTCCGGGTGGACCGTAGGCAGCACGAGCCTTGCCACGGCGGTGCCCAGTGCCTGCGCAGCAGCCTTTGCCTGCTCCAGACTGCCGCGTACTGCGGACAGCGCAGACTCTATGGCGGCGATTTCCTCGCCGCTCATATCCGCCCCGCCAATCTGCAGCCATAATTCCACAGCCCGTATGACCGCGCCAGACGCCTCTGCGAGGGAGTCCATGACCTGGACAGCCGCGTCTGTGACTGCCTGAACAGCCTCCGCTGCATGCTCCGGCTTTCCCAGTACATTCCGCAGGTGGGTCAGGGACGCTCTAAGGTGCTCCACAGCGTCCCGGCCGCGCCGGGCGGCGGCGCCCAGGTCTCCCATGGCATCCTCAACCTGCTCTGCCACACCGGGGGCCAGGTCGCCGGCCTCCCGGGCCTCGTCCAACACGTCATTCATCTGGCCGGACAGCTCCTCCATCAGCCCCATTGCATCTGCGGCGTCGTCCAGGATGGGGGTCAGCTCGTCGATGAGCCAGGAGATCCGGGCGGACACATCATTGATTTCGCCGATGTTCTCATTGGCCCAGTCTGTGGTGTCGTCCATCAGATCGCCGATGGCCTCCCGGGCCTCTCCCGCCCGGTCGGAGATGGCCTGCATCCGCGCCGATATCTCGTCGGAGGAGCCGCGGGCGCTGTCCCCCGTCTGTTCAATGAGGCCCCGCAGCACATCCAGTTCATCCAGCAGGTCGCCGACCTGCCCCTCATTGTAGAGCAGACGGACCTCCGGCACCAGCTGTCCGGCGATGCCGCCCACATCCTTCCGGCCCAGAATCGTCCCGGAATTGGTACAGCCACTCAGATAACCGGACTGCCGGCCCACGATGCCGCCGATGTTGTACCCCACATGGGCGTACCCCACCGCTCCGGTGTTGACGCAGCCCTGCAGGATGCCGGAGGAAAACCCGGTGATGCCGCCGATGTCGGTACACACCGGCACATTCTCCGCGGCGTTGAGCTGCTCCTGATTCCAATTGTCCAGGTTCAGCTCCGCGTCCACCTCCGTGGTGTTGATGCTGCCGCTGTTGGCACACTGGACGATGGAGCCGTAGTTCTGCCCGGCAATGCCGCCCACATAGTGCTCCCCGGTGACAGAGCCGGAGAAGGAGCAGTTGATGAGCCGCCCCTGGGCCTCGTTGATGCCCGCAATTCCGCCGATGCTGTCCACCCCGCTGACCGTCCCGGAAAACGAGCAGTTGGTGATGGCACCCTGATTTTCCCCCGCCAGGCCCCCCAGGGTGTTCTTGCGGTCGGTGGGGGAGATGGCGCCGGAGACGTGGAGATCCCGCACGGCGCCGCTGGGCTGTATGTACCGGAACAGGCCCCGCACATTGCCGCTGCCGGTGATGGACAGCCCGGATATGGTGTGGCCCTGCCCCACGAAGGTGCCGCCAAAGGTGGGGATTGATGCAAAGTCCATGCCGGTCAGGTCAATATCCGCCTCCAGATAGACGGTTTTTCCCTGAGACCAGCTGTCCAGGGTGCAGTTTTGGGAGAGCTGCACCAGATCCTCCGCCGTGCGGAGGTAGACCACATCGGCGCTCCCGGCCGCCAGGGCGGCGGGGGCTATGGGGGAGAGGAGCAGAACCGCCGCCAGAAGGAGGCTCAGGAGCTTACTGATTTTCCGTTTCATCTGCGTTTGGAACCTCCTTGGTCTGATAGCTTCCGGTCTCCAGCATGCCGGAGACGTCGCCGTAAATCACGCCCTGAATCTGGGCGTCCACCACGCCGGACACCCGTCCCCGGACCCGGCCGTTCACATAGACGGTGCCGCTGGCGCTGCGGCTGACCTCTGGGACCTTGATATTGAACCGGGTCTTTTCCACGATTTTGTCTCCCAGATACAGGATCTGGGGCAGGATAAACATGACCAGGAGGATGGAGATCAGCGTCCCCCGGCACAGGCACTCGCCGATGCCCACGATGGCGGGCTCCGTGGTGATCCGGCCGATCAGGAACCCGGCGGCGGACAGGATGCTTCCCGAGGTGAGCACTGTGGGGAAGGACAGGTTCAGCGCCTGGACGATGGCCTCTTGCCGGGACATGCTCCCCTTCAGCTCGTTGTACCAGGAGGAGATGACAATGGCGTAGTCGATGTTGGCGCCCATCTGGATGGAGGTCACCACCAGATAGCTCATAAAGAAAATGGGCTGCCCCGTCACGCCGGGGAAGGAGAAATTGATCCAGATGCTGCCCTGGATCACCAGGATCAGCAGGATGGGCAGGCCCACGGACTGGAAGGTAAAGAGCAGCACAATGATGACAAAGACCACCGACAGCACGCTGATCATGATATTGTCCCGGGCGAAGGAGACGGACAGGTCGTAGTCGCTGGTGGAGTCCCCAACCAGATAGACATGATTGGCGTCATAATACCGCTCCACCTCCTGGTGGATGGTCTGGAGGAAGGCGAAGGTCTCCTCCCCCTCCTCCGGCAGGTTCAGGCTGACCAGCATCCGGGTGTAGTTCTCTCCCAGCAGCTGCGCCCGGGCGTCAGACAGCTGCGCATAGAGATCGTCCAGATCCGCCTGGTCCTCCTCATCCAGGTCCACGTAGCCCTCCTCCACCTTGTCGTAGGCAAAGAAGAACATATCCATCAGCGGAACCGTATAGTCGTCCACGCCGCCCACGATCCGGCCGTACTCCTCGTTTTCCGCCCCATAGGCGGCGTATACCAGGCACACCAGCTCGTAGTCCAGGTCTGTCATCTCGGCAAACTGCCTGGGCGTCAGGGCATCGGTGAGCATATAGCCGTCCATGACCTCCACATTGGAAAGACCCATGGCATAATCTACCTGGTTATAGGTCTCCAGCCGGTCCAGCAGGGTCTTTTCACTGGCATAGTCGCCCTTCGGAACCAGCAGAGCCATCACATTCTGGGTGCCAAAGGTCTCGTTGACCTTTTTCTCGGCAATCTGGGTCTCATTCTGACGGGCGGTCTCGATCTGGCTGTATCCGTAGACATAGGGGCACTGATTGGACAGCAGAAAGCCCGCTGTGATAGCCACGGCGAACAGGGGCGCACCCACATAGCGCAGTTTCAGAGTGAATGTGCCCCAGCGGTCGATCTTGGGGATAAAACTGCGGTGTTGGGTCTTTGCCATGGCCTTGGAAAAGAGCATCAGGAGACCCGGCATCAGGGTAAAGACCGAGAGCATACTGAACAGAATGGCCTTGATGAGTATGATGCCCATGTCAAAGCCGATACGGAACTGCATGAACATCATGGCGGCCAGGCCCGAGATAGTGGTGAGGCTGCTGGCGGAGATGGAGGGGATGGCGGCACTCACCGCCGCGATGCAGGCCTCCCGGTCCCCGGCGCGCTCCCGTTCCTCCAGGAAGCGGTGGAGCATGATGATGGCGTAGTCGATGGCCAGGGCCAGCTGCAGCACCACGGTCACCGAGTT
>CALWXU010000006.1 GCA_944385585.1 uncultured Flavonifractor sp.
CGGGCCGGGTCGTGCCACACCCGCACCAGCCGCTCCGAGTCGGCCAGGATGGCGTCGATGTCCTGCACCACGCTGTCGGGGGGCAGGCCGCCGTCCTTCTTGGACAGGTCCATGGAGCCCCGGGAGGCGTGGAAGCGCATGCCCAGCCGCTCCGCGGCCCGGAACTGGGCGCCGATGAGATCCCCGGCCTGGGCGGGAAACACATAGTGGTGGTCGAAGCAGGTGGTGCACCCGGTTTTCAGCAGCTCGGCCAGGCCCACCTGGGTGGAGGCGGTCACCACCTCCTCGTCCAGGTTCTTCCACACCTCGTACAGGGTCACCAGCCAGGGGAACAGCTCCATCCGCTGCACCTCCGGCAGGTTGCGGGAGAAGAGCTGGTAGAGGTGGTGGTGTGTGTTGACCAGGCCGGGGTACACCGCCATGGTGGAGGCGTCGATCACCTGGTCGGCCTGCCGCAGCTCCGGGCCGATGTACTCGATGGCGTTGTCCCGGATGAACAGGTTGCTGTGCTCGTGCAGGGTGTCCCTGTCGTCGCAGGAGACGATGTAGCGGGCATTTTTGATCAGCAGGGTGGACATGGCGGAAAACCTCCTTCAGCTGGGCTCGTAGGTCAGATGGTAAAAGGGGCCGATCTGGAAGGTGAGCGCGTCGGACCGGAGGAACAGGGCCCGGTCCACATAGAGATCAAAGCGGCCCGTGGCGGCCTGGGCGGCCAGGGTCACCGCGTCGGGGCGGGCCTCCCCGTCGGCCAGGATGCTGCCGCTGTCGATGGACAGGCCGGCGGTGACGCTGCCGTCCTCGTTGACCTGGTAGGGGAGCAGGAGCTGCCCCCCATCCCGGGAGAGCGCATACCTGGGCTCGATGACGGCGTGCAGGGTGCCGGAGGCACCGTCAGCCCGGGCAAAGGCGGTGAGATAGAGGCTGGTGCCCCCCTCCTGGAGGAGGAGCAGCTCCAGCTCCCCCTCCGATTGGCTGATGGAGACGTCCTCCGGAAAGCCCTCCGGCATCTGTTCCCGGGAGAGGGTGATGGTCAATACAGTCTCGGTCTGGCTGACAATGGTATAGCCCTGCTGGGTGAGGATGCGCTCCAGGGTCACGGGCCGTCCCCGCAGCAGGAGCACCACCGCGCCGAGCAGCAAAATGATCAGAATGGGCAGGAGAAGCACGGGGAGCTTTTTGCGTGGCGCCATGGCAGCACCTCCTTTCGGTTTGGCCCTATCATATCATAGAACGGCGGGAAAGGGAAGGGGAGGGCGTGCCGGGGCGGGAGCTGCGGGCGCTGGCGGCGCTGCTGCTGATCAGCAGCGGGGTGATCCGGCAGGTCAGCTCCCGCTACGTCAGCCGGATGCCGCCGGAAGAGGAGCTCAACACCGCTCAGGTACAGCAGCTGCTGGAGGGGTGGGACGCCGCTGCCGGCGGCTGGCCGGCCCTGGGCCGTCAGCTGGAGGAGCTGGGCTACCAGCTCCACGTGGCCCGGGGGGAGACAGAGGTCTACTCCTCCCTGGACGCCTTCCAGCGGGATCTGCTCCAGCACAGCGGCGCGTATACCTCCTGGCCGGAGGGGCAGGCGGTGGACCTGTGGACCGGCACGGCGCTGATGGTGGGCATCCAGTCCGGGCCCTACACCATCATCTCCATCGGCCGGCCGGATGTGCCGGAGCTGTTCGGCCGCCAGCGCCCCCCGCTGGAGGCCATGCTGGTGGCCCTGCTGGTCATCGGCGTGGCGGCCATCGCCGTGATTGCCGCCCTCAGCATGGTGTCCACCCACTTCCAGGTGCACCACATCATGCGCCCGGTCAACGCCCTGGCCGAGGCCGCCCGGCGGGTGGAGGCGGGGGACTACTCCCGCCCGGTGGGCTATGACGGGCGGGACGAGTTCACCGCCGTGTGCGCCGCCTTTGAGCAGATGCAGCGCCACCTGCTGGAGGAGCGGGAGAAGAACGCCGCCTACGAGCGGGCCCGCACCGACCTGGTGGCGGGCATCTCCCACGACCTGCGCACCCCCCTGACCTCGGTGAAGGGATACCTCAAGGGCCTGCGGGACGGGGTTGCCAACACGCCGGAGAAGCGGGAGCAGTACCTGGGCATTGCCTACCGGAAGGCCTGCGACATGGATGTGCTGCTGCAGAAGCTGTTCTACTTCTCCAGGCTGGAGACGGGCAGCCTGCCCCTGCTGCTGGAGCGGGCGGACCTGGGGCGCTTTGTGCGGGACTTCGTGCGGGACGCGGCGGGGGAGCTGGAGCAGCGGGGCGGCCGCTTTGTCCTCCGTGGCAGCCCGGCCCCCCACCCGGTGCGTATGGACGCCGAGCAGATGGTGCGGGTGCTCAATAACCTGACCGACAACGCCGTCCGCTACGCCGGGGCGGAGCCGCTGGTGCTCACCCTGACGGTGTGGCGGGACCGGGCGTGGGAGAAGCTGCGCTTCGCCGACAACGGCCGGGGCGTGCCGGAGGAGCAGCTGCCCCACCTCTTTGAGCAGTTCTGGCGGGGGGACCAGTCCCGCAGCGGGAAAAACGGGGAGGGCAGCGGCCTGGGCCTGTATATTGTCCAATACATCCTGGAGGCTCACGGCGGGACCGTGACGGCCTGGAACGACGGCGGGCTGGTCTTTGAGCTGGCCCTGCCCTGTGAGGAGGAGAGCGGGCATGCGTAACATACTCATCGTGGAGGACGACCGGGAGATCGCCATGCTGGAGCAGGATTATCTGGAGATCGCCGGCTTCGGCACCGAGCTGGCCGCCGACGGGGAGGCGGCGCTGTTGGCCGCCCTGTCCGGCCGGTTCGACCTGATCCTGCTGGACGTGATGCTGCCCGGCCGGGACGGCTATGACATCTGCCGGAAGATCCGGGACAAGGTGGATGTGCCTATCCTGATGGTCACCGCCCGCACCGAATCGGTGGACAAGATCCGGGGCCTGGGCCTGGGGGCGGACGACTACATCGCCAAGCCCTTTGACCCGGCGGAGCTGGTGGCCCGGGTGAAGGCCCACCTGAGCCGCTACGACCGGCTGGTGGGCGCCGGCCGGGAGTCGGAGCAGGAGCGCATCCAGCTCGGCGACGTGGAAATCCTCCCCCGCAGCTGGAAGGTTTACAAGAGTGGACGGGAGCTCAAGCTCCCCAACCGGGAGTTCGAGCTGCTGAAATTCCTGGCAGAGAACCCAAACATTGTATTCTCCAAGGAGCGGCTGTTTGAGGCCATCTGGGGCTACGACTACGTGGGGGACAGCGCCACCGTCACCGTCCACATCGGCCGCATCCGGGAGAAGATCGAGGACGACCCCTCCAACCCGAAGCTCATCGAGACCGTCTGGGGGGCGGGCTACCGCCTTAACCGGCTATCGTAAATAGACAGGCAGAATGAAAACAGGGCCGCGGGAATCGCCCCGGGGCCCTGTTTCACGTCCTGCCGCCTCTGGGCTCACTCCAGATAGGGGCTGCCCAGGCTGTCCACCAGCGCAATGGCCGCCGCGATGACCAGCAGCCTTCTGCCGGCTTATCCTGAAATGTTTCGTATGCCCAGAATATATGCCGCTCCATTCACAAGGAATGGTTTCCGCCAGTGTGTTTGCTAAATTTTGATACAGCGCGCTTAACGCCGGAAAAGCGGGGACGTTTTTCGGCGCGCCGCCATGCCCTATCCGCGGGTGACAATGCCGGTCAAAACGGCAAGCGCCAAGCTTCCGCCCCCCACCAGGGCCGCCAGAACAGCCGCTGTCCCCAGCACAGGCAGTGGGATGGACAGCAGGACGAGGACGGCGGCCAGGCCTGTTGCCCCCCAGCAGACCAGCAGCTGGGACCACTGTGCCTCCATGGTGCCGTCGTCCAGCCACGCCAAGCCCCGGATCAAAAAGAAGTCCATGGGCAGCATCAGCAGGAGGAGCGCCGCCAGGGCCAGCCGCGGGGCAGGGGCGGGGAGCCTGCTCAGGCTCAAAACCGCCGCCCCGGCGCACAGGACGATCAGCGCCAGGGCGCGCCCCAGCTCCCTGGACACCGACTGGTGCATCCCGTCATCCCAGTCAGGGAAGGCCCGCCGCCCGGCGGTCAGGGGGAGCAGCCCCGCCAGAAGCAGCAGCAGGCTGACCCCGGCCGCTCCGACGCCGGCCGCCCGGGGGACGGCTGGGACAGCCAGCAGAAGACCGGCCGCCATGGCGGCCAGCACCCCGGCCAGCACGGCCTTGAGGCATTTTTTTGCCTTGTCATAGTAACACATCGCCTGCCGTCCTCCCTGTCAATTCTTTGGACGCCGTTTCCCTTTCGTGCCCTCTCCCCGCAGCTTGTCCTGATCCCGAAACTCTGTGATCGCGATCACAAGGACGAGGACCAAGGCCACAATCGCCCATAAAAAATTCCGCTTGTACTCGTTGGCAGCGCCGGGATCCTCCTGCGTGAAAATCAGCGCAAGGAAAATGCCGACGACCAGCAGCGCAATCAGGCCGTACACCACAAAGAACACCGTCCGCACCACTTTGGGATTCGTGGTCTGGTAGGAAATGGTTACCCGATGGCCCTTGAATTTTCCTTTGTCAAACATACCGCCGTCCTGCTCCAGGTGAAACTGGCTGTGCACCTTGTTGTCGACAAAGCCGTCCTCCGGCGTCTGGGTAAACTTTTCAACTCGGGTGAAGGAGCCATCCTCATGCTCTTCTTCCCGCAGGATCTCCCGTTTCATAAAAGCATCTCTCCTTTCTGCTGTCGGCCATCCGAGTGACATCCGCAAGGCGGCCGATTCCTCCGCCGCGGGAACAGTCACCCCGTCCTGAACCACCAGCCCCCCTGCGTCAGCCCTTCCAGCATCTCCGGATATTCCAGCCCATCCTTGTCCTCACAGCCGGCAAACCCCACCTCCGCGCTATTCTCCCGGTTGAAGAAAATCATGGCGGCAGGGTCGACAATCCCCTTGGGATCGCAGCAGGCGCAGCTTCATACAGCTTCCTCCCAAATGGTCCTATGGTGTTTTCTGTGTGCCCGGCCTGAACAGCCCCATTGTACCATCTGCGAAAGGAAATGGGAAGCCCCCTCCCCACCCCTGTTCCGGCGCGCGGTGCGTGCCGGGCAGGCAGCCCGCCAGCTGCATCAGCCCTTGCCGCCGCGATGGGCTTTCACTCTTGCGCACAGGGATTGGAGCCCCAGGCCGGCCAGCCCGGCAACCCCCATGGCAATCTGGACGATTTTTGCAACATCGTGCCAGGAGCTGAAAAACTGGATGTCCCATAGATACCACCAGAAAAACGAGGGGAGCCGGATCAAAACCTGCATCGTGAGCGCAGCCGCCGCAAGGGCAATGCTTTGCCGCCGCAGCGCGATCCCCAGCAAGATAAATATAACAATGGCCAAAACGCAATACAGGAGAGAAAAAAACCATGCAAATGCTGCCGCAAACCCGGCAAAAGACATAAGCTGATAACACTCGTTTGCAAACTGCACCGTTCCTATAAAGGACAGAAAAAGTATCAGGAAATCAATGATAAGAAATAATTTGAATGGCTTTCCCAATACCTTGTGGTTTGGTGTGCCCATTCTGCTCCTCTCTTTTTTTAACTTCTTATTTATGAAATAGGATTTCAATATCTCCATCCACAAAGCCGATCCCCACACCGCGCCTGCTCTTCAAAAGAGCGGCATATTTGCCGGCTCGGAGATATTCCCGCATTACTCCCACCATCTCACTCAAAACGTCGTCCCAATTTGAGGAGCCGCTCCATACAAAAGGATTTTCTCTCGTATTAAAATCCGTCACTTCGTCACAGGGCCAATCTGGATCATCCAAATCAAATCGGCCGGTGCCGATCAGCTCCATCGACCATTTTCCGTTTCCGTCGTCATATAGGTTGAGGCAGAATGCAGTCACTTCATCGGGAATCGTCTGTTTCAATAGACAATCCAGCCATTTTGATAGTTTGTGATACACAGGAATGACCTCCACTCTTTTCCAGCCCCAGGAGGAGCGGCCCTCCAAAGCTAAAGATAATTATACCATTTGCAGGAGAAAATGGGAAGCATCTTCCTGTTTACCGCTCCATATCCACCACTTAACCTGGGTCCGCTCCTGCCCGAAGCAGGATATGGCTGGAGCCCGGCACGCATTGCGTGCCGGGCTCCGTTCTACTCTGTCTCACAGCTCCAGGCTGTCCGCCGCGGGCCGCCGGCTACAGCCGGCTCCGGTCCCGCAGCCAGCTGGGCAGGGAGCGCATTTTGATGCCAGAGACGATGCCCATGGCGGCGAACATGGTGATGATGGAAGAGCCGCCGTAGCTGATGAAGGGCAGGGTCAGGCCCACCACCGGGAACACATAGAGGCACATGCCTACATTGACCGCCACCTGGGCGATGAGCATGCCCGCATAGCCCATGGCGATCATCGCGCTCTGGGGGGAGCTGGCCCGCCGGGCCACCCAGATGCAGCGCAGGATGATGGCCGTCAGCAGGACCAGCAGCAGCAGGCAGCCCACCAGGCCGAACTCCTCCCCGCAGACGGCGAAGATCTCGTCGGTAGCGCGGGCGGGCAGGGAGGACGCCGACTTGCTCTGGGTCTGGGTGCCATTGAGGTAGCCCATGCCGAACAGGCCGCCGCTGCCGATGGCCAGGATGCTGCGGGTCTGCTGCCACCCGACCCCCTGGGTCTGCTCCGTCAGGGTATCCGGGTTGCCGGTCAGGTGGTCAAACACCACGACAAACCGCCTCATGAAATAGCGGTCCTTGACATGCGGCCAGATCACCACCGCCGCCACCACACACACCACAATGGCCAGGAGGAACCACCGCTTCTTTACCCCGCCGGCCCAGGCCATGACCACGAAAATGGCCAGGTACACCAGGCCCATGCCGAAGTCGCCGGTGGCCCACACCAGCAGGGCAAACATAAACAGGGTGTGCCCCGCGATGGAGAACACCGAGGCCGGGCGGCTGATGCTCCCCCCCTCCCCCAGCTTTTTCATCTGCCAGGCCAGCATGAGCACAAAGGTGAGCTTCACCACCTCGCCCGGCTGGATATTGAAGGGCAGACCCGGGATGTTGATCCAGCTCAGGTTGCCCACGTCGTCCTCCACCCCCAGGGGGGTGCGCACCAGCAGGTTGAAGCCCACATTGAACAGAAGCATCAGCTTCCAGGATTTTTCGGTAAACAGCTCGATATCCACCGAGGACAGGAGCACATAGGCCGCCACGCCCAGCAGGATGCCCACCGTCTGGACGACGAAATTCCGGTTGGATTCCGTATAGCGGGTGGCGCTGTAGATGAGCACCAGGCCAAACCCGCTGGCCAGCAGGCACAGGGCCAGCAGCAGACGGTCCCCCCGCTCCACAAAGGCGCGGATGGAATCACGAACCCAGGACAAGGCACCGCCTCCTTTCCAACGCACGGATTGCCAGGCGATGGCTTCTCGCCGGCATTTGGTAATTTAGTTTACCATCTTTTTTGCGTTTGGTAAACAGGTGTGTTATAATCTTGTCAGAATCTTCACATTTTGAGGTGAGCCATGGAACTGCTATCCCATTCGCCGGAGGAGACCGAGGACATCGGCGCCCGGCTGGCCCAGCGGCTGGGCCCCGGCGCCGTGGTGGCCTTCACCGGCGACCTGGGGGCGGGCAAAACCGCCTTTACCCGGGGCCTGGCCCGGGGCCTGGGCATCCCCGACCGGGTCACCAGCCCCACCTTCACCATCGTCAACGAGTACGAGGGGGGCCGGCTGCCCCTGTTCCACTTCGATATGTACCGGCTGGGCTCCGCCGACGAGCTGTTCGACATCGGCTGGGAGGACTACCTCCGCCGGGGGGGCGTGTGCGCCGTGGAGTGGAGCGAGAACATCGCCGACGCCCTGGAGGAGGACACCGTGCGGGTGGATATCCGCCGGGGGGGCTCCGACCAGGAGCGGAGCATTACCATCACGGGGGTGAGCGCGCTGTGAAAATCCTGGCTCTGGAGTCCTCCGCCGTGGCCTGCTCGGCGGCCCTGTGCGAGGACGAGAACCTGATCGCCCAGGCCTTCCAGAACAACGGCCTGACCCATTCCGTCACCCTGCTGCCCATGGCCGCCGCCCTGCTGGAGCAGTGCGGCGTCTCCCTGGAGCAGGTGGAGGTCGTCGCCGTGGCCGCCGGCCCCGGCTCCTTCACCGGGGTGCGCATCGGCGTGGCCGCCGCCAAGGGGCTGGCCTGGCCGGGCGGCAGGCCCTGCGCCGCCTGCTCCACCCTGGAGTCCATGGCCTGGGGCGTGGCCCACATGGGCATGGATATCTGCGCCGTCATGGACGCCCGGCGGAGCCAGGTGTACAACGCCCGGTTCCGCGGCGCCGGGGAGGGGCTGGAGCGGCTCACCCCCGACCGGGCCGTCGGCCTGGACGCGCTGGCGGAGGAGCTAAAAAACCGGGAGGAGCCGCAAATTCTGGTTGGAGACGGCGCGGTTTTATGCTATACTAGGCTCAAGGAGCTGGGGCTGGACGTCCGGCTGGCGCCGCCCCACCTGCGGCAGCAGAGCGCCTGGGGGGTTGCCCGGTGCGCCCTGGAGCTGGCCCGGGCGGGCAGGCTCACCGACGCGGCCTCGCTGGCGCCAGAATACCACCGGCTCTCCCAGGCGGAACGGGAGCGGCTGGAAAAAGAACGAAACAAAGGGGAATGAGCCATGGATATGGAAAAGGTACACATTTTGGACCACCCGCTGCTCCAGCACAAGCTGAGCATACTCCGTGACGAGCGCACCGGCGTGAAGGACTTCCGGGAGGTGGTCTCCGAGATCGCCACCCTCATGTGCTATGAGGCCACCCGGGACCTGCCCCTGGAGGAGGTGGAGATCAAGACCCCCATCACCACCGCCAGGTTCAAGATGATCGCCGGCAAGAAGCTTGCCATCGTCCCCGTCCTCCGGGCCGGCCTGGGCATGGTGGACGGCATCCTGACCCTCCTCCCCTCTGTCAAGGTGGGCCACATCGGCCTGTACCGGGACCCCGATACCCTGGAGCCGGTGGAGTACTACTGCAAGATGCCCAACGATATCGCGGAGCGGGACGTGATTATCCTCGACCCCATGCTGGCCACCGGCGGCTCCGCCTCCGCGGCCATCCAGTTCATCAAGAACTATGAGGTCAAGCACATCAAGCTGATGAACATCATCGCCGCCCCCGAGGGCATCGAGCGGGTCCATCACGACCACCCCGACGTGGATATCTACTGCGCCGCCCTGGACGAGAAGCTCAACGACCACGGCTACATCGTCCCCGGCCTGGGCGACGCCGGCGACCGGATCTTCGGCACAAAGTAGCCAATCCATAAACGTGCGGCGCGGGCATGGCCCGCGCCGCTTCTTTTCTCTGTCAGCCGACATGCCGCCCTGCCTCGGCCTGCCGCCACAGGTACAGGCAGAGCAGATACAGGACGCCGGTCAGCAGGTAGGCGGCGTCCAGCAGATGGCCATTTGGAGCGCTCACACAGAAGGCGTGCAGGAGCACCAGCGCGCTCAGGAGGAGCAGCCCCGCTCTGCACACCAGCTTCCCGCCCCTCAGCCCCCTCAGGCAGAAGAGACGCCCGGGATGAAAGCGATAGCCCTTCTCCAGCACGAAACCGCATGCCAGCGTGCAGCCATTGAGGAACAGCAGAACCGCTACTGCTGTGATCCACAGCAGCGGGATAAAGAGCAGGGCCCCCTGGTTGTCCACATCCGGGATGCCGCGCGCCAAGAGAGCCAGCGACCCAAGGAAGAAGAACAGCCCGTTCAGCAGCGAAATGCCGCAGGTGAGCAGCCAAAAGAGCTGTTTCCGCATAGCAGCCCCTCCTTAAATTGTTTTTCGATTATATTTTATTGTAATTCAATAAAATTGTCAAGTAAAACGTGGCCGGCTTCCATCCGGAAGCCGGCCACGTTTTTGGATTCCCTATTTTCCATGCTTGCTCTGGAGGTACTGGTCCATGGCCGCGGCGGCCTTCTTGCCGGCGCCCATGGCCAAAATTACGGTGGCCGCGCCGGTAACCGCGTCGCCGCCGGCAAAGACCCCCTCCCGGGTGGTCTGCATGGTGTCCTCGTCCACCTGAAGGCACCCCTTCCGATTGGCCTCCAGCCCCGGCGTGGTGGAGCGGATGAGGGGGTTGGGGCTGGTGCCCAGGCTCATGATCACCGCGTCCACCTCCAGCTCGAACGCACTGCCAGGCACCTCCACCGGCCGGCGCCGGCCGCTCTCATCCGGCTCGCCCAGCTCCATTTTGACGCACTCCATGGCCCGCACCCGGCCCTGGTCGTCCCCCAGAATCTTGGTGGGGTTGTTGAGGAAGAGGAACTCGATGCCCTCCTCCTTGGCGTGGTGGATCTCCTCCCGCCGGGCGGGCATCTCCGCCTCGCTGCGGCGGTACACCACATACACGTGCTCCGCGCCCATCCGCTTGGCGCAGCGGGCCGCGTCCATGGCCACGTTGCCGCCGCCCACAATGGCCGCCCGCCTGATCTGCTTGATGGGGGTGTCGCTGTCCGGCAGATAGGCCTTCATCAGGTTGATGCGGGTCAGGTACTCGTTGGCCGAGTACACCCCCGCCAGGGTCTCCCCCTCGATGCCCATGAACATGGGCAGGCCCGCGCCGGAGCCGATGAATACCGCCTCATATCCGTCGGCGAACATCTCGTCGATGTCGTAGGTCTTGCCGATGACCATGTCGGTCTCCAGGTCCACCCCCAGGGCGGCAAGCTTGTCCACCTCCCCCTGCACGATGGCCTTGGGCAGGCGGAACTCCGGGATGCCGTACACCAGCACGCCGCCGGCGGTGTGGAACGCCTCAAAGATGGTCACCTGGTAGCCCAGCTTGGCCAGATCGCCGGCGCAGGTCAGGCTGGCCGGGCCGGAGCCCACCACCGCCACCTTGATCCCGTTGCCCGCCGGCCGCTCCGGCATGGCGTTCACGTGCTCCCGATACCAGTCGGCCACAAACCGCTCCAGCCGGCCAATGGCCACCGGCTCCCCCTTGATCCCCCGGACGCAGCGGGCCTCGCACTGGCTCTCCTGGGGGCACACCCGGCCGCTGACGCTGGCCAGGGTATTGGTGTCAAAAATGACCTCATAGGCCCCCAGAAAATCCCCCTCCGCCACCTTGGCGATAAACTCCGGGATGCGGACGTTCACCGGGCAGCCCGCCACGCAGGGCCTGTTCCTGCACTGGAGGCAGCGCCCGGCCTCCTCCACCGCCATCTCGGCGGTGTAGCCCAGGGCCACCTCCTGGAAGTTGTGGCTGCGGACATTGGGGTCCTGCTCCGGCATGGGCACCTTTGTCATACGCATATTCGGCATCGCTCGGCTCCCTCCCCTCAGTGTCCGATCAGCTCATGGGCCAGCTGATCCATGCGGCAGTCGTGCCGCCCCTTCTCCTCCGCCTCCTGGGCGCGGTAGACGGCGTTGCGGTTCATCAGCTCGTCAAAGTCCACCTCATGGCCGTCGAAGTCCGGGCCGTCCACGCAGGCGAACTTCATCTTCCCGCCCACTGTCACCCGGCAGCCGCCGCACATGCCGGTGCCGTCGATCATAATGGGGTTCAGGCTGACGATGGTCTTGATGCCGTAGGGCCGGGTGACCTGGGACACAAACTTCATCATGGGGATGGGGCCGATGGCGATCACCGCGTCGTACCTCGCCCCGGCGTCGATGAGCTCCTGGAGCTTGACGGTGACGAAGCCCTTCTCCCCGTAGCTGCCGTCGTCGGTCATGATGTAGCAGTGGTCGCTGACCGCTTTGAACTCGTCCTCCAGGATCACGATGTCCCTGGAGCGGAACCCGGCGATCACGTCCACCTCCAGCCCCGCGGCGTGGCAGCTCTTGGCCTGGGGGTAGGCGATGGCGCAGCCCACGCCGCCCCCCACCACACAGATGCGCCTGGCCCCCTCCGGCAGCTCGGTGGGCAGGCCCAGGGGGCCCACGAAATCCTGGATGCAGTCCCCCTCGCTGAGGTCGGCCAGCAGCTGGGTGGTCAGGCCAACCTTCTGGAAGATGATGGTCACTGTCCCCTTCTCCCGGTCATAGTCCGCAATGGTCAGCGGAATCCGCTCGCCCGGCCCGTCCAGGCGCAGGATGATGAACTGCCCCGCCCGCGCCTTACGGGCGATCCGGGGCGCCTCCACCTCCAGCAGGGTCACGCTGGGGTTGAGCACCTGTTTGCGTACAATCTTTACCATGCAGCTTCAACCTCTTCTCCGCGGTATGATCCAGCCTGTCCAAAGGGCAAGCCTCCACACAATGCAAAGTAAGACTGGCCACCCCGGCGCCCGCGCTGCCGCGGGGCGCCGGGCATCAGTCTTACTAAACCAACCATATCAGTTTTCCGCGCCTTTGTCAAGAAAAATGTGGCCGTCCGGCCCTTATCCGGCACCCAGGCGCCGGGCTGCCGGCCAATACAGGGTGATTCGGAACCGGCCGCCCTCCAGGGCGGCCTCCGTCCGGCAGCCCATCTGGTCGGCCAGGGCCTTGACGATGGCCAGGCCCAGGCCGGTGTTGCGGCCGGTGCGCATCTTGTCGGAGGTGAAGAAGCGGTCGAACACGTGGGGCACGTCCTCCTCCGTCAGCTCACGGGTTTCGTTGGAAAAGCGGCTCACCACCCACCCCTTTTCCTGGTACAGGCGGATCTCCATCCGCCCCTCCCCGTGGTCCAGGGCGTTTCGGAGCAGGTTGGTGAACACCCGCAGCACCGCCCCCGGGTCGGCCCACACCGGGGGGAGGGCCTCGTCCAGCTCCACGTCCATGTCGAAGCCCTTCTCGGTGAAGTCGCTGTAAAAGGAGGCCAGCAGGCCGGCCAGCTGGGCCCGGAGGTCCACCTGCTCCCGTTGGAGGGGGTACTCGCCCCCCTCCAGCCGGGACAGGTCGTAAAAGCTGGTGATCAGGCTCTGGAGGGCCTTGGCCCGTCCCTCCACCACGGACAGGTACTCCCGCCGCTCCGCCTCCGTGAGCCCGGGGTCGTCCAGAAGCTGCAGGTAGCCCAGGATGGAGGTCAGCGGCGTGCGCAGGTCGTGGGACACGTTGGCGATCTGCTGCCGCAGGGCCCGCTCCCGCTGGCGGTAGGCGGACTGGTCGGCCTGGCGCAGCTCCAGCAGGCGGTTGACCTCGTCCAGCAGAGCCTCCGCCGCCCCGTTGGGCACCGCCAGGCGCACCCTGGCCGTGCTCTGCCCCTCCTCCAGGGCGCGCAGCTGCCGGGCCGCCGACCGGAGGGAGCGGCGCTGGGCCCAGGCCCAGAAGCCCAGGCCCATGCAGGCCAGGGCCAAGAGGATACATCCGATCAGCACAGCAAAACTCCCTCCTTTCCCGGGGTGTGCCGGGCATATGGTGCGCGCCCCTGTGACGCAGCCGGGCCGGAGCGGCGGGGATGCCCTCCCCCGCCGCCTACCGCACGTCCCGCCGGGTGAACAGGAGCATCCCCACCCCCGCGGCGGCGGCCAGCCAGCCCAGCCCCACCCCCCAGCACCACAGCTGGTACTGGCTGGTGAGCCAGTCCTCCAGCACGGATGGCATCAGCAGGGAGTAGGGCATGAGGATGGCCGTTATCAGGCTGAATGCCTCGGTGGCCTCGTACACATTGAACAGGAGCATGGCCAGAAACACCAGGATGGGCTGTCCGATGAAGAAGGTCAGGTAGTACCCCGCCACCCAGGCGGCGGTGCTGCGCACCAGCAGGGCCAGGGTGTGGCACATGGCGAACAGGCCGCACCACACCGGCAGCGCACCAATCAGGCAGAAGCCCACCAGGTTCAGGGCCTTGCCCGCCTCCTCCCCGCCGCGGGGCAGGAGGAGCCAGCCGTACAGCAGGCTCCCCCCCACCAGCATCAGGCAGACGCCAGCCCCCAAAATCAGGGCGGCAGAGAGCTTGCCCCAGTAGACCGTCCCCCGGCCCAGGCCGAAGGACAGCTCGTTTTTCAGGGCTTCCGCCCCACCGCCGTCCACCAGCTGCACCAGCAGCGGGGCGGCCAGGAAGCCGGTGACCATGGTGGTGGACACCGCCTCGGCCAGGTAGGAGAAGCCGCCGCTGCTGCACATGGCGGTGAACAGGGCGGTGCTGGCGGCCAGGACCGCCAGCAGGATGTAGAACACCGGCCGTCGGGAGACCTTCCACAGCTCCGCCTTGATATAGTTGAGCACAGTCTCCCCGCCCCCTTCTCTTTCAGCGAATGTCCCGCCGGGCAAACAGGGCCAGGCCGGCGGCGGTGCTGCCCAGCGTCCACAGCAGGCCCACTCCCCAGCACCAGAGCAGGTAGGCCGGGTCCCACAGGGCCACATCGGCCAGATCCAGAGGCGCGGTGAGGGTGAGACGGTAGAGCACCCCCGCCCCGGCAGAAAGCCACTCCGGCCCCAGCCGCATTATGGCCCGGAAGAAGGGCCCCAGGCCCATCAATGGCACCAGCACCGCCGCCATTGCGGGAATGGTGTGGGCGATGTTGAACATGACGGCCATGGTGAGGGACAGGGCCCCCAGCCACAGCGGGATGTCGGAGAGCAGATAGAACAGGAAGGTCTGGATTGCGGCCCCGTCCCTCGGCCCCGCCGGGATGAGCAGCCTGCACAGCACGGCGTAGACCAGCAGGGTGAGGAAGGCCAGCAGCAGCCCCGCCCCGGCGGCGGTGAGCAGCTTGCCCAGGTAGATGCGCGCCCGGGGCAGGCCGTAGGATACCTCGTTTTTCAGGGTGCCCAGCTTGTGCTGCTCGGAAAACACCACATCGGCCACCATCACGGCCAGATAGAGGCCCATGGAGAGGAAGGGAACCAGCAGGCCTAGGCACACCCCAAAGGTGCCCTGGAACATCCCCTCCCGCCCCGTCCACCACCAGGTCAGGGCCAGGAGCGCGGCCAGGGCCACCATAACGGACAGGTAGATCCGGTAGTAGGGCCGGGCCATCGCCTTGCCCCACTCGGCGGTCAGATAGTGCTTCATGCTGCCCCCCTACTTGATTTCCTTCTTGCAGAAGGCCAGCAGGCCGATGGCCGTGGCCCCCACAAACCACACCAGCCCGGAGAGCCAGCACAGTCCCACGTAGTCCCACTGGAAGGCCATGCCGGCCAGGGAGTCCACCATAACGTTTGGCATGAACTGCCGGATCACCTCGAACACGGGGTGGATCAGCAGGCCCAGCAGCTGGAAAACCTGGGAAACCAGCACCAGGATGCCCACACCTGTGAAGGCGGCGATGGTATTGGAGCGGATGAGGAAGTAGCAGGCGTTTACCACGCCCAGCCCCGCCAGCCACAGGGGGAAGGCCCCCGCCAAGCAGTAGCCAACCAGGGCCCAGATCTGGCCGTCCCCGGCAGCGTGGGGGAACAAGAGCCAGCAGCCGCCCAGATAGAGGCCCAGCATAGCCAGGGCGGCGAGCACGGAGATCAGGGCGGTCACCGCCAGCTTGCCCAGGTAGATCCTCGCCCGGGGCACGCCGTAGGACACCTCGTTTTTCAGGGTGTTGTGCTTGTACTGGTCGGAGAACACAATGTCGCCGGTGATCAGCGGGGCGCACAGCCCCATGCCCAGCAGGAAGGGCACCAGCACCGCCGTGGAGGAAAAGGTGATATTGGGATTCCCCCAGCTCATGGTCAGCCAGCAGCACCCAAGCAGCACGCACTCCAGGGCCAGGCACACTGCCAGGGCGATGTAGAAATACTTCCGCTGGAAGGTCTTGTAGCACTCGGCGGCCAGATAGTTACGCATGGCGGACACCCCCGATCATGGCCAGGAAGTAGTCCTCCAGGTTGGCCCCCCGGCTCTCGATGCCCTGGAGGGCCACGCCGCCCTCCACCAGGGCCTGGGTCACCCGCTGGGGGGCGTCCAGGCTGCTGTAGATGCGCAGCACGTTGCCGGGGAGCACCTCGTAGTCCCGGATGCCCAGCTGCTGCTCCAGCACCAGGGCCGCCTGGGAGGCGTTGTCCACCCTGGCCTCGATGCAGGCCCGGCACTTCTCCTCCAGGGCGCTGGCGGTGATCTGCTCCAGCATGCGGCCGTTGTCGATGAAGCCGTAGCAGGTGGCCAGGTTGCCCAGCTCGGACAGGATGTGGCTGGAGATGAGGATGGTGGTCTGCCGCTCCCGGTTGAGCCGGAGCAGCAGGTTGCGGAACTCCACGATGCCCTCCGGGTCCAGGCCGTTGATGGGCTCGTCCAGCAGCAGGAGGTCGGGCCGGTTCATCAGCGCCAGGGCCAGGCCCAGCCGCTGCTTCATGCCCAGGGAGAAGTTTTTAAAGGTCTTTTTCCCCGTGGAGGCCAGATCCACCTCCTCCAGCACCTCGTCCACCACCCGCTTGCCGGGAATGCCCCGCTGGAGGCGGTAGTACTCCAGGTTCTGCCTCGCCGTCAGGTAGGGGTAGAAGCTGGGGGTCTCCACCATGGCCCCGGTGCGGGACCGCGCCCTGGACAGGGCCCGCTCCCCCGTCTCACCGAAGAGGGAGAGCTCCCCCTCGGTGGGCACGGTCTGGGCCGTCACCATCCGGATGATGGTGGTCTTGCCCGCCCCGTTGCGGCCCACCAGGCCGTAGATCTGCCCCTGG
This sequence comes from uncultured Flavonifractor sp., assembly GCA_944385585.1. Classification (GTDB taxonomy): domain Bacteria; phylum Bacillota; class Clostridia; order Oscillospirales; family Oscillospiraceae; genus Flavonifractor. The sequence continues at coordinate 16,473 of CALWXU010000006.1, forward strand.
GTGATGGTCAGGTCGGCGTGGTCCACCGCCAGGTGGTGCCCATACCGCTTGGTCAGCCCCCGGGCCGATAAAATCTCGTTTGCCATTTGGCATCCGCCTTTCTCATTGATCTGATGCCAGTATAATGGCAAGGCCATAACCTGCCTTTAAGCAAAGGTGAAGAATTTCTTAAACGGGGCATGACCGGGCGGGCGGCGGCAGGCGGCGCACCGGGTCGTCGCGCCCTGCAGGCGGCGGTACCCATTTGCCGGCGGCCGCCATGTATGGCGGCCCTACTGCCAGAACCGGCATGCAGGGCCGCGATCTATCGCGGCCGCTCGCCTTTACAGGTCGCTCATCTTGAAGCCGATGCCCCAGACGGTCTTGATATACTCCGCGGGGCTGGCCTTGGCCAGCTTGGCGCGCAGGTTGGAGATGTGGACGTTGACGGTGTTGTCGTCCCCCATGTACGCCCCGCCCCACACCCGCTCGTAGAGCTGCTCCCGGGTGAACACCTTCTTGGGGTGCTCCATCAGCAGGGCCAGGATCTCAAACTCCCGGGCGGTGAGGGCCACCTCCTTCCCGCCGGCGGTGACGGACACGCTGTCCCGGTCCAGGGTGAGGTCCCCGTGGGTGAGCACCCGGCCCCCGCCGGACGCGCCGGAGAACTGCTTATACCGGCGCAGCTGGGCCTCCACCCGCGCCAGCACCTCCGCGTTGTCGAAGGGCTTGGGGATGAAGTCGTCCGCCCCCAGCTTGAGTACATTGACCCGATCCTCCAGCCCCGCCTTGGCGGAGAGGACGATGATGGGCATGGTCTTTTTGGATCGCATCTGGGCGATGAACTCCTCCCCGGTCAGGCCGGGGAGCATGAGGTCCAGCAGCACCAGGTCGTACTCGTACTGCCCGGCCCAAAGCGCCGCCTCGCTGCCCGAGAAGGCGGGGCGGCAGGCGTAGCCCGCCCCCTCTAAAATCCGGCAGAGGAGCTTGTTGATATCCGGGTCGTCCTCCACCACCAGAATGTTGCATACATCCATCTTATTTCACCCTCAATTTCTTCGCCAGCTCGGCGTCCGGCTCCACCACCGCGGTCTGGTAGGTGGTGTACACCACCATGCCGGGCCTGGCCCCCGCCGGCTTCTTCACGTATTTCACCGGCGTGTAGTCCACCGGCACCTTGCTGCCGTCCCTGGCCTGGGAAAACCAGGCCGCCAGCTGGGCCGCCTCGGTGAGGCTCCGGGCGTCGGCCTCGCCGCCGTCCAGCCAGAGGATCACGTGGGAGCCGTGGATCTTCTGGGTGTGGAGCCAGATATCCCCCCTGCCGGCCAGCTTGGTGGTGAGCAGGTCGTTCTGGCTGTTGTTCTTGCCCACCGAGATGCGCAGGCCGGCGGAGGAGCGGAACTCCATGGGTCTGCCGCTGACCCTTTTGGCCCGCTTGGCGGCGGTCTTGGGGCGGCGGAGGTAGCCGGTCTCGGTCAGCTCCTGGCGGATCTCCTGGAGGTCCTTCTCCCCCTCCGCCAGGGCGATGTTCTCCAGCACACTGTTGAGGTACTCCAGCTCCCGTTCGCCCTTCTCGATCTGGAGGGTGAGCATCTCCTCGGCGGTCTTGGCCTTGTTGTACTCCTTATAGTATTTGGCCGCGTTCTGCTGGGGGGTGAGCAGGGGGTCCAGCGGGATGTCCACCTCTTTGCCCTCCGGGTCATAGTAGTCCACCGCGTGGAACTGGGCCATACCCTTCTCCATCAGGTGGAGGTTGGAGGTGAGGATGTCCCCCAGCTCCCGCAGGCGCTCCCGGTCCTTTGTGGCCTCCAGCTCCCTGGCCTGGTTGCCCAGCTTGCGCGCGGTGCGGTCCCGGGCGCTGGTCACCGATTTCACCAGGTCCTGCCCCCGCTGCCGCACCCGCTCCGCCGACTCCCGGTCGGCAAAGAAGTCGTCCAGCAGCTGGGAAAAGCTCTCCTGGGGGATGCTCTCCGTTCCCGGGCCGTACTGGAGCACCGGCAGGAGGGTGAAATCCACCGGCTTGCCCTCCCGCACCAGGAGGTATGGTGTAGCGCGATTCCCCTCCACAGACCGCCCCAGCTTCTCCAGCTCCTCCGCCAGCTTCTCCGGGTCGTCCCCGGCCCGGAAGGCCAGCTCCCTGGCCACCAGAGGGGACAGGCCGGTGAAGCTGTCCAGCAGCAGCTTGTCCCACGCCTTGCCCAGGGGGTTGGCCAGGGCCAGGCGCAGATCATCCGGCGAGAGCGCAAAGGGATTCAGCTTGTCAACTGCCGGAGGCTGCCGGTAGAACAGGCCGGGGAGCAGCTGCCGCTGGCCGCGGGCCAGATCCCCGTCCACCCGGCGGGTGCAGTCCACGATCCGCCCCTCTCCGTCCAGCAGGAGCAGATTGGCGCTGCGGCCCATGGCCTCCAGCACCAGACGGCGCTCCACCCGGTCCCCCAGCTCGTCCAGGGTCTCCAGCCTGAAGTCCAGGATGCGCTCCAGGGGCGGCTGGTTCAGCTCCAGAATCCGCGCCCCCTGGAGGTGCTTGCGCAGGAGCATGCAGAACATGGGGGGCTGCTCCGGGTTCTCCCGGTTCCGCTCCGTCAGGTGGGCCCGGGGGTGCCCCGGGCTGGCGGACAGGAGCAGGCGCACATTCCCCGCCGGCCCCCGGATGTAGAACACCACCTCGTCCCGGGCGGGCTGGTAGATCTTGTCGATTTTGCCCCCCTGGACGGCGGCGCGCACCTCCGCCGCCACAGCGGTGAGGCACAGGGCGTCTAACGGCATTCCTCTTCCTCCATCACAACGGCAAACAGTTCATTGAGCCGCTCCGTGCGGCCCTGGAGCCACAGCCAGCCGAACAGGGCCTCCAGCCCGGTGGCGGCCTGGTAGTCCGCCCGGCTGGCGTTCTGGGGCACGCTGTGGGGGCTGGTGTTCCGCCCGCGGCGGAACACGTCCCCCTCCTCCTCGCCGAGCAGGGGGAGCAGCCGCTCCGCCGCCCTTGCCTGGGCCGGGGCGGCCACGTAGCGCACCGCCGCCCGGTGCAGGCCCTTGGAGGTGGCCTTGCCGTGGAGGCACAGCCAGGAGCGCACCATCAGCTCAAACACCCCGTCCCCCAGATGGGCCAGGCCCAGGGTGCTGATGGCCTGGATCTGGCCGGGGGACGCGTCTAAATGGAAATAATCGGTCATAAGTATGTTCCTCGGATCTCTCTCAAATAATAGGATAGTATACCGCAAATTCCGCGGAAAAACAACCGGGAAAGGACGATGCCCCATGGAGATGAAGTACCCCTTTCAGCTGCCGCCCCTGCCCTATGCCTACGGCGCCCTCTCACCCGACATCGGGGAGCGCACCCTCTGCTTCCACCACGACAAGCACTTCCAGACCTATGTGGACAACCTGAACACCGCCCTGTCCGACTGCCCGGAGTATCAGTCCAGGCCGCTGGAGGAGCTGCTCCGGCGGCTGGACCGGCTGCCGGACCCCAAACGCACCGCCATCCGCAGCAACGGCGGCGGGGTGTACAACCACTTCCTCTATTTTGCAGGGATGTGCCCCTGCTGCAGCGCCCGTCCGTCCGGCATCCTGGCCCAGGCCATGGATCGGGACTTCGGCTCCTTTGAAAACTGGAGGCTGGAGATGCGCGCCGCCGCCCTGGGGCAGTTCGGCTCCGGCTACGCCTGGCTGGTCAGCGAGCCCTCCGGCAGGCTGTCCGTCATGAAGCTGCCCAACCAGGACTGCCCCCTGTCCATGGGGCTGTGGCCGCTGCTCTGCCTGGACGTGTGGGAGCACGCCTACTACCTGGACTACCAGAACCGCCGGGCGGACTACGTGGACAACTGGTTCCACCGGATCAACTGGCACTTCGCCCAGGAGCGCTACGAGGGGTGCGGCGCTTAGAGACGGCCCCTGCCCCGCAGCGCCGCCAAAGCGCCGACCGCCGCCCCGGTTTCGGGGCGGCGGTCTATTTTGCCCGCATCAGGCGGGTCAGCACCCGCTTACAGGGCTGGAACAGGGTCAGGGCCATGGCGAAGTTGCCCACGCAGTGGAGCAGGTCGAAGGGGATGCCGCTGACCCACCAGGACAGGGCGAAGGCCCAGCCGCCGCTGACCCAGTACACCAGGGAACACAGGGCGCCGAAGCCCAGCCCAAAGGCGGCGGAGAGCACCGCCCAGCCCAGGGGGGACTCCATCCTGCGGAAGAGCATGGCCAGCAGCACCAGCACCAGCCACACATAGGTGTAGCAGATGGACCAGAAGCCGATGCCCCAGATCAGCAGCTCCATGGCCACATAGACGTAGAGGGGGGCCAGGGCCTTCCAGCCCAGCACCACCGTGTACACGATCAGCAGGAGGGACACCGGCTCGATGTTGGGCAGCCAGGCCAGGGCCATCTTGCTCACCCACAGCAGGGCGCCCAGCAGGGCCAGGAGCACCAGCTCCTTGGCCCCCATGGGCTTCCCCTTAGAATTCGTCATAGCCCACCATGAAGGTCAGCTCAAAGTGGTCCCCGTCGGCGATGGGGGTGGCGTCGGCGCTGGTATTGACCATCTCCCCGTCCTTGGTGAGCTTCCACCACTCCTGGGCCATCTCGTCCGCCGTCTCGCCGTCGGCGGTGAAGAAGTACAGCCCATAGGGCCCCTGGTTGTCCTCCACAACCCCCTCGGATACCAGCACCGGCCCCAGATAGGCCTCCTCCGTCTCCAGAACAAAGTCGCGGGATGTGCCGTCCCCGTGGATGACCTGCACCGTCACGGTCTTGTCCCCCGCCTCCCCGGTGGGGGCGGTCAGCCGCCACACCAGCAGCAGCGCGGCGGCCACCGCCGCCAGGAGCACCACCGCCAGAAGGGTCTTTTTCTTTTTCACGCTTTTCTGCCTCCTATTGGTCAAGTAGAGACAGTTTACCACAGTTCAGCGCCGGTTTCAACCAAAATCCCCGCCCCGCTCCGCCTTTGGCGGCCGGGGGCATCCGCCGGGCCGGAAGGGGAACACGGCGTACCACCCCTCCCCCAGCCGCCGGACGGAGGCGAAGCAGAACAGGGGGGACAGGGGAAAGGGTCTGGCAGGGTCGAAGGGGTAGGCCAGGGAGAAGCCCTCCGCCTCCTGCCGGAACAGGGCCCGCCTCTCCCCCGCCGCCCTGGCCAGCAGGGGCTCCCCCAGCCGCCCGGCGGGGTGGGGCTCCCACCGCCAGCCGGCCGGCGGGGCGGAGCCGGCCTCCCCGGCCGCGGCCCCCGCCGAAAAGGCCAGCTCCGCCAGCGCGCCGGTGGGGGGCCAGGCCCCCTGCCGCCGGAGCTCGTCCAGGGAGAGGGTGCGGTGCAGCTTCAGCACGCCCCCCTCCGGCAGGAAGGTGCCAGCCAGGGCCCTCCCCCGCTCCCCCAGCAGCCAGGCCTTATAGAGCCCTCTCCTGTCGTCCGGCAGCTCCGCCGCAATCCGGGCCCGACCGCCCTCCTCCCGGACGGTGAGCCACCCCCGGCCGCCGTCCAGGGAAAACCGCTCCATGCCGCCGCCCCCTTTCCCGACTTCTCCCTCCTATTTTATGCGGGTGTGGGGATGAAATGCCCTGAGACGGGTTGACAGGGGCGGAAACTCCTGCTATACTGTGGGCGATTTGAATACGATTGGAGCTGGGAAGATGCGCAAATAACCTTCTTTGTCTGGAGACGGACCGGCGGCCCTGGCGGGCCGTCCGTGCTGCTGTGCTCCGGCAGGAGGGTCGTTTGCTGCGCTTCCCTGTTTCGCACCCTTTTAGACCCAGTGGGCGCGGGAGGCCACCCCTCCTGCGCCCATTTTTCATGTTTGAGGTGATGCACCATGGCTCTGATCGACATCCGCAGCCTGACCTTTGCCTACCCCGGCAGCTTTGACAACGTGTTTGAGGGGCTCAATCTCCAGCTGGACACCAGCTGGCGGCTGGGCCTGGTGGGCCGCAACGGCCGGGGCAAGACCACCCTGCTGCGTCTGCTCCGGGGGGAGTACGAGTATGCCGGCGCCATCTCCGCGCCGGTGGAGTTTGACTATTTCCCGCCGCCGGTGGCCCACCCGGAGGCGGACGCCCGGGCTGTGCTGGAGGAGCTGGAGCCCGGTCTGGAGGCGTGGCGGCTGCTCCGGGAGCTGGCCGCCCTGGAGGTGGACGAGAGAGTGCTGGACCGGCCCTTTTCCGCCCTCTCCGGCGGGGAGCAGGCAAAGGTGCTCCTGGCCGCCCTCTTCCTGCGGGAGGGGGCCTTCCCCCTGCTGGACGAGCCCACCAACCACCTGGATCTGGAGGGGCGGCAGGTGGTGAGCCGCTGGCTCTCCCGCAGGGAGGGCTTTCTGCTCGTCTCCCACGACCGGGCCTTTCTGGACGGCTGCGTGGACCACATCGCCGCCCTCAACAAGCTGGACGTGGAGGTGCGGCAGGGCAATTTCTCCGCGTGGCAGCGGGACAAGCAGGCCCGGGACGACTGGGAGCGGGCGGAGAACGCCCGCCTGAAAAAAGAGATCGGCCGGCTGGAGGAGGCTGCCCGGCGCACCTCCGCCTGGTCCGACCGGGTGGAGGCCACCAAGAAGGGCACCCGCAGCGCCGGCCTGCGGCCAGACCGGGGCTTCATCGGCCACAAGGCCGCCAAGATGATGAAGCGCTCCAAGGCCGTGGAGGCCCGCCGGGAGGAGGCCGTGCAGGCCAAGTCCGCCCTGCTGAAAAACATCGAGGCGGAGGAGGAGCTGAAGCTCCGCCCCCTCACCCACCCCAAGGCCCGGCTGGTGGAGGTGAGGGACGCCGCCCCCGACTTCGGCAGCGGCCCGGTGTGCGCCCCCGTCTCCTTCACGGTGGAGCGGGGGGAGGTGGTGGCCCTGGCGGGGCGGAACGGCTGCGGCAAGTCCAGCCTGCTTAAGCTGGCCTGCGGAGAGGCCGTCCCCCACACCGGTGTGTTCTCCCTGGCCTCCGGGCTCACGGTGTCCTATGTGCCCCAGGACGCCGCCTTCCTCCGGGGCTCCCTGCGGGAGCTGATCCGGGACAGCGGCGTGGACGAGACCCTGTGCAAGGCCATCCTGCGCAAGCTGGGCTTCTCCCGGGCGCAGTTTGACAAGGACATGGCCGACTACAGCGCCGGACAGAAGAAAAAGGTGCTTCTGGCCAGAAGCCTGTGCCAGAGCGCCCACCTGTACGTCTGGGACGAGCCGCTGAACTACATCGACGTGTTCTCCCGCATGCAGCTGGAGACGCTGCTCCAGGCCTGCCGCCCCGCCATGCTCCTGGTGGAGCACGACCGGGCCTTTCTGGACGCCCTGGCGGACAAGGTCGTGGCGCTGGAGGCCGCCCGCTGACCGGGCCGGCCCTGTCAGGTATTTGTAAGATTTCCGCCAGAGAATCGTAAGGCCACGGTCGGCTGAATGTCAGAAATGTCTGCTATACTTCCCCACAGAACGCAAAAGCGCAAGCGCTTTGGGAGGTAAGCAGCATGAAGAAGCAGACCCTTGCCGTCCTGTTCGGCGGCTGTTCCTCGGAGTACGACATCTCCCTCCAGTCCGCCCACGCGGTGCTCACCCACCTGGACGGGGAGAAATACGAGCCGGTCCCCCTGGGCATCACCCGGGACGGCCGGTGGTTCCTCTACCGGGGGCCCTTCGACGCCCTGCTGGACGACAGCTGGCACGCCGACCCCCGCCATCTCACCCCCGCCGTGATCTCCCCGGACCGGGGGGTGCACGGCCTGCTCCTCATCGCCCCCGCCGGGCCCTCCACCGTGTACCTGGACGCCGCCTTCCCGGTGCTCCACGGCAAAAACGGGGAGGACGGCACCGTCCAGGGCCTGCTGGAGCTGGCCGGCGTGCCGGTGGTGGGGTGCGGGGTGCTCCCCTCCGCCCTGTGCATGGACAAGGACGCGGCCCACCGGCTGGCCGCCGCCGCGGGGGTGGCGGTTCCCCCCTCCGCCCTGTTCCGCTCCGGGGAGGACATGGCCCTGCTGCCCGGGCGCACGGCGGGGCTCGCCTACCCCCTCTTTGTCAAGCCCGCCCGGGCGGGCTCCTCCTTCGGCATCTCCAAGGTGGATTCCCCCGACGGGCTGGCCGCCGCCGTGGCCGCCGCCCTGGAGCACGACTACAAGGTGGTGATCGAGGAGGCCGTCCCCGGCTTCGAGGTGGGCTGCGCCGTGCTGGGCAACGAGGAGCTCACCGTGGGGCTGGTGGACGAGATTGAGCTGTCCGGCGGGTTCTTCGACTTCACGGAGAAGTACCATCTGGTCACCTCCGCCATCCACGTGCCCGCCCGCATCGCCCCGGAAAAGGCGGCGGAGATCCAGGAGACGGCCAAGGTGCTCTACCGGGCCCTGGAGTGCCGGGGCTTCGCCCGGGTGGATCTGTTCCTCACACCCGGCGGGCACATCGTGTTCAACGAGATCAACACCATCCCCGGCTTCACCGCCCACAGCCGCTACCCCAGCATGATGAAGGGGGTCGGCCTGGACTTCCCCCAGCTGCTGGACAAGCTGATCGGACTGGCGGTGGGCGCATGAGGGGCACGCTGTATCTGGTGAACCGGGCCCACCCCCTGGCCGGGGAGCCGGAGGCGGAGGCCCTGTCGCCCGTGGACGGCAGCCGCCCCCAGATCCGGCTCCACCAGCGGGCCAGGGTCATGCTGGACCAGCTGCTCACCGCTGTGGACGGCAGGGCCGCCATCGTGCCGGTGAGCGGCTACCGCCCCCGCTCCGAGCAGCAGGCCATCTGGGACGGCTCCCTGGCCGAGCACGGGCAGGCCTTCACCGAGACCTACGTGGCCCGCCCCGGGTGCAGCGAGCACCAGACCGGCCTGGCCATCGACCTGGGAGAGAGGCGGCCGGACATCGACTTCCTCTGCCCCGCCTTTCCCGACGACGGCCCCTGCGGGGCCCTGCGCCGCCGGGCCGCCGACTACGGCTTTGTGCTCCGCTACCCCAGGGGCAAGGAGGCCGTCACCGGCATCGGCCACGAGCCGTGGCACTTCCGCTACGTGGGCTGGCCCCACGCCAAGCTGATGGAGAAGCACCACCTGGTGCTGGAGGAGTACCTGGCGTGGCTCCACGACTTCCCCCTGGGGTCAGAGCCCCTGCGGTATCAGGGGCTGGGCCGGAGGTTTGAGATCAGCTATGTGCCAGCGGAGCAGGCGGCGGGGCTGGAGCTCCCCGCCCGGGTGCCCTGCCAGCAGTCCGACACCAACGAGGGCGGCGTGGTGCTGACGGTGTGGAGGGACGCGGGATGAGGGGAAACACACTGGGGGGCTTTGACCGCTTCCGCCTCCCCGCCGCCCTGCTGGTGGCGGCCATCCACACCGGGCCCCTGCTGTCGGTGAGCCCCTTTGCCAACGACCTGCTCACCGACATCTGGGGGCGGATTGCCGTCCCCTTCTTCTTCGCCGTCAGCGGCTGGTTCCTGGTGCCCAGGCTCCGGCGGGAGGGGGTGGCGGCCCTGGGGCCCTTTCTGAAGAAAACCCTGCTGCTCTATCTCCTGTCCGCCCTGCTCTACCTGCCCCTGAACCTCTACAACCACACCCTCCAGGACAGCGGGGCCGCCCTGCTGCGGGACATCTTCTTCAACGGCACCTTCTACCACCTGTGGTACTTCCCCGCCCTGGCGCTGGGGGCCTGCATCGTCTGGGCCCTGGTGCGGGGGCTTGGAAAGCGGGCCTGGCTGCCCGCGGTGCTCCTCTACCTGATCGGCCTGCTGGGGGACAGCTGGTACGGCCTCACCGCCGCCCTGCCGCCGGTACGTGCCGCCTACGAGGGGATGTTCCTCTGCTTCGACTACACCCGCAACGGCCTGTTCTCCACCCCCATCTTCCTGCTGCTGGGGGGCTGGCTGGCCCAGCGGCCCCGGCGGGGTGGGGCCGGGCGGTACAGGGCTGGCCTGCTGGTCTCCCTGGCCCTGCTGACGGCGGAGGGCCTGCTGGTCAAGCACTTTTCGCTGGCCCGGTTCGACGCCCTCTACCTCACCCTCCCCCTGTGCGTAGGGTTTCTCCTCCTGTGGCTGGCCGCCCTGGAGCTGCCGGCCATCCCCGCCCTCCGTGGGTGGACGGCGGCCATCTATGTGCTCCACCCCTGGTGCATCGTGCTGGTGCGGGGCGGGGCGCGGGTGGTTGGCCTCACCGGAGCGCTGGTGGACAACAGCCTGGGCCACTACGGGGCGGTGGTGCTCCTGTCCGCCCTGCTGGCCCTCCCCTTTGCCTTTCTCCGCCCCGCCAGGGCCGACCCCAGGGGGAGGGCGTGGATTGAGATCGACGCCGCCGCCCTGCGGCACAACCTGTCCGCCCTCTCCGCCCTGCTGCCCCAGGGCGGAAGGCTCATGCCGGTGGTGAAGGCCAACGCCTACGGCCATGGAGACCTGACCGTGGCCCGCATCTGTGCCGGGGAGGGCATCCGCGCCTTCGCCGTGGCCACCGCCTCCGAGGGTGCGCGCCTGCGGCGGGGCGGCGTGCGGGGCGCCATCCTTGTGCTGGGGTACACCGGCCCCCGGGAGGTTCCCCTGCTGGCCCGCTGCCGCCTGACCCAGACCGTGGTCAGTGCCGAACACGCCCGGGCCCTGGACGCCGCCGGACATCGGATTGCGGTGCACCTGAAGATCGACACCGGCCTCCACCGGCTGGGCATCCCCTGGGACGACGTGGAGGGCCTGGTGGCCCCCTTTGCCTGCCGGAGCCTGAAGGTCACCGGCGTGTTCACCCACCTGTCCGACGCGGAGGCCCTGGACGAGGCCAGCCAGGCGCGCACCCAGGAGCAGCTCCGGCGGTTCCAGCAGGCGGTGGAGGGGCTGCGCAGGGCCGGGTTTGACCCGGGGGCGGTCCACTTCCAGGGCAGCTACGGCCTGCTCAACTACGGCGGCCTGCCCTGCGATTACGCCAGGCCGGGCATCGCCCTCTACGGGGTATTCAGCGCTCCGTCGCACCATACCCGTTCGGCGGTGGAGCTGCGGCCCGTCCTCTCCCTCCGGGCACGGGTGGCCCAGCTCCACCGCCTGGAGGCGAGGGAGGCGGCGGGCTATGACGGCTCCTTCACGGCCCGGCGGCCCACGGTGCTGGCCGCCCTGGCCATCGGCTACGCCGACGGCTGGCCCAGGAGCCTGTCCAGCGGGGCGGGGCGGGTGCTCCTCCACGGCCAGCCGGCCCCTGTGGCCGGCCTGGTGTGCATGGACCAGCTGCTGGTGGATGTGACCGACATTCCGGACGTCTCCCCCGGCGACATCGCCACCCTGGTCGGCCGGGACGGCCCCGCGGAGCTGTTCGCCGGGCAGACCGCTCTGGCCGCCGGCACCATCACCAACGAGCTGCTCTCCCGCCTGGGGCCCCGCCTGCCCCGGCTGACGGTTAACGACCTCCCGTCATAAAACGAGGGCCGGAAGCTTCCGCTTCCGGCCCTCCAGGCTGTCGAAAAACCCTCCCCGAAGGAAAGCCTCGCAGAGTTCCTGCGGCCGCAGCCGCAGGAATCAAATCAAAATCCGTCATTTCCAAGGACATGTGCCTTGGAAATGACACTTCTCATGGTGGAAGGGGTGACTTTTTCGCAAGAAAACGAGCCCCTCCCACCATGCAATCTTTCTCGAAAAAGCGGCTTTGCCGCTTTTTCGACACGCTGAAGGGCCGGAAGCTTCCGCTTCCGGCCCTCTCGCATGCCGTTTTATTCGTTGACAAAGACCTGCAGGGTGGTGGTCAGCTGACGGCCGGGGCTGGCCAGGGTCTGCCCCTTGTAGTACATGGCGGTGGAGCCGCCGCCGTCCAGGCAGAAGGCGTTCACGCAGCCCAGCTGGCTCATCAGCTCCCGCATCTGCTGGATGGTGGCGGAGGAGACGCTGACCAGGAGGAGCTTGTTGTCCGCCGTGGCGCCCACTGCGGTGCGGGGGGCGGAGCTGTTGGCGCTGAACCGGCTGGGATCCGTGGCAAAGACGGCCTCCATCTGGCTCACCACGGCGCCGTCCTTGATCAGGGAGGGGCCGCCGGACACGATGGTCTGCACGCCCTCCAGCTCAAAGCCCTCCGGGTCCACGTTGGCGTACAGGTAGGGCTCAATCGCCACGGCGCGGCCCATCTGGGGGATCTGATACCAGGTGGTGGAGGTGACCTCGGTGCTGGAGTAGAGCACGAAGCCGTTGGCGGGGATGGTGATGGTCTCGCCGCTGGAGACGGTGCGGTAGTTGGTGGTGACGCCGTTCTCCACCACCAGCACGGCGCCGGGGTAGGTCACCGGGAAGGAGGCGCCCCGGGCCGGGGTGTAGAGCACCGACTGGTTGGCAAACTGGGACAGGACGTTGACCTCAAAGCCGGACCACTCCTGGGCCGTGCCGCTGTCGGTGGTCTTGACCCGGAAGAACATGGGCGGGCGTCCGAAGGTCATTTTGTTGTCGGCCGTGATGCCGATGGAGGCCATGCCGGTGGAGGCATAGAGGAACTCGCCGTCCACCATCACGTGGCCGATGGGGTCCTGGATCTCGTCGTAGGAGTTGAAGTAGTTGGCGTTGATCACCGCCACCGCGCCGGAGGAGGCGCAGATGTCGGAGAAGGAGCGGGTATTGTTCAGCTTGCCGTCTGGCAGGTTGGCCCGGACGCTCACCCGGGAATCGTTCATGTTGACGGTGATCACCTTGGCGCTCACCGTGCCGGAGGGCAGGGAATAGCTCTGCTGGGTGAGGGTGGTGGGGTCCGCCTTGGGGGTGGTCTTTTCAATCAGGGTCTGGACCTGAGACAGGCTGGTGAGGGCGCTGGCGTCCACCGCGCCGTCGGCCACCACCACGATCTGGTTGGTGGGCTCGTACTCCACCGTCAGGCCCAGGTTCTCGCTGACAAAGCGCACAGGCACAAAGGTGCGGTTGTTCATGGCCCGGGCGGGCACGTCCATGGTCACCGGCTGTCCGTCGACCAGGGCGGCGTTGGAGCCGATGGTGAGCTCCACCTCCACGCCGTTGAGGCTGCACAGCACGCCGTTGGTCTCAGGGACCCAGGTGGCGCTGCCGCCGAAGGCCTCCAGCACCCGGGCGATGGGCAGGAGGGTGCGCCCGCTCTCCGCCACGGGCACCACCTGGCTGTTGGAGGTGTCGATGGTGGTGGTCTCGGAGCCGATGACGCACCAGGGGCTGTTAAGCTTCAGGGCCACCACCTGGGTGGGAGAGGCCGCCAGGGCGGCGGGCAGCAGGGAAATCAGCATCGCCAGAGACAGGAGCAGGGATAACACGCGCTTTTTCATGGGATCTCTTCCTCACTTTCCATAGATTTTGGATTGCCCCGATTCGTCGGACGGCTGGGGCTGCCGCCAGATTTCCTCCCAGCCTCGGCTATTTCGGATGCTTATGGATACTGTACAACATTTTCCCCGGCAAAACAATACGTCCGCCCCGCCGGGGCAAACTTTTTTCACGGAAAAGGCGGGCCCCGGCCGATGATCCGGCCGGGCCCCGCCTGGCTGTCCGCGCTATCCGCGCCCCCTCCCCTTCCGGGGACGGGCGTTCTTCTTGGGCTTGGCCGCCGCCCAGCCCGCCTTTTTGGCCGGGCGCTGGCGGGGCTGCTTCTGCTCCCCGCCCCTGGCAGAGGCCCGCCCGGGGGCAGACCTCCCCTTCTCCGGAGCGCCCCTCCCCGCCGTCCGCTCCCCCTCCTTGGCGGGCTTGCCGGGCCGGAGCAGGCAGTGCTTGCCGTAGCCGATCAGATCCTCCCGGTGGGTCCGGCGGAGGGCCTCCCGCACCAGGGGACGCTTCTCCGGCCGCTTCCACTGCATCAGGGCCCGCTGCATGGCCTTCTCGCGGGGGTCTCTGGGCACATACACCGGCTCCATGGTGCGGGGGTCGATGCCGGTGTAGTACATGCAGGTGGACAGGGTGCCCGGCGTGGGGTAGAAGTCCTGCACCTGCTCCGGCTGCCGCCCCGAGCGGTTGAGCCACTCCGCCAGCCGGACCGCGTCGTCCAGGGTGCAGCCCGGGTGGGAGGACATGAGGTAGGGCACCAGGTACTGCTCCTTGCCGTACTTCTGGTTGAGCCGCTGGTACTTCTGCCGGAACTTCTCATACACGGCGATGTGGGGCTTGCCCATGTAGTCCAGCACGCCGTCCACGCAGTGCTCCGGCGCCACCTTCAGCTGGCCGGACACGTGGTGCTTCACCAGCTCGGCGAAGAACTCCCCACTCTGGTCCTTCAGCATGTAGTCAAACCGGATGCCGGAGCGGATGAACACCTTCTTCACCCCCGGCACCGCCCGGATCTTGCGCAGCAGCATCAGGTAGTCGGTGTGGTCGGCGTCCAGGTTGGGGCAGGGCTCGGGGGCCAGACAGGCCCGGTTCCGGCACAGGCCCGCCTTCATCTGCTTTTTGCAGGCGGGCCGGCGGAAGTTGGCGGTGGGCCCCCCCACGTCGTGGATGTAGCCCTTAAAGCCGGGGTGCTTTGTCAGGGCCTCCACCTCCCGCAGGACGCTCTCATGGCTGCGGGAGGAGATGATCCGCCCCTGGTGGAAGGCCAGGGAGCAGAAGCTGCACGCCCCGAAGCACCCCCGGTTGTGGGCCACGGAGAAGCGCACCTCCTCGATGGCCGGCACCCCTCCCATCTCATCGTACATGGGGTGGGGCTCCCGCACGTAGGGCAGCTCCGCCACAAAATCCAGCTCCTGGGTGGTCAGGGGCATGGCCGGCGGGTTGACGATGAGCAGCCGGTCCCCGTGGCGCTGGAGGATGGCCCTCCCCCGGATGGGGTCGTGCTCCTCGTACTGAATCTGGTTGGCCTGGGCATAGGCGCGCTTGTCGGCGGACACCTCCTCAAAGGAGGGGCACTCTATCTTGGGATAGGCGCAGGCCGAGGGGTCGCGCGCGAGAAAGGCGGTGCCCCGCACGTCGGTGATCTCCCCCACGGGGGTGCCGGAGGCCAGGCGGGCGGCGATCTCCCGGGTGGCGGTCTCCCCCATGCCGTAGACCAGCAGGTCGGCCTGGCTGTCAAGGAGCACCGCCCGGCGCACCTTGTCCTCCCAGTAGTCGTAGTGGGCGAAGCGGCGGAGGGACGCCTCCAGCCCGCCGATGACCAGCGGGATGTCGCCAAAGGCCTCCCGCACCCGGTTGGCGTAGACGATCACCGCCCGGTCTGGCCGCAGGCCGGCCCGGTTTCCCGGGGAATAGGCGTCGTCGTGGCGGCGGCGTTTGGCCGCGGTGTAGTGGGCCACCATGGAGTCGATGTTGCCGCTGGACAGCATCACCCCCAGCCGGGGGCGGCCCAGGGCCTTGAAGGCCTCGGCGCTCCGCCAGTCCGGCTGGGCCAGGATGGCCACCCGGTAGCCCTCGGCCTCCAGCACCCGGGAGATGATGGCCGGGCCGAAGGAGGGGTGGTCCACATAGGCGTCGCCGGTGATAAGCAGGAAGTCGTAGCCGTCCCACCCCCGGTCCCGCATATCCGCAATGCTGACGGGTAAAAACTGATTCATAGGTTCATCCAATCTTCTTTTACAGTATATCCGATGTCCTTCTCCAGGATATCCAGAGGCACCCGGGCCCCCTGCTCCTCCCCCACCTTGACGAAGCCGTACTTCTGATAGAAGCGCTGGGCCCGCAGGTTGTCCGGCGCACAGCGCAGGCGCAGGCGGGTGCGGCCCAGGGGGCGGAAGGTGGACACCGCCTGCCCCAGCAGCTGCACCCCCAGGCCCTGGCAGCGCAGCTGGGGCATCATATAGAAAAATGGTATGTAGCCCGCGCCCTGGCCGGCATCCCGCTCCAGATCCAGGTGGAGGACGCCGGCTGGCTCGTCCCGGCGCATGGCCCATAGGACCGCTTTGTTTGGCCCCTGCTTCCAGCAGCGCAGGGCGTCCTTCACAAAGCCGTCCCCGTCAAAGGGCGCCGACGTGCCGTGGATGCTCTGCCAAGCCTCGTGGCGGGCGGCCCGGAAGCGTTCCGCCTCCTTCCGCATGTCCAGCGGGCGGAACCACAGGTTGGCGTCGCCGCTCCCCCCGTCCCGGGCCTTCCACCACCGCTGGCGGGCCAGGGTGGAGATCTCCTCCGGCAGGTGGGTGTTGTCGTTTTCAAAGACGGTGCGGGCCCGGTCCCCCTCGATCTCCAGGCAGGTCACCGCCGTGTTGTCGCTGTGACCCAGGCCGTCCATCTGGCCGGGCCCCAGGCCCCGGATGGCCGCCTGGAGGCAGCGGATGGCGGTGCCGTGGGAGAACAGGGCGATGGTCTGGCCCGGGTGGGCGGCGGCCAGCTGGAACACCGTCTTTTTGATGCGCTCCTGCACCTGGGCAAAGGTCTCGCCGCCCCGCACCCGGAACTCCGGGGCGCTGTGGTTGAAGCGGATCAGGTTCAGGGCGTCCTCCTGCTCCAGCGCGCCCCAGGGCCTGTCCTCCCACGCGCCCAGGGAGATCTCCCGCAGGCCCGGGGTGGTGCGGAGCTCCAGGCCGTGGCTCAGGTAGACGGCCCGGGCGGTGGTCCTGGTGCGGAACAGGTCGCTGGCGTACACCGCGTCGATGGGCACCTCGGCAAAGCGGCCCCGCAGGGCCGCGATCTGCCGGTAGCCGTTCTCGGTGATCAGGCTGTCGTACCAGCCGTGGACACGGCGGTAGAGATTTCCCTCCGCCTCCGCGTGGCGGATCAAGTAGACGGTTGTCATGGCTGTGCTGCACCTCTGAAATCCATTTCTTTCCCTCTCCTGCAGGGTATTCTCTGCCAGCCGGGGCCGCCGCTCCGCCGGGCAGGCGCGGATGCCGCGCCATTCCGAACCGCCCCGCCGCCGGCGTTCCTTCTTTAGATCCGGCAGCCGTCCAGCGCGTCGTGGACGACTCCCTCGAAGGAGTCCCCCGCGCCCCAGTCGAAGCGGAACAGGCCCTCTCCGCCCCCGCCGCTGGCGCAGTGGACCCGGGTCCTGCCCGTGAAGTCGTCCAGGGTGACGGTGAGGGTGAGCCGGTTGCCCGCCCGGTAGTAGTGCTTTTCAAACACCAGCACGATGCACCGGCCTCCGCTGGGGTGGTTTATGGCGTAGGCGTCGATCTCCTCGCCGGTGACGCTGTCAAACACCGCCTCCCGGATGCGGTTGGCGCAGTCCACCACATCCAGGGACACAAAATAGCTGTCCATGTTACGCTCCCTTCTCCGCTCAGGCCAGGTAGGGGAACAGCTTCTGCCGCAGGGCCTCGCTGTACTCCTCCGCGGCGGTTTTGCTGTCGCCGCTCTGCTGGAATGCCCCTGCGCCGCCGGTGACCACCCAGTAGAGCCGGGTGCGGCCCTCCAGGCTGTCGAGCACCGCCGTCATGGTCAGGCGGCTCCCCGTCCGGATGAAGTATTTCTCAAAAATCAGCACCATGCCCCGCAGCTCGTCCCCCTGCCGCAGCTCGTGGCAGTCCACCATTTTGCTGGTAAGCCCCGCCTTTTCCACCAGCTTAGACACGGTGCGGGCCGCCTCGGCCACGGTGAGGGACAGGTAACAGCTGTTGCGCTCCATAGGCGCCCCCCTACCAGGGCAGCACGCCGCCGGTGAGCTGGGCCACCCGGGCCAGACCCTGCTCCTCGGCCAGCTCCGCCAGCCCGTCCCGCACCCTGACGGGGGCGTAGGGGTCGGCAAAGCAGGCGGTGCCCACCGCCACGGCGGAGGCCCCGGCCAGCATGAGCTGGGCCGCGTCCTCCCCCTTGGATACCCCGCCCATGCCCAGGATGGGCAGATCCACGGCCTGGTGAACCTCCCACACCATGCGCACCGCCACGGGCAGCACGGCGGGGCCGGACAGGCCGCCGGTGTTCATCCTCAAAATGGGCCGCCGGGTGCGCACGTCGATGCGCATCCCCCGCAGGGTGTTGATCAGGGACAGGGCGTCCGCCCCCGCGTCCGCCGCGGCCCTGGCGATCTCGGTGATGTCGGTGACGTTGGGGGAGAGCTTCACCATCACCGGCACCGTTCCGGCGTGGGCCTTGGCCACCGCCGTCACCTCGGCGGCCAGCTCCGGCCGGGTGCCGTAGGCCAGGCCGCCGGCCTTCACGTTGGGGCAGGAGATGTTGACCTCGATCAGGTCCACCCCCGCCGCCGAGAGCTTCCCGCACATGACGCCGTACTCCTCCGGCGTGCTGCCGGAGATGTTGGCGATCACCGCCAGCTCGTGCTTGCGCAGCTCAGGCAGCTCGTGCTCGATGAAGGCGTCCACCCCGGGGTTCTGGAGCCCCACGGAGTTGAGGATGCCCATGGGGGTCTCGGCGATGCGGGGGGGCGGGTTGCCCTCCCGGCGGTGGAGGGTCAGGCCCTTGCAGCAGATCCCCCCCAGCTCGCTGAGGTCGTAGAACTGGCCGTACTCCCGGCCGAACCCGAAGGTGCCGGAGGCCACCACGACGGGGTTCTTCATGCACACCCCGGCCAGGGTGACGGACTGGTCCACGGCAAAGGACTTTTTCTCCGGGCGGACGGTCTCGGAGCCGGAAATACGGGCCCTTTCCGGCTCAGGCGTGCAGACCGGCCCGCCGGCCGCCTCCGGACAATCGAAACGCTTCTCCCGCTCAGACATTCCAGTCCACCTCCTCCGCGTCAAAGACCGGCCCATCCTTGCAGACGTGCTTCATGGTACCGTCGGCCATCTGGATGGCACAGCCCAGGCAGGCCCCCACGCCGCAGGCCATCCGCTCCTCCATGGACACCTGGCAGGGCACGCCGAATTCGGCGGCCGCGGCCGCCACGTTTTTCAGCATGGGCCTCGGCCCGCAGGCCAGAACAGCCGTGAAGCTCTGATCTTTTTCCAGGATATCCCGCACCTGGGCGTCCACAAAGCCGTGCCGCCCGGCGCTTCCGTCGTCTGTACAGAGATACACTTCTTCACAGCACGCCTGGAAACGGTCGGCCAGAATCACGCGGTCTGCAGAGCGGAACCCCAGCACCGCCACGGCGTTTTTCTGGAAGCACTCGCCATAGCCCAGCAGAGGGGGCACGCCGATGCCGCCCCCCACCAGGAGGTAGCGCCCCCCCTGCTCCACGGCAAAGCCGTTGCCCAGGGGGCCGATCACGTCCACCTGGTCCCCCGCCTGCCGGCGGGAGAGCCAGCGGGTGCCCTCCCCCTTCACCTCAAAAATCAGGGCGGCTGTGTCCTCCGGCTCGTCCGGATAGGCGAGGGCCACCGAGATGGGCCGGCGGAGGAGATTCCCCTCCCCGCAGGCCACGTGGAGAAACTGCCCGGCCCGGAGGCCCAGCTCCTCCACCATCTTCCCCACCTCCAGAACCATCCAGTAGGTGGTGGGGTTGAGCCGTGTCATCCCCACCACGGTGCAGCGCTTTTGTATCGGCATGGAGCAAATCCCCCTCTGTCCTTCTGCTGTCCGGTTACGCAAAGGAGACGAACCGGCAGATGTCGTCCCGCATGGCGATGGCGGCGTTCCGGGCCGCCTCCTGGTAGTCCTCCCCGTTCCTCCCGGTCTTTTGCCAGGCGCAGATGATGCCCCGGGAGGAGTTGACGATGGCGCCCTTCCCCCCGGCCTGGAAGGCGTACTGCACGTCCTCGGCGGTGCCGCCCTGGGCGCCGTAGCCGGGCACCAGCAGGAAGGTGTGGGGCATCCGGGCGCGGAGCTTCTGCAGCTCCTCGGGGTAGGTGGCCCCGGCCACCGCGCCGGCCCGGGTGTAGCCGTATTTCCCCTCGGTGCCCGCGCCCCACTTCTCGATCAGGTCGGCCATGAGGCCGTACACCGTGTCGCCCTCCCCGGCGGTGACGTTCTGCAGCTCACCGGAGCCGGGGTTGGAGGTCTTGGCCAGGATGAACACGCTCTTGTCCCGCTCGCACGCCACCTTCAAAAAGGGGTTGACACTGTCCGCCCCCATGTAGCCGTTGAGGGTGACGCAGTCGGCGTCAAAGCCCTGACACAGCTTCTCCCCCACCCTGGAGGCCCCCAGCCAGCCGTCTGCGTAGGCCTCCGCGGTGGAGCCGATGTCCCCCCGCTTGATGTCGGCGATGACGTACATGCCCTCCTCGTGGGCGTAGCGGATGGTCTGCTCCAGCGCGGACATGCCGTGCCAGCCCAGCCGCTCATAGTAGGCGGACTGGGGCTTGACGGCGGGGACGATGCCGCACAGGGCGTCAATGAGGCCCTTGTTGAACTGGAGCACGGCGTCGGCCGCCCCCTCCAGGGTCTCGCCGTACCTGCCGTAGGATTGCCGCCGGATGTGCTCCGGCACATACTCCGGCTTGGGGTCCAGCCCCGCCACCGTGGGGTTTTTCAGCGCGATGATCTTCTCCTGCAGCACGTCAAAGGACATGTCTTATTCTCCTTCCCGGTAGACGACCCGGCCGCCTACAATGGTATATTTTACTTTTCCCTTTAAGGTTTTCCCGCCGAAGGGGGTGTTGCGCCCTTTGGAGGCGAACCGGCTGGGGTCCACCACCCACTCCTGGTCCGGGTCGAAGATCACCATATCGCCGTCCGCCCCGATGGACAGCCGGCCCTTGGTGGGCAGGCGGAGGATACAGGCCGGGTTGATGGTGAGCTTGCGCAGGATGTCGGACAGGCTCATCTCCCCGGTGTGGTAGAGGTAGGTCAGGGTCACGGCCAGGGCGGTCTCCAGCCCCACCATGCCGCTGGGGGCCTCGGTGAGGGGCCTCGCCTTCTCCTCGGCGGAGTGGGGGGCGTGGTCGGTGGCGATGGCGTCGATGGTGCCGTCCTTCAGGCCCTCGATGATGGCCTCCACATCCGATTTGGTGCGCAGGGGCGGGTTCACCCGGGCCAGGGCGCCCTGGGTGAGGATCTCGTCCTCGGTGAGGGAGAAGTACTGGGGGCAGGTCTCGCAGGTGATCTGCACCCCCTTGCGCTTGTACCGCCGCACCAGGGCCACCGACTTGGCGGTGGAGATGTGGCAGATGTGCACCGCCCCGCCGGTCTCCTCGGCCAGCATGGCGTCCCGGGCCACCATCAGCTCCTCGGCGATGGCGGGCCGGCCGTTGAGCCGCAGCTGCCGGGAGACCCGCCCCTCGTTCACCGCGTAGTTCTTCACCATGTCCGCGTCCTCGCAGTGGGACAGGATGGTCAGGTTCTGCCGGTGGGCCAGGATCAGCCCGTCCCGCATCAGGTTGGCGTTCTGCACCGGCACCCCGTCGTCGGACAGGGCCACCGCCCCGGCCTCCTTCAGGGCCTCGAAGTTGGTCAGCTCCTGCCCCGACTCCCCCACCGTCACCGCCCCGATGGGCCAGACGTGGACGCCGCAGGCCTGGGCGGCCTTCTGCTTGATGTAGTCAATGCGCTCCGGGCTGTCGGTGGCCGGCCGGGTGTTGGGCATGCAGGCGATGGAGGTGAACCCCCCGTGGGCCGCCGCCGCCGCCCCGGTCTCGACCGTCTCCTTGTGCTCAAAGCCCGGCTCCCGCAGGTGCACGTGCATATCCACCAGCCCCGCGCATACGGTCAGGCCCCTGGCGTCAATCTCCTGGGCGTCCGGCTCGGTGATGTTGCTCCCGATCACCGCCACCCTGCCGTTTTCCAGCAGCACGTCCATCACGCCGCCGATCCCCCCCACCGGGTCCACCAGCCGCCCCTGCCGTATCAACAGCTTCACGAAATCACTCCTTTCACGAAACCCCTTTTCCGCGCCCGCCGGCGCACACAAAAAGAGGAGGACACAGGCGCACGCTCCCGTCTCCCCTCCTCCATGATCTCTCTTTTTGTATTATACCTTGAAACAGGCGGAAACACAATATTTAGCAGCGGTTTTTTCCGGATTTCCGGCTATACTATCCTCGGACGCAGATGCAGAAGGGAGCGAATCAGCATGACAAAGCACGCGTTTCTGGAGGGCATGGGCCTGGGCGTTCTGGCCGGTGCGGCCATTGGAATGGCCGTGGCCGCCAAGGGGATGCAGAGCCCCGACATGCGCCGGATGGCCCGGCGGGCCGGCCGCAAGATGAACCATATGCGGGCCGATCTGGCGGACACGCTGGGCCTGTAACCGGAGAAGGGGGGCGGGCCCTATGGGCCCGCCCCCCTTTTCCTCATCTGTCATCGGCCCGGTAGGCCATAAGGACATATTCCCAGTTTTCCGCCCCAGGCTTGGAGGTGCCATGGGTGCGGAGATAGCTGTCGATAAGCCCGGCCAGCTCCACCCGTTCCTCCGGCTTCAGGTGGAGTGCGCCGAATTTGAACAGCTGGCAGTCCGCCTCCCCCTTCACGCCGCCGGCCTCCGCCGTATGGAGGACGCGCCGGAAGGTGCCGTCCACCAGCTGGGCGGCAAGGGCCTCGCGCTCTCCCCGGTACTCGTCCATCCGTCCCAGGTTGAGATGGATCTCCACATCCGCAAGCCGGTAGTGGGCGGCTGGGCTGCCGCTGACCGCTGCCCGCTCGGCCACGCCCAGCTCCACCAGCTTCCTCAGATGCTCGTGGGCGGCGGTGGGTGAGAGCATCATCCGGTCCGCCACCGCGCTGGCCGTCATGGGACGGCCTGTGCGGCGCAGCAGGTGGAGGATGTCCTGCCGCACCGGGTTGAGCAGGATGCGAAACTGCCTGCGGTCGTTCAGCTCCACAATTTTTGTCATGGCGAGGTATCTCCTTTCTCTGTCCCACACCGGGCCTGATCTCTTTTCATCCCTATTAAAACGACCAATGGCGTAAAATATTTGCCCGGCAGAGGCGTGCGCACGCACTCCAGGCGAGAAAAGAGCCGTCACTGGTGCATATGCAGCTTATGGAACCGATATCCGGGCTATTCCTCCTCCCGCTTCCCCTCAATGGGGGGCTGCAGGCCGATGAGATCATCCACAGGCAGGGAGAAGAGGATGCCCCTGGCCTCGGTCGTCAGGCCAGCCGCGCGGTTGATTGCCTCCATGATGCCCCGCTTGTGCTCCTTGGGGGTCAGGATGGCCACGACCTCCTTCTCCGGCTGGAAGGTGAAGCCCAGCATGTTCTCCATATCCTCCATGCCCACGCGGCGGGCATAGAGCACGGTGCCGCCCCGGGCGCCCTCGCCCCGGGCCGCGTCCATGACGGCGTCCACGTTCCCGTGGTTGACCACCGTCAGAATCAGGGTGTACTGCGTCGTCTGTTCCATGGATTCCGCCTCCTCTTCCGTTCCCTCCCGGGCCAGATATTCCTCCTTACACAGCACATGGGGGACCTGTGCGCTCACGCCGGACAGGGGCACGGTAAACAGGATGCCCTGCCCGGGCCGGTGGATCTGGAATTTCTCCGCCGTCAGGCGGAGGATCTTCTCCACGCAGGGCTCCGGCACCAGGCTGAATACCACATCCTTCTCCGTCTCGGACAGGCCGAAGTAGTCCAGGATCTTGGAGCTGGCCGTGCCCAGGCCCATGCAGAGGTAGTCAAAGTGCAGGTTGTGGGCGCGGAACAGGCTCACCGCCTGGGCCCCCTTGTCCCGGTCGATGATGGTGACCATCAGCTTCAGCCGGGGCAGCTTCTTCCCGCCGCTCATGCCTCCACCTCCTCGTCGTCATAGTCGATGATGCCGTCCACCAGCTGGATCTCCAGCTCCTCAGCCGGGGTGACCTCCTGGGTGCGGCGCACCTTCCACTTGTAGAACAGGCCCAGCAGCTGGATGGTGATCAGCGGCGTCATGGCCACCATGGACACCACGCCGAAGGCGTCTGTCAGCACATCCCGGCCCAGGGTCTCACAGGCGCCCATGGTCAGGGGCAGCAGGAAGGTGACCGTCATGGGGCCGGAGGCCACGCCGCCGGAGTCAAAGGCGATGCCGGTGAAGATCTTGGGGACGGCAAACATCAGGGACAGGGCGATGGCATAGCCTGGCACCAGCAGGTAGTAGATGGGGATGCCCAGGCACACCCGCAGCATGGCCAGGCCGATGGAGATGGACACGCCGATGGACAGGGCCAGGCCGATGGCCTTCTGGGGGATAGCGCCGCTGGTGACCTCCTCCACCTGCTTGTTGAGCACGTGGACCGCCGGCTCCGCCGCCACGATGAAGTAGCCCACGATCATACCGATGGGGACCAGGATCCAGTAGACCGGCAGCTCCGCCAGCGTGCTGCCCAGGTAGTAGCCCGCGGGCATAAAGCCCACGTTGACGCCGGTGAGGAACAGGACCAGGCCGATGTAGGTATAGACCATGCCCACAACGATCTTGATCACCGCGCGCTTCTTGAGGCGGATGGAGATGATCTGGAACAGGGCAAAGAACACCACAATGGGCAGCAGGCCCAGGGCCACCTCCTCCATATAGGCGGGCAGTCCGTTGAGGAAGGCACGGCCCGCGTCCTGGGAGTTGAGCACCAGGGGGATATCAAACGGGGTATAGGCCACATCCGTGGAGTGGTAGCAGACGCCCAGGATCATGACCGCCAGGATGGGGCCCACGCTGCACATGGCCACCATGCCGAAGTTGTCCTCCTCCTTGCCCCCAAAGGTGGCCAGGCCAGTACC
Organism: uncultured Flavonifractor sp.; assembly: GCA_944385585.1. Lineage (GTDB taxonomy): Bacteria > Bacillota > Clostridia > Oscillospirales > Oscillospiraceae > Flavonifractor. Next base: position 40,724 of record CALWXU010000006.1, read on the forward strand.
CAGGGCCATGATAAAGGGCACGGTGATGGGCCCGGTGGTGACGCCGCCGGAGTCAAAGGCCACCGCCAGGAACTCGTTGGGCACAAAGATGGACAGGACGAACACCCCGATATAGAGCACCAGCAGGATGGGCGCCAGGGGCAGGTTGAACCGGGTGCGCAGCATGGACGCCACCAGGAACACGCCCACGCCCACCGCCACGGTGAGGATGATCACCATATCCGGAACGGCCGGCACCTGATTGGCCAGCACCTGGAGGTCCGGCTCGGCGATGGTGACAAACACGCCGATGAGAAAGCAGACCACGACCACCACGGGCAGCCTGCTGCCGCCGCCCAGCTTGCGGCCCATCTGCTCCCCGATGGGCACCATGGCCACGTCCGCGCCCAGGGAGAAAAAGCCCATGCCCAGAATCAGCATGGCCGCCCCCAGCAGGAACAGGAGCATGGTCCCGTTGGGCATGGGGGTCAATGTAAAGCTGAGGATCAGTACGATGACCGTGACGGGCAGTACTGAGGTCAGCGCCTCCGAAATCTTTTCCTTGAGTTTTTTCCGCATTGCTCCACCTCTCTTTTTGATTTACGCGCTGTCAAGCCTCCTTTGATACTTCTCTCCCTCTTCCTGCAGCTCTTCCATACACACTCACCTCCTCCGAAAAAAGCGGCCTCTGGTCCATCAACGGGCCAAGGCCGCCTTTTTTCCGCTTTTCAATTTATTTTATCACATTTTGGCCCGGATTTTGTGAAGAAACTGTTAAGTTTCCTATGCGAAGGATTTCGTATTTTGGAGTCCAGCGCGTCCCGCAGCCCGTCACCCACCCCCTGGAGGCAGAACACGGTGAGCAGCATGCACGCCGCCGGCGGCACCCATACCCAGGGCCGCTCCGCCAGGACCGGCAGGCTCGCGGCGTACTGGATCAGGCCGCCCCAGGACGCCTGGGGCGTGCGGATGCCCACGCCCAGGAAGCTGAGGCTGGACTCGGACAGGATGGCCCGCCCCGCCCGCAGGGGGAGGGCGCACCACACCGGGGAGATCACGTTGGGCAGGATGTTCCGGCGCAGGATCCGCCCCGTCCGCCCCCCCAGGGCCCGGGCCGCCAGGACGTACTCCTTTTCCCGCACCGAGAGGGTGTTGCCGTACACCAGCCGGGCGATGTCCGTCCACCCCAGCAGGCCCAGCACCAGCACCAGGTTGACCGCCGACGGCCCTGCCAGGGTTACCAGGCAGAGCACCAGCACGATGCTGGGAAAGCTCTGGAGCACGTCGGCCAGGCGCATGATCCAGAACTCCCACGCCCCCCGGCGGTAGCCCGCCAGCAGGCCCAGGGGCACCCCTACCAGGGCGCTGAGGGCCGCCGAGCACAGCCCCACCCCCAGGGACACCCGCCCGCCGTACACCAGCCTGGCCAGGAGGTCCCGCCCCACGTCGTCGGTGCCCAGGGGGTGGGCCGCCGAGGGGGGCGCCCAGAAGCCGGCCTCCAGGTCGCTGGCGTAGGGCTCCAGCCCCAGCAGGGGGGGCAGCAGGAGCACCGCCAGCAGCTCCGCCGCCAGAATGGCCAGGCAGAGCGCCGCCCGCCGGTCCCGGAGGAGCCGCGCCAGGGGGCTCCTCCCGCTCCGCTCACCCCTTCTCATAGCGCACCCTGGGGTCGGCCAGCCCGTAGACCAGGTCCAGCAGCAGGTTGGTGAGGAGCACGGTGAGGGCGATCACCACCGTCACCCCCATGACCACGGCGTCGTCCCGGCTGTCGATGCCGTCAAAGAGCAGGCTGCCCATGCCGGGCCAGCCGAACACCTGCTCCACCACCACCGAGCCGCCGATGATGTGGGGGATGTGGCTCAGGATGGTGGTGAGCACGGGGATCAGCGACCCGCGGAGGGCGTGGCGCACCATCACCGCCCCCTCCCCCAGGCCCTTGGCCCGGGCGGTGAGGATGTAGTCCTCCCCCAGCCCCTCCAGGCAGGCGAAGCGGGTCTGCTTCACCAGCTCCCCCACGCCGCTGAGGCACACCACCCCGGCGGGGAGCGCCAGGTGGCGGAGCAGGTCCCCTATGCCGGTGAACACCCCGTACTCGTACATGCCCTGGGAGGGCAGCCAGCCCAGGACCACGGAGAACACCAGGATTCCCACCAGGCAGAGGAAAAAGCCGGGCACCCCGAAGCTGACCAGGGACAGGGCGGAGGCCGCCTTGTCCCAGGCCGAGCCCGGCCGCCAGGCGGCCAGAATCCCCAGGGGGAGGGCGATGGCGACGGCCAGCAGCACCCCCGTCCCCGTCAGCAGCAGGGAGGGCCCCACCCGCTGGGCGATCATCCCGGCCACCGACCTCCCGGTGAGGTAGGATTCCCCCAGATCCCCCCGGAGCAGGCCGGAGAGCCAGTCCAGATACTGGACCGGCAGCGGCCGGTCCAGGCCGAGAGACGCCTCCAGCGCCGCTTTCTCGGCGGCGCTGGAGGCGCTCCCCTCCCCCATCAGGTCGGTCACAGAGCCGGCGGCCAGGTGGAGCATCCCAAAGACCAGCAGGGTGATGCCCAGAAAGACGGGGATCGCCGTCAGCAGACGGCGGCGGATATAGCGTCCCATAGCTCGATTCCTCCTGCACTTCCGGCCCCCAAAGGGGGCACGGGCCGTATGGGCCGGCCCTACGGAGGTTTTCTCTTTTGCGTTTTTCCCGGCGGCGGCGCGCGCCCGCCTCAGCCGCTCCGGTACTCCCAGTCCCACACGTTCTCGTTGGAGAAGGTGGAGGAGGGGTAGTCGATGCCGTCCACCGCCGGGGACTGGACGTGGAGGGTGCGGCTGAACCACAGGGGGATGAAGGGCCGCTCCTCCGCCAGGAACGCCTGGAACTCCGCCACCAGGGCTTGCCGGGCCGCGGGGTCGCCCTCCCCCTTGATGGCGGCGATGAAGTCGGCGTAGGGGGTCAGATCCGCCACGTGGAAGATGTTGTTGCCCTGGGTAAACCGGCTCTCGGTGAACCACAGGGGAAGGGCGCCGGGGGTGTGGCTGGCGATGGCCATGTCATATTTCCCGTCCGCCATGCCGGCGAACAGGGTGGCGGAATCCACCGTCTCGATGACCACAGAGATGCCCGCCTCGGCCAGCTCCTGCTGCATGAGGGCGGCCAGGCCGGCGCGGGTGGACGTGCAGGCCAGGGTATAGGTCCGGCCGTCATAGCCCCCCTGCTCCAGCAGGGCCTTCGCCCCCTCCACGTCCCGGCTCCAGGTCAGGCCGCTGTCATATCCCGTGCCGGGGGTCAGGTCGGAGGCCGCCGGCTCCCCCAGGCCCTGGGCCGACTGAAAGCACAGCGTCGCCTTGTCCAGGGCCAGGTCGATGGCCCGGCGCACCTGGGCGCTGGGGATCGTCTCGTTGTTGAGCATCAGCTCGTAGAAGTAGTTGGGCACCGTGCCCTCCACCACCGTCAGGCCCGCCTCCCGCGCCACCTGGGCATCCTCCACCGACACGTTTCCGCCGAAGGCGTAGTAGTCCAGATCCCCGGCGATCAGGGAGGTGAGCAGGTTGGACTTGTCGATCACGGTGATGACCAGCCGGTCGAAGCCGGGCGCCCCCAGCTGGTAGTCCCCGTTGGCCTCCAGCACCAGCTGGCTGCCCGGCGTCTCGGAGACGAATTTGCAGGGGCCGGAGCCGATGGGCGCCTCCCACAGCTCCAGCGTCATGAGCTCCGCCGGGTCCGTCCCCTCCAGCAGATGGGTGGGCAGGACGTAGTACTCCCGGTTTTTGTCCAGCAGGAAGTCCTCCGGCGTGGTGGGGGCCTTGAAGGTGAGCTTGAGGGTGTATGTGTCCACCGCCTCCGCCCCCAGCGTCTCCCCTTCCACCGCCGCGCCGTTGTCGTCGGTGCCGGCGAGCACCGCGAAGGCGCCCCGTCCCAGGGTGGGGCAGTCCGGGTCGGTCAGCAGGGCGATGGTGTCCGCCCAGTGCGCCGCCGTCACCGGGGTGCCGTCGTGAAAGGCCGCCCCCTCATCCAGATGGAACAGGACGGCATATCCGCCGTCGGCGCTCTCCCAGGAGGCGGCCCCCCGGGGGTCCAGGGTACCGTCGGCGTGGACGTAGGCCAGGCGGTCGTAGAGCTTATCGTAGATGATGCGGGAGTAGTTGCTCCCCGACGGGCTGTTGTAGGGCATCAGGGAGTCCCACGCGTTGGACAGGCCGTAGCGCACCACCCGCTCCCCCGTCCCCGCGCCCCCGCCGCAGGCGGCCAGGGAGAGGGCCAGGAGCAGGGCCAGAACCAGAGTAAACAGCTTCTTCAATTCGCTTCTCCTCACTCCACGGTCACCGACTTGGCCAGGTTCCGGGGCTTATCGATGTCGCAGCCAGCCCCACAGGCCTTCCGGCCTGCGGGGGCCCCCTCTGCTTTTATCTGCTCGGGCGAAGTAAATTCGCCCGGCATCAAGATTTTTTCTCCGAAAAAATGCTTGTACGCGCCGCAGGCGCGAATGCGGGGCTGCGACAGGATGGCGTTCATATCATCTCTCCTCATTCCACAGTCACCGACTTGGCCAGGTTCCGGGGCTTATCGATGTCGCAGCCAGCCCCACAGGCCTTCCGGCCTGCGGGGGCCCC
>CALWXU010000007.1 GCA_944385585.1 uncultured Flavonifractor sp.
AGCTCGTTTTTCAGCAGCAGGGCCATCACCGCCAGCCGCCAGGAGTGGGCGGCCACCGTCTCGTGCCGGCCGGTGGAGGTCCAGGAGTGGCGGGTGTTGCACTTGAGCTTCTCCAGCCTGCCCAGAAAGTCCAAAAATTCCTTGGGTTCCATGTCTCACATCTCCTTTTCCAGCTTGAAGCGCCACCACAGGGTGTAAAATTGGATGAACAGGTACGCGGCCACCAGCACCAGGGTGAGGGCCAGATCCGCCTCCATCAGGGCGGAGAACAGGAGCATGGCCCCAAAGGAAAAGGTCATCACGTCGTACCCCTTGGCCTTGGCGGCGTTGCCCAGGGCCACGTTGCGCTCGTCCTTCTCCGCGATCTCCTGCTGCTTTTGCAGCTCCGGGTGCTTCTTCATGGCCTGGACGGCCAGCAGCTCCCCGGCGCCGCCGCCGAACAGCCCGCAGCCCACCCCCAGGGCCAGGAAGGGCACCACCCGCCAGTGTCCCGCGTCCAGGTCGGGAATCAGCTTCAGCAGCAGCCAGGCCCCCAGCAGCAGGGCCAGGCCCAGCAGGAAGAGCACCCAGCCCCGATTTCTCCGCCTCTTCATTGCGCATCCTCCTCATACAAAAAGATGTCCTCAATGCTCTGCCCAAAGTACCGGGATATTTTGAAGGCCAGCAGGATCGAGGGGTTGTACCGGCCCTTCTCCAGGGAGCTGATGGTCTGTCGGGATACCTCCAGCAGGGCGGCCAGCTCCTCCTGGGTGATCCCCCGCGCCTTCCGCAGCTCCTCCAGGCGGTTTTTCACGGGCACACCTCCTTTGGAAAGTTTGCTTTCCATCTATGTTATAGCACGCCGAGGGGTGAATGTCAAGGAAACTTTCCAAAAGGACAAAAATAAAGTGGAAGATCCCCTTGACAAAGGGGGATGGAGCGTGTAATATGAAGCTAGCTTCATGAAGTAAACTTCATATCCGCCCGGAGGTGGTCCCTTGATAACCCGTGTCCGTGAGCTGCGGCAGGCGGCGGGCCTGACCCAGCAGCAGCTGGCCGACCTGGTCCACGTGTCGTCCCGCACCATCATCTCCCTGGAGAAGGGGCAGTACAGCCCCTCCCTGATGCTGGCCTACCGCATCGCCCTGGTGTTCCGCACCACGGTGGAGGAGCTGTGCTGCCTGAAGGAAAACAAGGAACTGGAGGATCAGATGTATGAAAATCTATAACAAAAAGGGCTTTGCCACCGGGGCGTTCCTCACGGCCATTGGCCTGGCCATCTTCGCCACCAGCATCTGGACCGGCTTCGACGTCAAGGGCACCATCCTCATGGCGGCCTGCCTGGTGTTCGGCGTCCCCTTTGTGATGCGCAGCCTCTCCCCCGCCATGAGCCGGGCGGATAAGCTGGCCGAGCTGGACGAGCGTAGCCAGCTGGTGAAGCTCCGCAGCAAGAGCGCCGCCCTCACCTGGAGCCAATGGATCTGCCTGGCCCTGCTGATCCTCAGCCGCCTGCCCGTGGGGGTGCTGGGGGAGGAGGTCTGCGCCGCCCTCACCCTGGCCTTCGGCTGCATGTACGTGGTGCTCTTCGCCGCGGAGCTGATCGCCCTGGCCTGGTTCGAGCGGAAGCTGTAGGCGCGGAAACGCCGGATTGCCCTGCGGCAATCCGGCGTCTGCCTGTCTGCGCGGCTTCACGGCCGGGAGGCGGCGGCAGAAGCCGCTTGCCGCCCCGGCGGTTCAGATGACGTCGTGGGAGAGGATCTCGAAGCAGATGGGCTCGTCCGGGCTGTCCAGCTCCGCCCGCACGTCCAGGCCCATGTAGTCGTCCTCCTCCCCGTCCTCGTTGCCGGTCAGGCGGGCGGTGATCAGGATCGCGTAGTGCCTGGTGATCTCCGGGCTGTCCAGGGGCAGCCAGGTGTCCCGCCGCTCATTGGCGACCCAGCTCACGTTCCGGAACTGCCCGTCCTTGATCCGGTAATATCGGCCCCGGCGGTCCCGGTAGGCCAGATGATAGCGGACGTCCGCGATGTAGTAATTTCCCGTCAGATAGCGGATGTCGGGGAAGCAGTCCACCTGCGACAGGAGCTCCGGGCTGTCCCGGTCCAGGTAACAGCGGGAGATGATCTCCTCAAAGGCCTGGATCATCTCCCCCCTCCCGGGCCGAGAGGGCCTGGTACACCTCCTGGGGGAAGCTGTCCTCCACGTGTACCCGGGGCTTGCATTTGGACTCGAAGGTGATGTACCCGTTGTCCGGGTTCTCCGCCTCAAACACCAGGCGGTGGGGCCGCTTGGACGGCTTCCGGCCCCGGAAGCGGTCAAAAAATCCCATAGGGCATCCTCCCCTCCGGCTGTTCCGCCGGTTTTTGACAGCTCTATGATAGCAGAGGAGGGCCGCCCTGGCAAGCCCCGGAACAGGGGGGACGGGGCGGGCGCCCATCCCTGTGTAAAAATTTGCGGAAAAGCGGGAACTTTTTTCCGGGGTGTGCCGTCCAAGATAGGGCAAATCAAAGAAAGGAGCAAAGCCCTGTATGAATCGACGTTTTCTTGCCCTGGCCCTGGCCGGGGTTCTCAGCCTGAGCCTGCTGTCCGCCTGCGGCGGCAGCCAGGAGCCAGCCCCCGAGACCGACACCCCCGCGGTGGAGAGCCCCACCGGCACGCCGGAGACCGAGCCCACCCCCACGCCGGAGGAGACCGGCCTGCCCGAGACCACCCCGCCGGCGGAGGAGAGCCCCTCGGAGGAGCCCTCCGACACCCCCTCCACCGCCCCCAGCGCCAAGCCCTCTGAGCCGCCGGCCTCCTCCGCCCCCTCCACCCAGCCCACACCCACCCCCGCGCCTGTGGAGCCGGAGCCCACGGTGGATGTGGTGCAGTCCACCTGGAACGCCATCTCCCAGCTGGACATCCCCTCCCTGTCGGACGTGGACGCCGACACCCTCTCCGCCCTGTACGGCATCAGCACCGACGACCTGGTCTCCTATGTGTGCAAGATGCCCTCCATCAGCGTCCAGGCCACCGAGTTCTTCATCGCCGAGGTGAAGGACGGCAAGATGGACGCGGTGAAGGCCGCGGTGGAGAAGCGCCAGGCCGACCTGGTGCAGCAGTGGTCCCAGTACCTGCCCGAGCAGCTGGAGCTGGTGGAGAACTACCAGCTGGTCACCAGCGGCAACTACATCCTCTTCGCCATCAGCGAGTACGCCGACGAGGCGGTTTCCGCATTTAACAGCTATACAAACTGATCATTTGCGGGTATAATAAGGTAATGCGACGCGCCCGGCAGGGCCACCTGCCGGGCGCTTTCCCAGGTTTTAGTTCAAGAGAGAAGGGATGATGTCCCGTTGGTCTTTTCCAGCCTGTATTTTTTATTCCTCTATCTACCCATTGTATTGCTCATCTACTATATTACCCCCCTGAAGTGGCGCAACCTGTTCCTGCTGGTGGTCAACCTGGTGTTCTACGGGTGGGGGGAGCCGGTGTATATCCTGCTGATGCTCTTCACCATTGTGGTGGACTACTTCTCCGGACTGGCGGTGGCCCGCTGTAAAGGGCAGGGCAATGACAGGGGCGCCAAAATCGCCGTGGCGGCGGCCCTGGTGCTCAACCTGGCCATCCTGTTCTTCTTCAAGTACTGGGATCTGGTGGCCACCACCCTCCAGCACGTGGGATTGAACATGCCGGTGCTGGAGCTGGCCCTGCCCATCGGCATCTCCTTCTACACCTTCCAGACCATGACCTACCCGGTGGACGTGTACCGGGGGGACGCGGAGGCGCAGCGGAGCCTGGTCAACTTCGGCACCTTCGTCACCCTGTTCCCCCAGCTCATCGCCGGCCCCATCATCAAGTACAAGGAGCTGGCCGACCAGATGACCTACCGTACCCACTCGCCGGAGCAGTTCGCCTCCGGCGTGCAGGTGTTCGTGGTGGGCCTGGCCAAGAAGGTGCTGCTGGCCAACAACATCGGCAAGCTGTGGGACGTGTACCTGGCCCTGCCCACCGATCAGCTCACCGTGGCGGGGGCGTGGCTGGGCGTGCTGGCCTTCTCCCTCCAGCTGTACTTTGACTTCTCCGGCTACTCCGACATGGCCGTGGGCCTGGGCCGGATGCTGGGCTTCGAGTTCCCCCGCAACTTCAACTACCCCTATATCTCCAAGTCGGTCACCGAGTTCTGGCGGCGGTGGCACATCTCCCTGGGCTCCTGGTTCCGGGAGTACCTGTATATCCCCATGGGGGGCAACCGGGTCCAAAAGCCCCGGCTGTTCTTCAACCTGTTTGTGGTGTGGGCGGCCACCGGCATCTGGCACGGGGCCAGCTGGAACTTCCTCATCTGGGGCCTCTACTTCGCCGTCCTGATCATTGCGGAAAAGGCCTTCCTGGGGAAGGTGCTGGAGAAGCTCCCCGCCGCCGTGCAGCACATTTACACCCTGTTCCTGGTGCTGGTGAGCTGGGCCATCTTCGCCGTGGAGGACTTCGCCCACATGGGCAGCTACCTCCGGGCCATGTTCGGCATGGCCCCCGGCGGCCTCACCAACGATAACGCGTGGTATTATTTTACGTCCTTTTTGCCTATGCTCATCATCGCCGTGGCGGCGTCCACCCCCCTGGCGGCCAAGCTGTGGAAGCGCCTGCCCGTCCGGGCGGTGAAAATCGTGCTGCCCGTGCTGCTGCTGGCCGGACTGATCCTCTCCACCGCCTACCTGGTGGACGGCACCTACAACCCCTTCCTCTACTGGAACTTTTAACAGGAGGCTGAACCATGTCCAAAAAATACTGCATCTTCATCACCGCCCTGTTCTGTGCCTTCATCGGGGTGTTCCTGGTGGCCAACGCCGCCGCACCCGACCGGGAATCCTCTGAGATGGAGAACCGCGTCCTCCAGCAGCTGCCGGAGATCGACCTGGGCACCCCGGCCAAGGGCTTCCAGGACGGGAACTTCTTCAACGGGAAGTTTATGCGGGACTTTGAGACCTACACCACCGACCAGTTCATCGGCCGGGACGCCTGGGTGGATCTGAAGGCCCGCACCGAGCGGGCCCTGGGCAAGAAGGAGAACAACAACGTCTACTTTGCCGACAACGGCACCCTGATCACCCGCTTTGACCAGCCCAAAGATCCTGAGCGGGTGACAGATAATCTGAATTATGTGAACAACTTTGTGGAAAATGTGGATATCCCCGTGGTGTTCTCCCTGATCCCCACCCAGGCCTGCATCTGGGCCGACCGCCTGCCGGAGGGGGCCCCCAACGCCAGCCAGACCGACCTGATGGCCCAGGCCCAGGGGGCTGTCACCGGGGCCGTCTGGGCGGATGTGTACACCCCCCTGATGGAGCACAAGGACGAGGACATCTACTACCGCACCGACCACCACTGGACCAGCCTGGGGGCCTACTACGGCTACACCGGCCTCGCCTCCGCCCTGGGGTATGACCCCGTCCCCCTCAGCGACTACACCCCCACGGTGCGCTCCACCGAGTTCTACGGCACCGTGTTCTCCTCCTCCGGCGTGCGGTGGGTCAGCCCCGACACCATCACCACCTATGTGCCGGACGACGGCATCACCGTGGTCAGCCACACCTACGACAACGCCGGCAACCCGGTGGAGGAGCAGCGGGCCCTCTATGTGGAATCCTTCCTGTCCGTCAAGGACAAGTACTCCATGTTCCTGGGGGGCAACCAGTCCCTGGGCGTGGTGAAGAACGCCAACAACCCGGACGGGCCCAAGCTGCTGATCATCCGGGACTCCTATGCCGACTCCCTGGTGCCCTTCCTCACCGCCCACTACTCCGAGATCCACCTGATCGACCCCCGCTACTACCACCTGTCCGTAAAGGACTATGTGGAGCAGAACGGGATTGACCAGGCCCTGGTGCTCTACAGCGTGCCCAACTTCGTCAGCGACGGCAACCTGTTCTGGATCACCCGGTAACCGCAGAAGGGCCCCGTGCCCGGCGCAATGCGCCGGGCACGGGGCCTGTTTTTCCGTCAGGAGAAGTTGTAATCGATGATCAGCCAGTCCAGATTGTTGAAGTCGTCGTCATTGAGGCTCCAGTAGTTGTCGTCACCCAGAGACACCTGCACCACCAGGCTTTGCTCCTCCAGGTAGCCCAGGCTGGGGACCAGCTCCCGCAGGGTATCCAGCACCAGCTGGAACCAGGCAATCTCATATTCGTAGTACTGTGCGTCGTCCATCGTGTCCGGATATTGTGCGTTGAACGCCGCAAAAGTGTCGCCGCCGCTGATCTCATCCATCAGCTGGTGAAAGACATCGATGGGTTCCACCGTGACCTTGACGCCGTAGGTGGTGTCGTCAATCTCCGTGGCGGTGTCCACGGTATAGGAGGCCTTGGCATAGATCTCCTTGTAAATTTCAATGAGCTCCTGCCGCTGCTCCTCTGTGGGTTCATTGTCCATGAAGGAGGCAATCAGGAAGTCGGCCTCCACCGCGATGCTGTTTTCGTAGGTTTCCTGGGCCTCCTCCTCAGAGCTGTCCACCATTTCTAGGTATGCGGGGTCATAGATGCCCTTGTAATTCACATCCAGGACGCCCTGGATATAGGCGGCGGCATCGTCAGGAGACAGGCCTCCGCCGCAGGCAGCCAGGGGGATCGTCAGCGCAAGGGACAGGGCCAGGGCGGTCACTCGCTTCCACAGCTTCATACAAATTCCTCTCTTTCTTCTGGGCGCCCTCTGGGGGCATTTATCCACACAGGTCGATGATGGCCTGGGTGAAGATTTTGCAGGAGGTGAGCAGGTCGGCGATGCAGGTGTGCTCATCGGCCCCGTGCATATTGCCGTTGAAGCCGGGCATGCAGCAGCCGAAGGCCACACCGCCGGGGATGTGGTGGACGTAGGTGCCGCCGCCCATGAACAGGCACTCCCCCTTGCTGCCGGTGTACTGCTCATAGCACTTCAGCAGGGTTTTGACCAGGGGAGAATCGGCGGGGGTGTGGTGGGGGGCCTCCATCCCGCCGGTGGCGGAGAAGCCGTATTTGGCGAAGGCGGCCTCCGCCCTGTCTTTGCAGTTGGCCTCGTCGGCACAGATGGGCGTCCGGCTGTCAAACTGGCCGGTAAGGCCGGTGGGGGTGACCTCCAGCAGGGAGAAGGCCAGGGTCAGGGAGCCGGAGAGGTCGTCGGCCTGGGCGACGCCCAGGGCCCTGCCGGCGGAATCCCCGTGGGGGAAGAGGGCGGCCAGGGCCCGGAGAGCGGAGGTGCTCTCCGTCTCCGCCAGGGGGAGCAGGGTCAGCAGGTGGAGCAGGGCGGTGACGGCGTTGCACCCGTCCTCCGGGGTGGAGGCGTGGGCGCCGGCGCCGTGGCAGAGGACGCGCAGGGCCTCCCCCTCCTCCCGCAGCTCGAAGGACGCGCCGGTCTCGGCCGCGGCGCGGTCGCAGATGGGCCGGGCCTCCCCGGCGGACAGGCCGGCGATGGCGCACTCCGCCTCCGGCGGCACCACGTTGATGCGGAAGCCGCCGCGCAGCTCCGTCACCCGGGGCACGGCGGACTCCGCCGCCCAGGTCTTGGTGAACACCGGCTTATAGCTGCCCTTCTCAATGTTGATGAGGGGGAACTCGGCGTCGGGGGAGAAGGTGTAGGGGGCGTAGGGCTCCCTCCCGTAATAGTAGTCCAGATCGCCGGAGCCGCTCTCCTCGTCGGTGCCCAGCAGCAGCCGGGCGTTGCGCTTCAGGGGCACGCCCAGGTCGCGCACCGCCTGCATGGCAAGCAGCGCGGCGGCCGCCGGGCCCTTGTCGTCGGCGGTGCCCCGGCCGTAGAGCAGGCCGTCCACTTCCTTGGGCTCGTAGGGCTCCGTCACCGTCCAGCCGGTGCCCTCCCCCACCACGTCCAGGTGGCAGAGGATGTGCAGGGCGGTCTCGGCACCGTTGAGGTCCACCGCGCCCACGTAGTTGTCGTAGTTTTTGGTGGAAAAGCCCAGCTCGCGGCCCAGCTGCAGCCCCTCGGCCAGGGCGGCGGCGGGGCCGGGGCCGAAGGGCATGCCGGGCTGCGCCTCCTCCCGGACGCTGCGCACCCGCACCAGCCGGGAGATGACATTCACCAGCTGCTCCCGGCGGGCCGGGTCGTCAAAATAGGCGTGGATCTGCTGTTCGTACATGGAGCGGTTCCTCCTTATAATAATGTCTATTATGATTCTGTCTCCTGCTCCCCCGGCTGGGCGCCGGTCAGCTCTCCCAGGTATTTATACACCGTGTAGCGGGACACCTGCAGCCGCTTGGCCACAAAGGGCACCGACTTGCGGAAGGAGAAGGCGTTTTTCTGGTCCAGCAGGGCGATGATCTTCATCCGGTCCCGCTTGTTCAGGGCGGTCACCGGCTTGCCCACGGCGGCGAGGCACTCGTCAAAGATGTCGGCCAGGCGGCTGTCCCCGCCGTGCCACAGGGCGCTCTGCAGATCTGCCTCTGCACTCATCAGGTCCACCAGAATCCGGTTGGCATACACCAGGGAGGAGTAGTCGAAGTTGATGCCCAGGGCCAGGTTGAAGCCCTCCCCGATGAGGTGGAAGGTGCTGCTCTTCACCTGCTGCCCCGAGGGGGTGGTGGCGTAGAGGTTTACCAGGTCGGTGACCAGGGCGTCCTCATCCAGCTCCCGGGCGGTGCCCAGGATGTCCAGGGTGGAGCCCACCGACCGGCCGGACACGTGGCCGTTGTAGATGGACAGGATGGGATGGCTGGGGTCCCCCATGTCGTGGACCAGGGTTTCGCAGCTGGAGCCGAACATCTCCGCGATGCCCCGGGCCGTCCGGTCCAGAAATTCAAAGGCTTCCTCCCGTGTCATACGCAGGCTCCTTTCGCAGAGGGGATCATACTGCTTTATTGTAGCCTGATCAGCCAGAAAATGCAAGGCAATTTACAGCCGGCCGGGAAACTGATATACTGGCGGAGAAAGGGGGGCTGCGACATGGCAGCGTACAGCGCCCAGGAGCGCCGCAGGGCGGTGGCCTTGGCATTGGAGGAGGCCGACGGACCGGTGAGCGCCGCCGTACTGGCGGAGCGGTTTTCCGTCAGCCGACAGATCATTGTGGGGGACGTGGCCCTGCTGCGGGCGGGCGGGGCGGACATCACCGCCACCCCCAGGGGCTACCTGCTGGGCCGTGGGAGTCCAGGCGTTGTGCGGCGGGTGGCCTGCGTCCACAGCCCGGAGGACATGGGGCGGGAGCTCAACGCCATCGTGGACGCCGGGGGAGAGGTGGTGGACGTGATTGTGGAGCACCCGGTCTATGGCCAGCTCACCGGCCTGCTGGGCGTCCGCTCCCGGTACGACGTGCGGGAATTCCTGAACCGTGTGGAGGCCCACGGGGCCCGCCCCCTGTCGGATCTGACAGGCGGGATTCATCTGCACACCATCCGCTGTCCCGACGAGAAAACGTTCCAGCAAGTGGAAGGATCCCTGCAAAATGAGAACATTTTGCTCAAAATGTAAAGTTTAGCGCATTAAAGCGCGACTTCACTTATTAAATTTGACGAAAAAGTATTGCCAAATTGTGAATGATGGTGTATCATATGGTATGAATCCTAGGGTTGGGGAGGCTTATAGGATTCACACAATAAAAGGGAGGGCTATTATGAACTCACCACGAATGCAACGCCTTGGGAAATTCCTGCTCGTCGTATTCGCTCTGGCATGTGTCCTGGTCACCGTCGCTTTTGCAGAGGGTGACGGCACGGCCGCCAGCAACTTCTATGGAACCGTCTGGTCCCTGCTGCCGCCCGTGGTGGCAATCGCCCTGGCGCTGATCACCAAGGAGGTATACTCGTCCCTGTTCATCGGTATCCTGGTCGGATTTGTCCTGCAGGCCAACTTTGACCCCGTCATGACCTTTAACCTGCTGGTGAACGGCTTTGTCGGGAACATCGGCGGCAATGCCGGCATCCTGATCTTCCTGGTCATTCTGGGCACCCTGGTGGCCCTGATGATCCGGGCCGGCGGCTCCAAGGCCTATGGCGACTGGGCTGTGGCCCACATCAAAACAAAGGCCGGCGCCCTGTGGTCCACCTTCATCCTGGCCATCGTGCTGGGCGTGGACGACTACTTCAACAACCTGACCACCGGCAACGTGATGCGCCCCGTGGCGGACAGCCATCACATTTCCCGCGCCAAGCTGGCCTATATGTGTGACGCCACTGCCGCCCCCGTGTGCATTATGATGCCGATTTCTTCCTGGGCCGCGGCCGTCACCGGCGTCATCAACAATGAGGAGCTGGGCTTCCAGATCTTCCTGCGGGCGATCCCCTACAACTACTACGCGGTTCTGACCATGGTGTTTATCATCATGATGACCGCCCTGAACATCGACTACGGCCCCATGAAGAAGCATGAGGACAATGCCGCCAAGGGCGACCTGTACACCACGCCGGAGCGGCCCTATGCCGACGCCGGTGAGATGAAGTTTAACCCCAACGGCAAGGTGATTGACCTGATCCTGCCGGTCATCGTCCTGATCATCTGCTGCGTGATCGGCCTGCTGTATGCCGGCTGGCTGGCTGGCGGCACGACGATCCTGACCATGTTCGCCAATACCGACGCCTTCTTCGCCCTGCCCTTTGGCGCCACGATCGCCATCATCATCGATATGATCTACTTCATGGTCCGCCGCTCCATGACCTTCACGGAGCTGATGGACTGCCTGCCTGAGGGCTTCAAGCAGATGGTGCCCGCGATCCTGATCCTCTGCATGGCGTGGACCATCAGCGGCGTGACCCGCGACGGTCTGGGCGCGCCTGAGTTTGTGGCCAACATCGTCAATACTTACCTGACCCACCTGCAGAACTTCCTGCCCGCGGTCATCTTTGTCATCGCCTGCTTCCTGGGCTTCGCCACCGGCACCTCCTGGGGTACCTTCGGCATCCTGCTGCCCATCGTTCTGGAGATCTTCACCCCCGGCGGCTTCAGCAACCTGACTGCCGAGGCGCTGAATGAAGTGCCCATCCTGATGGTGGGCATCGGCGCCACCCTGGGCGGCGCGGTGATGGGCGACCACTGCTCCCCCATCTCCGACACCACAATCATGGCGTCTACCGGCGCCAGGTGCTACCACCTGAACCATGTGGCTACCCAGATGCCCTACGCAGTCACGGTGGCCGTCATCGGTTTCGTCAACTACATCATCACCGGCCTGATTATCGACTATGTGCCGCAGGTCCTCTGCCTGGCCATCGCGATTGCCTCTACCGTAGTGGTGATGCTGGTCATCGGCAAGATGAACCACTCCATGAACGTCCACTCCCAGCGCGACTGAGCGGACGCGTCAAATACAGTGTGACCCGGTGCCAAGGGCCCGCCCCCATGGGGCGGGCCCTTTTTGCGCAATGAAATTGGATTTTATTACATGAAATCCATAAAAATGAAATTTCAAAGAAATTTTTGGGCGAGTTTCACGAAAACACTCGAAACAAACTGTGGATGCCTGACAAAGTTTTTGCAGATCACAAAAAAATATTGCCAAATTCTTGACGATCGGCTATGATGGGCATCGGGTCCTTGGGTTGGGGAGCTTAAAGGATTCAGACTGAATAGGAGGATCGTTATGAGCTCACCGCGCAAGACACAATTCGGCAAATTCTTGTTAGCTTTGTTTGCACTGTCATCCATCCTGGCCACTGCAGCCTTCGCGGCGGAGGGAGGTACGCCGGACAGTGCAGTCTGGGGGACGGCTGCATCCCTTCTGCCGCCTGTCGTGGCAATTGTTCTGGCCCTGATCACCAAGGAGGTGTATTCCTCTCTGTTCCTGGGGATCATGGTCGGCTGCGTCCTGTATGTCAACGGCGACCCGCTGGCAGCCCTTCAGGACTTTGTCGCGCGCATCTGCGCCAATGCCGGAGATAATATGGGCATTTTGATGTTCCTGGTGATCCTGGGGACAATGGTTGCCCTGATGATCCGCGCGGGCGGTTCCAGGGCCTACGGGGAATGGGCTGTCACGCACATCAAGAGCAAGTCCGGCGCACTGTGGGCCACGTTTGTCCTGGCCATTGTGCTGGGCGTGGACGACTATTTCAACAACCTGACCACCGGCAACGTGATGCGCCCTGTCACCGACGGGCACCACATCTCCCGCGCCAAGCTGTCCTACATGTGCGACGCCACCGCCGCGCCGGTGTGTATCATGATGCCGGTGTCCTCCTGGGCTGCGGCTGTCACTGGTATCATCAACAACGAGGAGGTGGGCTTCCAGATCTTTCTGAAGGCCATCCCCTACAATTACTATGCGATTCTTACCCTGGTGTTTATTGTCGTGATGACGTGCCTGAACATCGACTATGGCCCCATGAAAAAGCATGAGGACAATGCCGCCAAGGGCGATCTCTATACGACGCCAGAGCGCCCCTTTGCCGATGCCGCGGAGATGAAGTTCAACCCGAACGGCAGGGTATATGACCTGATTATCCCTGTTATCATCCTCATCGCGTGCTGCGTAACAGGCCTGGTCATTGTGGGATTCCAAAACGGCGGGACCAATATCCTCACGGCGTTCGCAAACACCAGTGCGGCCCCGGCTTTGGCACTGGGCTCCCTCTGCGCCTTGATCATCAACCTGGTTTACTTCATGCTCCGCCGCTCTATGAGCTTCACAGAGCTGATGGACTGCCTGCCTGAGGGCTTTAAGCAGATGGTGCCCGCGATTCTGATCCTCTGCCTGGCCTGGACAATCGGGGACGTCACCACCTCCCTGGGCGCACCGGACTTCGTGGCTGATATCGTGAAGGGGTTTGGAGACCGGCTGCAGAACTTCCTCCCCGCGGTGGTGTTCCTGATTGCTGCCTTCCTGGGCTTTGCCACCGGCACCTCCTGGGGTACCTTCACCATCCTGCTGCCCATCGTGATCCCTGTGTTCGCCGGGGTGGAGGCCACTGCACTTACTGTGGCTGACATCGGCCCCGGCCATGATATCCTGATGATTGCCATTGCCGCGACCCTGGGCGGCGCGGTGATGGGCGACCACTGCTCGCCCATCTCCGACACCACGATCATGGCGTCCACCGGCGCGCAGTGCTACCACCTGAACCATGTGGCCACCCAGCTCCCATATGCGGTCACTGTAGCCGCCGTGTGCTTTGTAAACTACATCATCGCCGCCTTTGTGCGCAATGTGGTACTCAATCTGATCATCGCGGTCATTTCCATGATCCTGGTCATGCTGGTCATCGGCATGGTCAACCACTCCATAAGCACCCGCTCCCAGCGCGGCTGATCCGCAGGGAAGCCAAAGCGCCCCCGCTCCTTGGAGCGGGGGCGCTTGTTCCTGCACTGGGAGGCGGCGCTGAGGCTGGGCCGCATTTCCGGCGTCAGGTATCGTCCTCAATGAGGCCGTAGCCGCCGTCGTTGCGCTTGTAGACCACGGCAAAGGAGCCGTCGTCGTCTGCATTCTTGAAGGCGAAGAAGGTGTGGCCCACCAGATTCATCTGGAGTACCGCCTCCTCCACAGTCATAATCTTGATGGGGAAGCGCTTGGTCCGGACGATCTGGAAGTCCTCCTCCTCTCCCTCCGGGGCGAAGGAGGAGAGCTCCTCGGCGTCCACCGTGCGGGAGAAGGCGTCCTGGCGCAGGCGCTTCTCCAGGCGGGCCTTATTCTTGCGCAGCTGCCGCTCCACCGAGGAGACGGCCGCGTCGATGGTGGCGAACATATCAGAAGTACTCTCCGCGACCCGGATGATGGTGCCGCCGGAGCGGATGGTCAGCTCCACATTGTTGCGGCCCTTTTCGACACTAAAGACCATGGCGGCCTCCGTGTCCGCCTTAAAATAACGGTCCAGTTTGCCCACCTTCTTCTCCGCATAGGCGTGGACCTTGTTGGGCAGGTTGACCTTTTTGTCTGTGAACACGAACTTCATTGTTTTCAGCTCCTTCCACCCTCCGGAGAGGGTTATGGTACAGGGTGCCGATCCCCTGTGGGTTCATTATACCACAGAATAACGGAGTTGTCACAGAGATTGGATGAAAATTTTGTTGATTTGGCTCAGTTGTGGCCGCCGCAGGAGCCGCCGTGGTCATGGCCCCCGCAGTCGTGGCCGTGGTGGCCGCAATCGTGTCCGTGTCCGTGTTCGTGGTCGTGTTCGTGGTGGGCGCAGACCGTGTCCGGGTCGTACTGGAGCTGACCGGCCAGCAGGGCCTCCACCTGGGCGTCCGCGCTGCCGGAGGCGCCGGGGAAGAGCCGGATGCCGGCCTCCGCCAGGGCATTCCGGGCGCCGCCGCCGATGCCGCCGCAGATCAGCGTGTCTACCCCGTGGGCCTGCAGAAAGCCGGCCAGGGCCCCGTGGCCGCTGCCGCCGGTGCCCACCACCTGGCTGGAGGCCACTTTGCCGCCGTCGATCTCATAGAGCTTGAACTGTTCCGTGTGGCCAAAGTGCTGGAACACCTGGCCGTTGTCGTAGGTTACCGCGATTTTCATGAAAGACAACCTCCTGCTTCGATGATGACCGCAGGGCCAGACGGGGCTGCGGCCGCGCAGATCAGCCGTGAGACGGATGATTTGTTTGATGTCATTATAGCACATCTGCCAGAGAAAGCAAAATCCATGGAATTTCATTTAACTCCTGTGTTAAATAGAATGTGGACATCCTAAAGATAAGAAACTTGTGTGATCTGCAAGAGAGCGACAGAAAATATCTGCCCTAATTTGGGATAGATCATTTTTACATGCATTTTTTCGGAATTGGATGCCCATTTTCAGATACTATGCCTATTGCTTTCCTCATGCGGCCATATTATACTAATGCCATCCATAAAGGAGGTATGATTTATGGTTTTGCATATGAAGTTTGACTCCATCGCGGAGCTGGCCATGTTCCAGCAGCTGGCCCTCCAGGCGGATAAGCCCGTATATATTGCCAACGAGGACGACACCATCCGGGTGGACGCCCGTTCCTTCCTGGGGCTTTTCACGCTGGACTTTTCCAAGCCGCTGAAGGTGGTCACCGACTCCATGTACATGATGCGCCGGCTGGAGATCCAGCAGCGCAAGCGGGAGCAGAGCGCCGAGGTGCGGTAAGCACAGCGCCAGGAACACACACAGGGGGCATCCAATGGATGCCCCCTGTGTGTGTTCCGCTCAAAAGATGTCGAGCATGGCTTGCAGCGTCCTCGCGGCCAGATAGGCGCAGCCGATCCCGCCCAGGAGCAGTGCGCCGCAGGATAGCCACCGCAGGATCAGGAACAGCCGTCTGGGGGCGGCGCCCCTCTGATACCGCCACGCCCGGACCGAAAAGTAGGCCGCGGCGATCAGCAGGCCCACCGCATAGCCGGCAAAAATCACAAGCATCAGCGCCATTGTGCCCCTCCTTTCCGCAGGGCCGTCCGCTACTTCACCCGCCTGCCGCTGAGAAATACCGCCCTGACCGTCCCGTTCCAGTCGAAGGGGTGGCCGTTGGTGACCACCACGTCGGCGTCCTTGCCGGGAGTGAGGGTGCCCACACTCCGGCCGATGCCGACGATCTCGGCGGCGTCCCGGGTGATGGCGGCCAGGGCGTTCTCCGGATCCATGCCCCCACGCACCGCCATGGCGGCGCACAGAGGGAGATATTGGATGGGGGTCTCCGGGTGGTCGGTGCAGATGGCCACCTTCACCCCGGCGGCCCGGAGCTGGGCCGGGTTGGACAGGGTCTGGCCCGCCAGCTCCGGCTTGGAGCGGTCGGTGAGGCAGGGCCCGGTGATCACCGGCACCCCCTCCCGGGCCAGCAGCTGGGACACCAGATAGCCCTCGGTGCCGTGGACCACCACCGGCCTGAGGCCGAACTCCCGGCTGATGCGCACGGCGGTGGCGATGTCGTCGGCCCGGTGGGCGTGGATGTGGGCGGGCAGGGCGCCGGTGACCACCGGCGTCAGGGCCTCCAGCTTGGCGTCGTAGTCGGGCATATCCTCATCCGGGTCCTCCTCCGCCTTGGCCTGCTTGTCCTGATACTCCTGGGCCTTGGCCAGGTTCTCCCGGATGATGGCCGCCGTGGCCATGCGGGTTACCGGCGTCTCCTTCCGGTCGTTATACACCGACTTGGGATTCTCCCCCAGGGCAAACTTCATGGCGACGGGGGCCTTGACCACCATCTCGTCCACCCAGCGGCCGTCGGTCTTGAGGGCGGCGAACTGCCCGGCGATGGGGTTGGCCGAGCCGGGGCCGGTGAGCACCGTGGTCACCCCCGCCTCCCGGGCCTCCTGAAAGCCCCGGTCCAGGGGGTTCACCCCGTCAATGGCCCGCAGCTGGGGGGTGCAGGGGTCGGTGGACTCGTTGCCGTCGTCCGCCTCAAAGCCCAGGGAATCCCCGAACAGGCCCAGGTGGCAGTGGGCGTCGATGAAGCCGGGGAGGATGTGCCCCCCCTCCGCGTCCAGCACCTCGCCCTCGTACCCGGCCGGCAGGGCCTCCATGGGCCCCACGGCAGTGATCTGCCCCCCCTCAAATTGTACAAAGCCCCGTGGAATCACCGGGCCGTCCATGGGGTGCACCACTCCGTTTTGAATGAGCATGAGCCGTTCCCTCTCCTTCGACAAAAGTTTTGTTTGACAATATATGGTAAATATGGTATATTACAGATACAGCTTGACCAATAGGCGAGTGTCAATCGAACGCGACCCCTGCACAATTCCATTCTTCCGCACACATCTCTGAATTGGGCGCCCCCTCGGGGGCGCCCCTTTTTTGTATGCGTCATGTGTCCAGGGTGTACTGGTCTACCAGGGAGATCTCCCGCTCCAGATAGTGGCCGGAGCGCCAGATGCGCAGGGACAGGGTTCCCCCCACGCCCAGGCTGTCGCGGATCGCCTGGAGCTCCTCCATGCTGACGATGGACTGCCCGTTGGCCTCCACAATCACATCCCCGGGGAGGATGCCCTGCATCTGGGCGTCGGACCCCTCCCGCACGCTCTCCACCGCCACACCCTGGGGACAGCCGTAGGCCTCCGCCAGAGCCTCGGTGACGGTGTAGCCGGTGATGCCGATGGTGGGCCGGTCCTCCACCTGGCCGTGGGCGATGAGGGCGTCCACCACCTCCTTCACCGTAGCGGTGGGGATGGCGAAGCCCAGGCCCTCCACCGTGCCGTCGTAGGACTCCATCTTCAGGTTGGTGATGCCCACCACCTGACCGTATGTATTGATCAGCGCGCCGCCGGAGTTGCCGGAATTCAGGGCCGCCGTGGTCTGGAGCAGGGACATGGTGTAGCCGTCCACATACACATCCCGGTTGATGGCGGAGATGATGCCGTCGGTCATGGTGCCCCGCAGCTCCTCCCCCAGGGGGTTGCCGATGGCCACCACCGCGTCCCCCACCTCCAGCAGGGTGGAATCCCCAAAAATGGCGGGGGAGAGGCCGTCGGCGTCGATCTTCAGCACCGCAAGGTCGCTGGCCGCGTCCCGTCCCACCAGCAGGGCGTTGTAAACCGTCTCATCCTGGAGCACCACCTCCACCCGGCCGCTCCCCTCAATCACATG
Source organism: uncultured Flavonifractor sp. (assembly GCA_944385585.1). Lineage (GTDB taxonomy): Bacteria > Bacillota > Clostridia > Oscillospirales > Oscillospiraceae > Flavonifractor. The sequence continues at coordinate 17,393 of CALWXU010000007.1, forward strand.
GGAGTTGGTAATGACGTACCCGTCCGCCGACATAATCACGCCGGTGCCCAGATTCATGCCGTCGTCCAGGTAGCCCCGGATGCTGACGATGGAGCGGATGTTCTCCCGGTAGATCTCCTGGAGGGAGTGGGGGAGCCCGTCTGGGAGGGGGGAGATCGCAAGCGTGGTGCCGTCCCCGGTGGGGGCGCGCTCCACGGTGGTCTCCGCCGCAGCGGGCGCCTCCGCCTCCTCGGAGTATGGGGGGCGGAAATTGGGGCTGTCCCCGAGCAGGTCTGCCGTCTCAAGGCCGGCCCACAGGCGAAGAAGGGCCCCGGCCCCCACCAGGAGGACAGAAAAGAGCACCAGGAGCAGCACCGCCAGCGCGCCGCCTGTCCGCCGGCCGGGGCGCCGGACGGGGGGCGGGGTCCTGGGGGGAAAGGCCGGGGGCGACGTCTGCTGGTCGTAATAATAGCCGCGCATAGGGCCCTCCTCTGCTGCAATGAAATTCCGCCCGGCCTCAGGCCAGGGTCAGGGTGAACACGAACTCGGTGACGCCGTCCTGGCTGGTCACCGTAATATTTTCCTTGTGGTTGTTCAGGATGGTCTTGACGATATACAGGCCAAGGCCAACCCCGTCCCGGTCCACGCTGCGGGACTTGTCGCTCTTGTGGAAGCGGTCGAAGATCATAGCCAGCTCGTCCGGGGGAATGGTCTGGCCGTGGTTGCGCACCGCCACGTGGGCCTTGCCGGCCTTGGTGGTGATGGAGATGCCCATGGTGCTCCCCTCGTCGGAGAACTTGATGGCGTTGTCCAGCAGGTTGTAGCACACCTGGGTGATGGCGTCGGGATCCCCCCACACCTCCACCGCCCCGTCGGGCAGCTGGGTGTCCACATCCAGATGGCGGGCGTTGATCTTGTTCTCCAGGCTCACCAGCACCCGCAGCATGACCTCGGACACGTCAAACTGCTCCTGGGCGGTGATGCTCTCCGCCGACTGGAGCCGGGACAGATCCAGCATCCGCCGCACCAGCCGGGACAGCCTCCTCGTCTCGGAGGAGATGGTCTGGAGGGCCGCCCGCTCCTTGTCCGGCGGGATGGTGCCGTCCAGGATGCCGTCGGAGAAGCCGGCGATGGTGGTCATGGGGGTCTTGAGCTCGTGGGAGATGTTGGCCACGAACTCGCTGCGCTTCTCCTCGCTCTTGGCGATGGAGTCGGCCATGGCGTTGAAGGCCTCGGCCAGCTCCCCCACCTCGTCCTTCCGCTTCTCATAGCCGCGGACCCGGGCCTCGTACTCCCCGTGGCCGAACTTGCGGGTGGTCTCGGCGATCTCCTTCAGCGGGTTGGTCAGGCGCAGGGAGGTGATGGAGCTGGTGATGAAGGCGATGCACAGCACCACCACGGCGGTAAAGAAGAAGATGGAGATGAAGGCCTGCCACAGCTCGGTGATATCGGAGGTCTTGGCCGCCATATAGGCCGCCCCCATCACGATCTGCTGGCTCTGGCCGGTGAAGGCGTCGGTGGTGGTGGCGGTGATGGGGGTGCCAGCCACAAAACGCCGCTCGGCAAACATGCCGCCAAGGGAGCTCATGCCGCTGTAGCCGCCGGCCGTCATCACGGCGTCGGACACCGACTGGGGGATCTGCCCCACCGGCTGGTCGACTTTGCCGGCGCCGCCGCTGCCGTCGGCGTAGAGGACAAGGGTGCCGTCGGCCTCTGTGATGATCACCACCGCGCCGGAGATTTCGGCGATGTTGGCAATGTAGCTCTGGTAGACCGCGTTCTGCAGGCCGATGCCCCGGAGCTGGGCGTCCGCCGTGAAGTCCGCCACCCGGCCCACGTTGCGCTCCATGGAGTCCCGGGTGTCCTGGATGGTGTAGCGGTAGGACAGGGCGATAAAGGAGGTGCCCAGCAGGGCGAAGGAGATCAGGATCATTCCCGCCGTCAGCAGGAACTGGCGGCTGTACAGGCTTTTCATGGGTTGCTCACAACCTCGAACTTATATCCCACGCCCCACACGGTCTTAAGGCTCCACTGCTCGGAAACACCCTCCAGCTTCTCCCGCAGGCGCTTGATGTGCACGTCCACCGTCCGGGAGTCGCCGAAGTAGTCGAAGCCCCACACCTCGTCCAGCAGCTGGTTGCGGGTGAACACCCGGTTGGGGGAGGCGGCCAGGTGGTAGAGCAGCTCCAGCTCCTTGGGGGGCGTATCCACCCGCTTGCCGTCCACCAGCAGCTCGTAGGAGTCCAGGTTGATCACCAGCTTGTCGAAGGAGAGCTTCTTCTCCCCGGTGCCGTTCTCGTCCCCGCCGAAGCGGCGGAGCACCGCGTGGATGCGGGCCAGCACCTCCTTCATCTCGAAGGGCTTGACGATGTAGTCGTCGGCGCCCCCCTCCAGGCCGGCCACCTTGTCCTGGGTCTCCCCCTTGGCGGTGAGCATGATCACCGGGGTCTTGTCGTTCTCCCGGATCTTTTTCAGCACCGACCAGCCGTCCATCACCGGCAGCATGATGTCCAGCAGCACCAGGTCGGGGTGGAAGGAGCGGAACAGCTCCACGCCCTTCCCGCCGTCGTTGGCCACCACCGTCTCAAAGCCCTCCTTCTCCAGATAGAGGTGGAGCAGCTCCGCGATGTTGGTGTCATCTTCCACAATGAGAACCTTCTTGGCCATAGCGCACCGTCCTTTTCTGTGGGATTCCGCCGGGAATCCTTCCTGAACCAATATTATACCGTCTCCCTCAGGGGGAAGGGTGAATTTTTTGTAAATGCGGCCGGGCCACTGGGGAGCCGCTACGGCGCCTCAGTATAGGCCCGGTCCAGCTGGATCACCGTCTGATAGGCGGGGTCCAGGGCGGACACCGCCCGGCTCAGGCGCTGACGTACCTCCTCATCGGTGAGGCGGCACCTGTGGGGCACCACCGCGTCGAAGATCACGTTGGTGTGGGTGGGGCCCCGCACCACCCGGAAGTCGTGGATGGTCATCTCCGGCTCCACCGCCTGGGCCAGGGCGGACACCTGTAAGCGGAGCTGGTTGACCTTCTCGTCGTCGGTGGCGATGGGGTCCATGTGTACCGTGGTCTCGATGCCGAACGTCTCCTGGATCTCCCGCTCAATGTGGTCGATGGCGTCGTGGGCGTCCAGGATGTCGGCGTCCTGGGGCACCTCCGCGTGGAAGGAGCACAGCCGCCGGCCGGGGCCGTAGTCGTGGATGATCAGGTCGTGCATCCCCACCACCTGGGGATGGGAGAGCACCAGCTCCCGGAGCTGCTTCACCAGCTCCGGATCGGGGCTCTCCCCCAGCAGGGGGTTGATGGTGTCCTTGGCGGCCCCCCAGCCGGAGCGGAGGATGAACACCGCCACCGCCAGGCCCATCCAGCCGTCGATGTTCACGTGGGCGAAGCGGTTCACCAGGGTGCCCGCCAGCACGGCGGCGGTGGCCGCCGCGTCGGTCAGGGAATCCACTGCCGTGGCCTCCATGGCCGCCGAGCCGATCTGTCTGCCCAGGGCCCGGTTGAAGCGGCCCATCCACAGCTTGACCAGGATGGCGGCCCCCAGAATGGCGACAGACACCAGGGAGAAGTCCACTGCCTCCGGTCGGAGGATCTTCTCGATGGAGGACTTGCCCAGCTCCACCCCCACCAGCAGGATCATCAGGCTCACAAACAGGCCGGCCAGATACTCCGCCCGGCCGTGGCCAAAGGGATGGCCGGCGTCCGCCTTCTGCCCGGCCAGCTTGAAGCCCACCAGGGTCACCACCGACGAGCCCGCGTCGGACAGGTTGTTGAAGGCGTCCGCCGTGATGGAGATGGAGCCGGTGGCCAGTCCGGCGAACAGCTTTCCCGCCGACAGCAGCAGGTTGAGCAGGATGCCTACCGCCCCGGCCAGGATGCCGTATTTCTCCCGCACCACCGGGTCGCCCACGTTGTCCCAGTCCTTGATGAACAGTCGAACCAGCCCCATGAACACGCCTCCAAATCAAGGAAATCTAAAGAGAGGTTTCTTATCATTATCCCATGGCGGAGGCGCTCCGTCAAGGGGAGAACGGGCGCCGGGGGAGGTTTTTGTTTTTTCTGTAAGGAAAATTTCAGTTGACAAATTCACCGCAGCCCGCTATAATAATTAAGCAATCTTTTGGAGAGCGCTTTGCGGATGTGCTGGAACTGGTAGACTGGCTAGCTTGAGGTGCTAGTGGCCCAAGGCCGTACGGGTTCGAGTCCCGTCATCCGCACCAAATAAAAAGACACGCTGAAAAGCGTGTCTTTTTATTTGGGTTCCGCCGCCCAGAGGGCGGCTCCACCCGTTTCTTTCAACTGCTCGGGCGAAGTGAATTCGCCCTGCGCCAAGGTTTTCGCCTTCAGCGAAAACGCTTGTACGGCGCAAATGCGCCGCCGGCCAGAAGGCCGGAGCTTTCGAGCCGTAAATATCCAGATTGATCTGACATTTCATCCAAAATTCCCCCGGATACCTTGCAACCGCGAGGCTTCCGGAGGTTATTCTTTTGCCAAGGTTCCCGTTTTGTCCCTTATCGTCCTGCTTTTTTCTCCAAAACTCCGGCCGCTGCTCTGGCGGAGGCCCCGTGCGGGAGAGCCGCAGCGTGGAGGGGGAGGTGCGCAGCCGGTTGAAAGCCTTGGATTTTTGCGGCTGGTGTGGTATAATTGCACCACACGCCGGGACAGGGGGGACAGACGGCGCGCCGCGCCGGCATCCGTGCTCTCCCCTGTCCGCACAATAGAATCGCTCCGAGCGGGAGCGCCTGCAGGCTGCGGCTATGGCGCTTCCGCCGCGGGGACGGATACCGTCCCCGCCTGGGCCAGAGGGGAAACGCTCTGACCTTCCGTGTTTGAAAAGGGGCCGCCTTGCCGCTGGGGGAACTCTGTCCAGGGGGGCGCCGCCTTTTCAGGCGGCGCCCCCCTGGTGTTTCAGAAGGCCGCCCCAATTCACCGAGGGAGAGACTGGCAATGAGAACGGGACTGACGCTGGAGGAGGCACAGCAGGTGCTGTGCGAAGGTATCGACTGCCTTGGGACAGAGAAGCTGCCCCTGATGGGGGCGCTGGGGCGGAGGCTGGCGGAGGAGATCAACGCGCCCATGGACCAGCCGCCCTTTGACCGCTCCCCGCTGGACGGGTACGCGCTGCGCGCGGCGGACACCGCTGGGGCGTGCCGGGAGCACCCGGTGTCCCTCACCGTGGCGGACACGGTGTACGCCGGGGACACGCCCCGGGTGCCTGTTACGCCGGGCCGGGCGGTGCGGGTGATGACGGGGGCCATGCTGCCTCCCGGCTGCGACTGCGTGCTGAAGCAGGAGGACACGGACATGGGCGCGCCCGTGGCGGAGCTCTACGCCGCCCTGAGGCCGGGGGACAACTATGTGCGCCGGGGGGAGGACTACCGGGCGGGGACGTGCCTGCTGCCGGCCGGGAGCCGGGTGGACGCGGCGGCGGCGGGGGTGCTCTCCTCCGCGGGCATCACACAGGTGCCGGTCAACCGCCGTCCCCGGGTGGGGGTGCTGTCCACCGGGGACGAGGTGGTGGAGCCCGGCGTCCGCCCCCTGCCGGCCGGGAAGATCTACGGGGCCAACCTGCCCCTGCTGCTCGCCCGCCTGCGGGAGCTGGGGGTGGAGAACGTCACCGGACAACTGGCCGGGGACGACCCCCAGGCGGTGGCGGAGGCCATGAAGCGTATGCTGGAGACCTGCGACCTGCTCATCACCACCGGCGGGGTGTCGGTGGGGGACAAGGACATCTTCCACCAGGCCCTGCCCCTGCTGGGGGCGGAGCGGGTGTTTTGGAAGGTGCAGCTGAAGCCGGGCTCCCCGGCCATGTTTTCCCGGTATGGGGGCAAGCCCATCCTGTCCCTGTCGGGCAACCCCTTCGCTGCCTTTACCACCTTCGAGCTGCTGGCCCGGCCGCTGCTCGCCGCCCTGTCCGGGGAGCCGGAGCTGCTGCCCCGGCGGGAGAAGGCCGTGCTGGACACCCCCTTCCCCAAGGGCAGCCCCATCCGCCGGTTTGTGCGGGGAAAATACGAAAAGGGCCATGTCTCCCTGCCGGAGGGCCACTCCTCCGGGGTGTTGCGCTCCCTGGTGGGGTGCGGCTGCCTGGTGGACATCCCGGCGGGAAGCGGCCCCCTGGCGGCGGGGGAGACGGTGGATATTTTGATGTTGTGACAACAGGGGTCGTCGCGCCCTGCGGGGCGCCGCCCATCTATGCGGCGGGGCAAGCCCCCGCCCTACATGAAAAAGGTTGGATAGAACTATGGAAGCAAAATTCAATCACTTTGACGAGGCGGGCAACGCCGTGATGGTGGACGTGACGGGGAAGGAGCCCACCTTCCGGGCGGCGGTGGCGGAGGGGACGATCCGGGTGTCCCGGCCGGTGCTGGAGGCCATTGTGGAGGGCACCGCCGCCAAGGGGGACGTGCTGGGGGTGGCCCGTGTGGCGGGGATCCAGGCGGTGAAGCGCACCTGGGAGCTGATTCCCCTGTGCCACCCGCTGATGCTCACCCACGCCTCCATCGACTTTGACATCCTGGAGACGGACTGCGCCGTCCGCACCCGGTGCACCGTGAAGCTGTCCGGCAAGACGGGGGTAGAGATGGAGGCCCTCACGGGGGTGAGCGCGGCCCTGCTCACCATCTACGACATGTGCAAGGCCATGGACAAGTCCATGGAGCTGACGGAGATCCATCTGGTACACAAGGAGGGCGGCAAGTCGGGGGTGTATGACCGTGGGTGAGGGGCCGGCCATCGCGGCGGTGTCCGGGGTGAAGAACTCGGGCAAGACCGCCCTGATTGCGGCCATGCTGCCCCACCTGACGGCGGCGGGGCTGCGGGTGGCGGTGATCAAGCACGACGGGCACCGCTTCCTGCCGGAGCCCCTGGACACGGACACGGGCCGGTTCCTGGCCGCCGGGGCCTGGGGCGCGGCCATCTTCGACGGGGAGAAGTACAAGGTGGTGCGGCGGGAGGCTGTGGACGAGGCCGCCCTGATCGCCCAGTTCCCGGAGGCCGACCTGATCCTGCTGGAGGGGTTCAAGCACTCCCCCTGGCCCAAGCTGGAGGTGGTGCGCGCCGGCAACTCGTCGGCGCCGGTGTGCGACCCGGCCACCCTGCTGGCCCTGGTCACTGACCTGCCCCTGGAGGTGCCCGGCGTGCCGGTGCTCCCCCTGGGGGACGGGGCGGGGGCGGCGGCGCTGCTGCTGGACTATGTGAAGGAGGCGGGGGGCCGTGGTTGACCAGTACGGGCGGCACATCCACTACCTGCGGGTGTCGGTCACCGACCGGTGTGACCTGCGGTGCCGCTACTGCATGCCGGAGGAGGGCGTGGAGTGGCTGGCGCACAGCCGCATCCTCTCCTATGAGCAGATCATCGTCCTGGTGCGGGTTCTGGCCGGCCTGGGGGTGGATACAGTGCGCCTCACCGGTGGGGAGCCCCTGGTGCGCCGCGGGCTGGACCATCTGGTGGGGGCCCTCAAGGCTGTCGACGGCATCCGCACCGTCACCCTGACCACCAACGGGGTGCTGCTGGCCCAGCAGCTCCCCGCCCTGCGCGCGGCGGGGCTGGACGGGGTGAACCTGAGCCTGGACACCCTGGACCGGGGGCAGTACGCCGCCATCACCCGGCGGGACCTGTTGCCCCGGGCCCTGGAGGGGCTGGAGGCCGCCCTGGCCGCGCCGGGGCTGAGGGTGAAGCTCAACTGTGTGCCACTGAAGGACAACAAGGACCAGTGGGTCCCCCTGGCCGCCCTGGCCCGTGAGAGGGCCCTGGACGTGCGCTTCATTGAGCTGATGCCCATTGGGCTGGGGAAGGGCCTGCCAGGCCGCACCCAGGCGGAGGTGCTCTCCCAGCTGGAGGGGGCCTTCGGCCCCGCCCTCCCCTGTGAGCAGGGGGGCGGCAGCGGGCCGGGCCGCTATGTGACCTTCGCCGGCTTTGCCGGCCGGGTGGGGTTCATCAGCGCGGTGAGCCACCAGTTCTGTGAGAGCTGCAACCGGGTGCGGCTCACCGCCACCGGCTTTCTCAAGACCTGCCTCCAGTACGAGACGGGGGTGAACCTGAAGGCGCTGCTGGAGAGCGGCGCAGACGGGGCCGCCCTCCGCGCCGCTGTGGAGGGGGCCATCTTTGCCAAGCCCGCCTGCCACCACTTCTCCGCCGCCGGCACGGCGGAGGACGAGGGGCGGAGCATGTATCAGATTGGAGGATGAGCGGCATGGGAAGGGTGCTTGCCGTGTGCATCAGCGAGCAGAAGGGGACCCAGAAGAAGAACGTGGGCTCCGCCCGGTTCGTGGAGGACTGGGGCATAGAAGGGGACGCCCACGCGGGGAAGTGGCACCGTCAGGTGTCCCTGCTCTCCGCCGAGAGGATCAACGACTTCCGGGCCAGGGGCGCCGCGGTGGACGACGGGGCCTTTGGGGAGAACCTGGTGGTGGAGGGGTACGACTTCAAGAGCCTGTCCATCGGGACAAAATTCCGGTGCAACGACGTGGTGCTGGAGCTGACCCAGGTGGGCAAGGAGTGCCACAGCCACTGTGCCATCTACAAGGTCATGGGCGACTGCATCATGCCCCGGGAGGGCGTGTTCGCCCGGGTGCTCCACGGGGGGACCATCTCTGTGGGGGATGCGCTGACCGTGGAGGAGGAGGAATGAGCATGCGTGTGGCCATCATCACCCTCAGCGACTCCGGCTGCGCCGGACAGCGGGAGGACAGAAGCGGCCCGGTGATCCGGGCACTGGTAGAGGCGGCGGGCTATACGGTGGTGCACACCGCCCTGCTGCCCGACGGGGTGGAGCCCCTGGCCTCGGAGCTGCGCCGCCTGTGCGACAACGACCTGGCCGACCTGATCCTCACCACCGGGGGCACCGGCTTCTCCCCCACCGACCTGACGCCGGAGGCCACCCTGTCCGTGGTGGAGCGGCCAGCCCCCGGCATCGCCGAGGCCATGCGGTGGCAGTCCCTCCAGATCACCCCCCGGGCCATGCTCTCCCGGGCGGCGGCGGGCATCCGGAAGGGGACCCTCATCGTCAACCTGCCCGGCAGCCCCAAGGCGGTGCGGGAGTGCCTGGAGTTTATCCTCCCCTCCCTGGCCCACGGGCTGGAGATCCTCCGGGGGAGCGCGGGAAACTGCGCCTCGCCAGAATAACCTGCGCCCCGCGGATGCGGGGCAGCCGCTCCACTTCGTTGATTCTGGCGCCCCTCCCGCGGCCCGCTTCGCTGGGCTGGCGGAAGGGGCAGAGAAACGGGTACAGGTAATGTGAGCCTGCCGGCTCATTTGATATAAATTCTTCGAGCCCGTGGGCCTAAGGCACTGCTATGGCAGCGGGCCGGGGTGTGTCTGGAAACGGATACGCCTACCATTTTGTAAAGGAGAATGTACCATGAAACGAATCGCAGCCCTGTCTCTCGCCCTGTCCCTCGCCCTGGGCCTGTCCGCCTGCGGCGGCGGAACCGCCGGCACCGCGGACACCCCCGCGGCCGGCAGCAGCTCCCCCGCCGCGGAGAGCACCGCGCCCCAGGCTGAGCCGGTGGAGGTGGTGGTGTTCGCCGCCGCGTCCCTGGAGGCCACCCTGACGGAGATCGCCGACCTCTACAAAGAGGTGGCCCCCGAGGTCACCCTCACCTTCTCCTTCGAGTCCTCCGGCACCCTGCGCACCCAGATCATAGAGGGGGCGGTGTGCGACCTGTTCATCTCTGCCGGCCAGTCCCAGATGAACGACCTGGAGGCCGGGCAGAATGAGACCGGCGCCGACTTCGTCTACTCCGACACCCGCATCGACCTTGTGGAGAACAAGGTGGTGCTGGCGGTGCCCGACGACAACCCCGCCGGCATTGAGACCTTCTCCGACCTGGCCACGGACAAGCTGTCCCTGCTGTGCATCGGCAACGACGACGTGCCGGTGGGCTCCTACTCCCTGGAGATTCTGGACACCCTGGGCATCGACATCGCCCAGCTGGAGAGCGACGGCAAGGTGACCTACGCCTCCAACGTGACCGAGGTGGCCAACCAGGTGAAGGAGGGGGCCGTGGACTGCGGTATCATCTACGCCACCGACGCATTTACGTACGAGCTCACCGTGGTGGACCAGGCCACCGCCGACATGTGCAGCCAGGTCATCTACCCCGCCGCCGTCATGAAGAGCGGCAGCGGCGCGGCCGCCCAGGCCGCCGCCCAGGCCTTCCTGGACTACCTCCACACCAATGAAGATGCCATCGCGGTCCTGGAGGGCGTGGGCTTCACTGTCCTATAATGGCGGACGGCGGGCGGATGGTATCCGCCCCTGCGGCCCCTCTGCCCAAGCATTCCTGTAGGGGCGGCTATCAGCCGCCCGCCGCTGCCTCCAACGCCACGTCAGAAAAAGACGCGCCCATACCTCTGCACAGGACGGTGAACAATCTTGGAGTGGTATCCGCTATTCAACTCCCTGCGCATCGCCGCCGTGTCCACGGTGATCATCTTCTTCCTGGGGATTCTGGCGGCCTACTATGTGGCCAAGCTGCCCCGGCTGGTGAAGGGGGTGCTGGACGTGGTGCTCACCCTCCCCCTGGTGCTGCCCCCCACGGTGGTGGGCTACTTCCTGCTGCGGCTGCTGGGCCCCAGGCGGGTGCTGGGCCTGTGGTTCCTGGAGCACTTCGACCTGCGGCTGACCATGGTGTGGTACGCCGCCATCTTCGCCTCGGCGGTGGTGGCCTTCCCCCTGATGTACCGCACCGCCCGGGGGGCCTTTGAGGCCTTCGACCCCACCCTGGCCTATGCCGCCCAGACCCTGGGCCGCTCCAACACCTGGATTTTCTGGCGGGTGCGGATGCCCTACTGCAAGCAGGGTATCATCGCCGGCACGGTGCTCTCCTTTGCCCGGGCCCTGGGGGAGTATGGCGCCACCTCCATGATCGCCGGGTACACCCCCGGCAAGACTGCCACCATCTCCACCACGGTGTACCAGCTCTGGCGCACCGGCGACGACGCCGGGGCCATGCGCTGGGTGCTGGTGAACCTGGCCATCTCGGCTGTGGTGCTGCTGACCGTCAATATGCTGGAAAAGAAGGACCGCCGGCCCCGCCGCCGGACGGTCTCCGTTGCCGGGGAGGTGGGGGAGTGAGGCTGTCGGTGGATATCCACAAGGATTTCGGCCCCTTCCGCCTGGACGCGGCCTTTGAGGCCGACAGCGGCGCTGTCACCGGGCTGCTGGGGGCCTCGGGCTGCGGCAAGAGCGTCACCCTCCGCTGCATCGCCGGCATTGAGACCCCGGACGAGGGCCATATCGAGCTGGACGGGGAGGTGCTCTTCGACTCCGCAGCCCACATCAACCTGTCCCCCCAGAGGCGGCGGGTGGGCTATCTCTTTCAGAACTACGCCCTGTTCCCCAACATGACGGTGGCGCAGAACATCGCCGCCGGGGTGCGGGACAGGGCCAGGAGAAAGGAGACAGCGGAGCGGCTGATCCACACCCTCTATCTGGAGGGGAACGAGCACAAGTACCCCCGGCAGCTCTCCGGCGGGCAGCAGCAGCGGGTGGCCCTGGCCCGCATCCTGGCCAACGAGCCCCGGGCGCTGCTGCTGGACGAGCCCTTCTCCGCCCTGGACAGCTACCTGAAGTGGCAGGTGGAGCTGGAACTGATGGATCTGCTGGGGAAATTTGAGGGCCCTGTGCTCTTTGTCACCCACAGCCGGGATGAGGTGCGCCGCCTGTGTCAACAGGTGTGCGTGCTGGACCAGGGCCGCTCCCAGCCCATGCAGCCGGTGGAGGAGCTCTTTGAGGCCCCCCGCACCCTGTCCGCCTGCCTGCTCTCCGGGTGCAAGAACGTGTCCCGGGCCCGCCCCCTGCCCGACGGGCGGGTGGAGGCCCTGGACTGGGGGATGACCCTGGAGTCGGGGGTTCCTCTGCCCCCCAACCTGAGCCACGTGGGCATCCGGGCCCACTTCCTCCGGCCGGCGGAGGGACCCGGCCCCAACCGCCTGCCCTGCACCGTGGAGCGGGTGGTGGACGAGATGTTCTCCACCGTGGCCATGCTGACCACACCCGGCGGGGGGCAGGGCTTTTCCCGGCTCCGCATCGAGCTGGACAAGGCCGCCTGGGCCGCCCTGAGCAACCCCAAGGAGCTGTGGGTGGAGCTGCCCCGGGAGCGTCTGCTGCTGCTGGCCGGCGCCTGACCGCCCGTCATTCTGGAAAAAGGATGGGAACCCCATGAAGCTGATTGATACCAGGGACGCGGTGGGCCATGTGCTCTGCCACGACCTGACCCAGATCATCCCCGGCGTCACCAAGGACGCCCGGTTCCGCAAGGGCCACATCGTCGCCCCCGAGGACATCCCCGTGCTACTGAGCATGGGCAAGGAACACCTGTACGTGTGGGAGAAGGAGCCGGGCACCCTCCACGAGGACGAGGCCGCCGAGCGCCTGCGCATCCTGTGCCAGAACGAGCACATGCACCCCACGCCGGTGAAGGAGGGGAAGATTGAGCTCATCGCCGACTGCGACGGCCTGTTCCGGGTGGATGTGGAGCGGCTCAACGCCCTCAACGACGTGGAGGAGCTGATGATCGCCACCCGCCACACCAACACCGCCGTCCACCAGGGGGACAAGCTTGCGGGCACCCGCATCATCCCCCTGGTGATCCGGGAGGAGGTGCTCCAGGCCGCCGAGGCGCGGGCAGGGGAGGAGCCCCTGCTCTCCCTCACCCCCTGGAAGCTGAAAACCTGCGGCCTGATCACCACCGGCAGCGAGGTGGCCAAGGGCCTGATTGCGGACGCCTTCACCCCGGTGATTGTGGACAAGCTGGCGGCCTACGGCATCACCGTCACGGAGCACTGCCTGCCCGGAGACGACCGGGCGGCCATCACCGCCGCCGCCCTGGATTTCCACGCCAAGGGGGTGGATCTGGTGCTGTGCACCGGCGGCATGAGCGTGGATCCGGACGACCGCACCCCCGGCGCCATCAAGGACACCGGGGCGGAGATCATCTCCTACGGCGCGCCGGTGCTGCCCGGGGCCATGTTCCTGCTGGCCTACTTCGCCGACGGCACCCCCATCCTGGGCCTGCCCGGCTGCGTCATGTACGCCAAGGCCACGATTTTCGACCTGGTGCTCCCCCGCATCGCCGCCGGGGTGCCCATCTCCCGCCGGGAGCTGAAGGCCCTGGGCCACGGCGGCCTCTGCCTGGGCTGCCACGAGTGTCACTACCCCGTCTGCCCCTTTGGAAAGTAGGCCGGATTATGCCCCGGGGAGGAGGAACGCCACGGTGAGGACGGTTGCTGTCATTCTGGCGGGTGGAAAATCCAGCCGCATGGGCCGCGATAAGGCCCTGTTGCCGGTGGAGATGTTGATTTCTACATAGACATGGCATGCGCCTTTATCAACGACAAGGACGCGCCCAAGGATAAGCTGGCGCGGTATTACGAGCACGTTGTGAAATGATAAAAGAAGGGCGGGGGCAGGAGCCCCCGCTTTTCCGTGCGTAATTCATGCGTAAATTTGACCGTATACTTTGGAATTACGACAAATTATCCGGAAGGGAAAACCACCAACCGGAATCCATGGATCGACTGGGAGAGTAAAGAAAAATCCCGCATCCCTTGGAAATCAAGAGATGCAGGATTGAAGCTAGACTTCGATCTGGATATTTTCGTTTAGTTGTTCTTCAACTTTTGATTCTGCCAAGTGTCTCCCTTAATCGGCTATTTGTATCCGATAACAGGTACCTGCTTTACCTTTTTGCCTATCTGTCTTCTTTCCAATGCAAACACCATGTCTGGAGTTCGCTCAAAAAAGCCAATATCTCTTTTCCAACTGAGCCCGCATTTGCAGTGGCACAGGCCGATAAACTGCTGCTTCATCTTCCGGCCACAATTGGGGCAGACCCGTTTACTGCTCATCAGCGTTCCTCCGGCTGGGTGGTGGAACCGCCCGCGCAGGAAATGCCATACTGCCGGAGCAAATCTCGCGCCCGCGCCTCCCCGTCTTGGGTAATTCGGATAGGAGCTTTTCCACAGTCATTAAGCACCAGCCCCGCCGCATCCAACCGGCTCAGCGCGCTGCGGTCGTGGCCCTTCCAGGTCAGGCGGAGCTTCTCGGCGGTTCGGATCGGTTTATGCCGAATCCCTTCGGTGGGGTATTCCTGCCAAGAGGTCAGATACAAAAGCATCAAAGTCAGCTCGTCAATGATCTTGTCCATGTCCTGCATCTGCCTGACCCTCCAGCATTTCAATCCTGTGGTCTCCCACCAAGGACTTCATCATTTGTTTTGCGCTTGCATTGAGCCGCAGCAGTCGCTCACTTTGGGAAACGCCCTGCCGGATCAGCTCTGCATTGATGCTCTCCAGATTTGCCAGAACAATCAACTGCTGAAGGCTTGCCTCATCACGGATATTACCTGGGCTGTCAGGGTGTGCCTGCCTCCATTCTTTTGCGGTGATGCCAAACAGGGCTACATTCAGGACATCAGCCTCGCTGGCATAGGTAAAGCTCTGTCGCTGTGGAGTGATGTCCGGAGGGATCAGCATGTCCTTGATTGCATCGGTATGGATCCGGTAATTGATTTTAGCCAGTGTCCGGTTGAGATTCCAGCCAAGGGCAAGCCGGCTGTTTTCATCCGCCTTTAGCCGTTGGTAGTCCTTGATGATGTATAGCTTGAACTCAGCGGAAATCCAGGAGGCAAACTCGAACGCAATATCCCTGTGTGCAAATGTACCGCCATATCTTCCGGCCTTGGAGAAGATCCCAATCGCGCCGGTTGCGTCAACCCACTTTTTCGGAGACATGGTAAATGCGTTGGAACCGGCCTGGATTTTAAACCCGTCGAATTCGACGGGTTTGAATTCCGGATTGTTGAGCTGCTCCCATAACCCCAGGAATTCAATTGTGTCCCGGTTCCGCATCCAATTCTTGATCACATCATCCGGGGCATCGCTCTTATAGCGTGCAATATCTGTCAGGGAGATGTAGTCGTTCTCATCGCCGCTGGAAACGACGGCAATATCTGTCCCTTTGGCGTGAATATGATCTTTCATGGGCTTCTTTGACGCCATGCGCTCACCCTCCTTGTGTGATGATTTGATCCAACAGTCCCTGACAGCCCGCCAGCACATCCCTCCAGGTGGCATCGAAGTCGTCGGTGTACCAGGGATCGGCTACCTCCTGCTCCGGGCGGCCGGCATATTCCATCAGGAGGTGCATCTTGTCGTTG
Source organism: uncultured Flavonifractor sp. (assembly GCA_944385585.1). GTDB lineage: Bacteria > Bacillota > Clostridia > Oscillospirales > Oscillospiraceae > Flavonifractor. The sequence goes on from CALWXU010000007.1 coordinate 32,541, forward strand.
AAGTCGCCGCCGCAGATACGGTACATGTTGCGGAGGTTGGCCCTGTCCATCCCAATGAGCAGGTCGTACTCCTCGTAGTCGCTGTTGCGGAGCTGCCGGGCGGCATGTCCGTCGCAGGAGATGCCGTGCTCCGCCAGCTTCCGCCGGGCCGGTGGGTAGACCGGATTGCCAATCTCCTCCCGGCTGGTGGCCGCCGAGGCGATCTGAAATTCGTCTTCCAGTCCCGCCTTCTTCACCAAATCCTTCATCACATACTCGGCCATCGGGCTCCGACAAATATTGCCGTGGCAAATAAAAAGGAGCTTTATCATGTTCCTGATCCCCCGCTGATACTGTGTTGCTCTCAGTATAGCAGGTATTGCCCGGTTCGTCGAGCCCTTCCCGCAGCCAGGCCCCGGCCTGGATCTGTTCCAACAGCTCCGCCTTTGTCCAGCGGTGCTCCAGTGCGGCCCGGAGATACCAGGCGCGCTCCTGGCTGTCCTCACAGCCCGCCAGGATCGCCACATTCTGCGTCCAGCCCAGTTTTAGGGCCAGCGCCCGCAGCTCTGGATTGTCTGCATAGGCGCGGTAGAATTCCCGCATCCGGCGCAGGTTCCGGGGGGAGAAGCCCTTGGCCTCCGGATAGTTCTCCTGGAGATACTCGGCAGCCATGACCGCCGCGCCCTTCTCCGGGCGGGTGCAGACGGCCTTTCCGATTGCAAAGTACAGATCCATCTGCGGGAGTTCCGCCCCCATGAGCTGATCCAGCGTCCTGTACATAGCGCTGTAATCGGTTGGTTTTCTGACGTTCATCGGTTTCTCCTTTCCGGCGCCCTGCGCCTGATTTACTCTGACCACAAAAGGGAGTGCAGCGTTTGATACGCTGTGCCCCCTTTCGTGGTCAACTACATGAGTGTTTGGAAGATGTCGCTCTCCAGGGCCACTACATCCTCCAGGGGGATCTCCGTCCCGTCTGCCAGGAGCAGGATCCGCTCCAGTTCCCTGAACTTCTTCAGCCGACCGGTGGTGGTGAGGTAGGCCCCGCCGTCCTTCTTTTCATCCGGCTGGAACCAGGTGATGGTGATCTCCGGCTGCTCGTCCATGTGCTCCAGCAGCACGGCCTGCCTCCGGTCCAGCTCCGCCCGGGTGTCCTCGTCCAGTTCTATCCGCTGTTCCGTCAGCCGGGCAGTCTCCGCGATGGCGGCCCCGTGGCCGCTGAGGGCGGCGAAGGGGCTGAAGATGGCGGCCCGGTCGCGGATGGGCATCCGGGGGTGCCGCTTAGAGGTGGGATGCGGGAGGTTTATAATGTCGTCGTATGGCCCGTTCATGCCTGATGCCCTCCGATCGTCTGATTGCGTTCTTTGGCCGTGGCGCCATCCTCCAGGTTCATCCCCTTGAGGATGGCGTTCTTGCCATACCGCTTCTTAATGCCCAACATGGCCTCCTGGAGCTTCCGTTCCCGGGCGTGGGCGGCCTCATCCGCCTGCTCCTGCCGTTCCCTGGCGGCGTAGTCAGTGAACAGGTCCATCTGCTCTGTCTCGTGCCCCTTGGGCGCTTCCTCCTCGTCCAGCAGTTTGTTGGCACTGATACTCAGACGGCGGATCAGCAGGTTCCTGTCCACGATCCGGTCGTAGAGGGCCGCCGCCGCTTTCTGTAAGTCGTTGGCCGAGGAGGTGTAGGCGAAGTTCTCCGTGCCCACAGCGTGCTTGGGGATCCTCCGCCCGTAGCGGTCGGTGGTCACCGGGCCGTGGTAGTTCTGGCGGCGGCGCGGGTCGTCCAGATTCTCCCGGTCATAGCCCACGGTGAGCACCAGCTGGTTGGTCACCAGCCGCTTGTCCACCAGCTCCAGCGCCAGGGCGTCCGCCATCTCCCGCACCACCAGCCGGGCTTTGTCAAAGTCATAGGGGCACTGGAGCACCTGGCCGGAGACGATGCTTTTATGTTCCGGCTTGTACGCCTTCACGTCCGCGATGGTGCAGGGCTCCCAGCCCCAGGCGTGGTCGATCAGGATCTCCGCGTTGACCCCGAACAGCTTGTATAGCAGCTCCTCGTTGTGGTAGTCCGCGGGCTTGCCGATGGAGCACCGGGCGATGTCCCCCATGGTGTAGAGCCTGTGGGCCTCCAGCTTGCTGGCGTAGCCCTTGCCCACCCGCCAGAAGTCGGTGAGGGGGCGGTGGCCCCACAGCAGCCGCCGGTAGCCCATCTCGTCCAGCTCCGCGATGCGGACCCCATACTCGTCCGCCGGGACGTGCTTGGCCCCGATGTCCATGGCCACCTTGGCCAGGTACAGGTTGGTGCCCATGCCCGCCGCGGCGGTGATGCCGGTGGTTTTCAAAATATCCAGGATGATCGTCCGGGTCAGCTCCCGGGCCGTCATCCTGTAGGTGTCCAGGTAGTTGGTCACGTCCATGAACACCTCATCGATGCTGTATGGGAAGATGTCCTCCGGCGCGATGTATTTCAGGTAGACACTGTAGATTTTCGTGCTCCAGTCGATGTAGTGGGCCATCCGGGGCGGGGCCACCAGGTAGTCCAGGGCCAGGGAGGGGTTGCTCCGTACCTCCGGGTCGTGCCAGGAGGCGCCGGTGAGCCGCCGCCCCGGGGCCTGCCGCTGCCGCTGGAGGTTGACCTCTTTGACCTTCTGCACCACCTCAAAGAGACGGGCCCGTCCGGAGATGCCGTAGGCCTTCAGGGAGGGAGACACCGCCAGGCAGATGGTCTTTTCTGTCCGCCGCTTGTCCGCCACCACCAGGTTGGTGGTCATGGGGTCCAGCCCCCGCTCCACGCACTCCACCGAGGCGTAAAAGCTCTTGAGGTCGCAGCAGATCAGGCACTTTTCTTTCACGCCCCGGTCACTCCCTTCCAATTTAGTATATCACGGGCATTGTCCGATTATTGGGGCCAGCCCAGCACGGCGTCCAGCTCCTCCTGGGTTGCCTCCGGGAAGTTCTTCCGAATCTGTTCATAGATCAGGGCCTTGGATTCCACCGGATCCACGGAATAGGCGGAGGATATGTGGTCATAGCCCAACAGGGCCTCCGGGGTGGAGTAGACAGAGATGTGCCAGCCGTAGGGGAAGCCCTTCTTGTTGATCCGCCGGCGGAAGTCCCGGATGAGCAGATAGCCGCCCATCTGCAGGTCGGTCACCGTCCCCTCGAAGTTCTTCTCCCCGCCCTTGCCGAACCCGGCCTGCCGCTTGAGTTCAAAGGAGAACCACTCGTCTCTGGTCAGAAATTGGTCCATGATCCGCTTCTGCCGCATGGTGGCCAGCTCCTCATCCCAGCGGCTGTCAAAGTCATAGCCGTCCCGCCGCCAGTTGGCGAAGTGGGGGAACCACGCCCTGGAGATAAAACCGGCCTTGCCGCCGAAGAACTTGCCGTAGGCCACCTTGCCGCTGCGGGCAATCAGCCGCCGCCACTCCCAGGGATCCTGTTCCGCATCCCCCGTCCACCAGTAGAGGTCGGAGGTGTTCTCCTCCGCAGAGAAGCCGTCCACCTCATTCTTGAACAGGGGCAGGAAGCCCACCTCGTCAATCCAGCCGATGAGCTCCTCCCAGCTCTGGATGCGGCTGGGGGCGTCCCAGTCCAGCCCCCGCATGATCCACGCGCCGTCCTCAATCGCCATCGTACCGCCTCCCTGGGGTTGTCTGAATTCATTGTAGCACGTTTGTTCTAGCTGTGCCATAGGGATGAGATATTTTCTCAGCCAAAAAGCCGCAAAGGAAAAGGCGGCGGAGCCGCCGCCTTTTCCCTTACGGCCTTCTGCTTATAGAATCTGCACAATCTGTTCCCATAGGAGAATATGTTTGGTGTCAATGGCCTTGCTGCCGTGATAGTGCCCGAACAGCCAGTAGTGGTATTGTGCCCGGTCTTTGATCTCCTGGAGGAAGTCCGTTAGGTGGTCCGCCACGTTGTGCCGGGAGAACTGGAGGGCGATGCTGGTTGGGGCGCAGTGGGTGAGGATGTAGTCCACCGCCCAGCCATGGGCGTCCAGGTTTCTTCTGGCCTCTGCATATTCCTCCTCTGACGGCAGCTCCTCCTTCCACCAGGACAGGTGGTCAATGCGGAACCGGGCCCGCTCTTTCCGCTGCAACATCCAATATTTCCGCTCAAAGTTGGGGTCGCTCAGGCTGAGGATGCCGTCCTCAATGTCGTGGGAGGCCGCCCCGCCCATGGTGAAGAAGGTGAGCCCGGCCAGCTCAAATACCTGCCCCCGCATCAGGTGGAGCACGTGAGGCCGGATGGGCCGCACCCTGCCTCCATGCCAGAGTTCCACTGGGTATCGGGCCAAGGCATCATAGTTTTCATGGTTCCCGGAGACGAAGGCCACGGTGAAGGGCAGCCCCTCCAGCCAGTCCAGGGCCTCATCATCCCGTTCATCCCCGAACCACACGCTGCCAAAGTCTCCAAGCTGGAGTATCACATCCTCCTTGGTGAGCTTCCGGCCCTCCGGGAAGTATTCCAGGCGGAACCGCTCAAAATTTCCGTGGGTGTCGCCCGTTGCAAAAATCTTCATGCCAGCTTCCTCCTTTTGGGTTGCGCCACGTATTGCTCGATCTCCCTGCCGTCCCGGAAGGTCACCCGGATCTTCTCCCGGGAGAGCACTGTCACCTTCTCCAGCAGTTGGTGAATGACCTCCTCGTCCCACTCCGTCAGCGCCGCCGTCATACGCTCCATGGCGGCCGACACCGCCCGCAGGCGCTTCTGTATTTGACTCTGCTCCTGATAGACACCCTCCAGCTGGGCCTTTTGCTCTTTGAGCCGGGCAGTGGACTCGGACAGCTCCCGGAACCGCTCTGTGTAGTCCTCTGAGGGATTAGCAGATGCCTCGGCCAGCAATCTGTTGAACTGCCCGCTCAGTTCCTCCAGGGCCCGGTCAATGTCCGCCAGGCTCATGCTTTCCCCGGGAATGGGGGTCAATTCCCGCTCCATGGCGGCGGCGAGCTGCCGGGCCAGGGTGTCACGGTCCAGCATGACGGCGTTGACGGCCGCCAGGATGGCCTGCTGGAGCGGTTCCTCGTCCAGCGTGGGGGAGTGGGTGCAGAACTTCTTCCCATAGTCCAGGCGGCTGACGCACCGCCACACGGGGCGCTTCATCCCGTGCTGGGTCCATACACACCGCCGGTAAGCAGAAGTATCATTGTAGGCTGACGGGGTCATGGCGGGGACAGCTTGCCAAGGCTGCCTTGGCCTGAGTGGGTATCGCTCTGCACCTTATTTGGCCGTCCTTTGATGCGGATCTGCTCCGCACAGGTGGTCTTCGCGCACTCGGTCTGACGCTCTCCCGATCAGCTAAGGTATTCAAGTTGCCGGATATGACCGCCTGGGGCGGTGTTTTTCAAGGTTCGCTCTGAGATGTTTTGATCTCACGAAGATTGTAACTCCGTGCGTATACTTCCAACAGAAACAGAATGGAAAGTTTACCAACCCAAAATGGAAAGTTTTTAGAGAGATGCCTCCAATTCGGACAGCAGAGAGATGGCCATCCGCAGTCCGCGCTTCTGTTCCTCTGCAAAATCTCCTTTTCC
>CALWXU010000008.1 GCA_944385585.1 uncultured Flavonifractor sp.
TTTCAACGTTCCGATGGCATTTTGGCCTGTGTAGCAATCACGGAAATCACGGTTTTTAGCGCACAATTTTTTATAAACATAGTGTTTATGAATTAGAGTGAATCCAAAATAGGTTTGTATGGGCGGTTAGAAAAATGATCTAACTGCCCTTCATTTTTTTTAGCATAGAATTTGCGGGCGGGCATCCTCTCCCATCTCACTAAACCAGGAGGGCACATTCCGGCTATTCCGTCAGCAGACACCAGAGAAACCCAGCGTTATAGTTTAGTTGTGGTTGAGAGATAAGGGCTTGACCAAAACAAAACTTGAAGGAGTGTGTACTTATGGAAAAGAAGTTCATCATCAATCGGGTTGATTTGGGTCAGCGTGTGACTGGTTACGAGGTGTTCAACCCCGCTGTGAACGGTGGCGAGGTTATCGGTATGACGGCCAAACAGCTGTGCGAGGCGGTCAAGGCCGGGGAGGTGCTGGGGATGGTACTGGATAGCAACGGCGGTCTGGTGCTGGATACAGCCAGAGGGTTCAAGGCCATCATGGTCAAGACGGGCATCGGGACGCTGACTTCCACTGACCCGTCAGCGGTGGCGAACCTGATGTACACGGTTTACAAGAGGGAAGGCGACAACTTCAAAGTGATTTCCTCCCGGTTTGGCAGACAGACCTTCTGTGCTGACAAGATTAAAGCCCTCCTTGACCTGGGAGCTGTGAATGGTGTGGTGTTGGACGGTGACGCAATCAAGTGTTCCTGGGAGATGGAGGACACAGCCCCGGCCAGGGGCAAGGAGGCAGTCAAGAAATGAGGAAACGGAGAGGGGGCCGCCCTTTATCGGGCGGCCCCCATGCCAAAGGATGGTGACAGCGTTGGAGATGTTGGTGGTTCTGGTGGTTGGGTGCTGTTCCCTGCTGGTGGTGCTGGTGGTTGGCCTGGTGGGGATCCTGGGGGTTCTGGGAGTGACCCAGCGGCTTCTGGAGTTGGCTGTGGGTTTGGATATGGACGAGAGCCAGGAGGGGCCAGAACAAGCCCCACGGGGTGAGGACGAGGGATAGGAAAGCAGAGGGAGGGCCGGCCGGGGACAGGTGGGGGAAATGGGGAATACAGTGTCAGTACCGGCATTTTCGGAAAAAGAATTACTTTTCTGATGAAATGCAAGAGGGTTAAAAAGTGCCGCCGACAGTTGAAAAAATGGGAATAGCAGTAAGGATTTTCCCGCTGGTGCAGTTCGGTAAAATTGGGAAAGCAGTCGGGGTGGTTTTCGCGTGTGTTTTGGAGGGTGAGAAATTTTCACTTGGCGAGTGCATGGGAAATGAGGGTATGCAGGTTACCAGGTTACCAAAAATTTTGAGTTAATAAATACAAGGAAGAATAGAAATAAGCAGGTTAGCCTCACAGGGACAAGGGGTGCTCCAGGTGATGCGTCAGTTGGGGATTACACAGGAAGATACCCTGCTAAGATACATCGACCAAACAGCAAACGACCGAATTATTTCATCCAATACACAGGCCATCAGTAAGGGACTTTCTGATATGACGGGGCAGGAATTGACCAACACAAAAAAGCCCGATTTGCAGGAGATTATAAAGAAAGCAGAAACTATAACTGATGACACTGCCAAGGCGGTCATCAGTTGCTTGTTGGAGTTGGTGCAGGATGAGAAAAAATAAAAAATGGCCCGAAATTTGGCCCAAATTTAGATGGTAATGAAGTTTTGTGGTTGACAATAATGATTGAAGCAGTTTGAAAAAAGAGTAGGCACCCCAAGGAACAGAAGGAAATCAATTTACAGTGATATGAGTAGAAGGATAGGGATTTTCCCTTCCATGGCATTCAAGAGGTCAGCGGTTCGATCCCGCTTATCTCCACCAAGAAATAACCACACCGAACGGTGTGGTTATTTTTTTATAGATGTCACAGGAGATGTACCCGCCCGGCGGAAATGAATCCGGCCCGTACCGGGGGTGGCCGAGGGCCGAGACGCCTGCGCAGCGCAGATGCGCCGCCGGCCGGCACCTCTATGACCTAACATGTCCAGACCGGCGCAGCCGTTTCCCAAAGGCCGCATCTTCGGATGCGGCCTTTTTTGGTGCCCGGGGAAGTCCGGCGCGCCGGGCGGGATGGGCCTGCTGCGAACAACATGCCAGGCAGGCCTGTGCGCAGGCCCTGTCCTGGCGAAGGCCTGTGCGGCGCATAGAATGGCGCGTTTGGCATATGCTGTCTCCGGGTGATTGCAATGGGAAAGAAAGCGTGGAAGGCCTATGTGGTTTGGATTCTGCTCCCGGAGCTGGCAGGCGCCCTGTCTGGCTGGCTGTCCCGGGCCGGGATGAAGCAGTACGCCCGGGAACTGATCCGCCCGCCCCTCTCGCCGCCGGGCCCGGTGTTCCCGGTGGTGTGGGTGCTCTTATACGCCCTGATGGGCGTCGGCGCCGCCAGGGTGTGGCTGCGTGGGCCCTCCAAGGCCCGCTGCCGGGGCATGGCCCTCTTTTTGGCCCAGCTGGGCTTCAACTTTTTCTGGAGCATCCTCTTTTTCCGGCTCCAGGCCTTCGGCCTGGCCCTGCTGTGGCTGGCGGCCCTGTGGGTGCTGATCCTGGGGATGCTTCTGGCCTTCCGGCGGGTGGACCGGGCCGCGGGCTGGCTGCAGCTGCCCTACCTGCTGTGGGCGGCCTTCGCCGCCTATCTGAACCTGGGCGTCTGGCTGCTCAACTAGCGGGCGGCGGGGCCCTGTCATCCCCTCTCCGGGGCGGGCATAACGAAAAAGGAAGTGGACATTTGCCGGATTCTGATTTACACTAGACCCAGCATATGGCCGCCGCGGCCATGGCCGGCGGGACAAGCCGGCGGGCGGCGCGGCCGGTGGGGGAGTGAGCCCATGAAGAGCACCCGTTTCCATCCAATCCCGCAGATCCTGCTGGCGGCCTGTCTGGCCCTGGCGCTGGCCGCATGCGGCGGCGCGGAGGAGGGGCCTGCGGATACCGGCTGGACACCGCTCCAGATGGCCCAGGCCATCCGGCAGTCCCAGGATGCCCCGCCGGGGATGACACAGCTGCTGCCGGGGGATGGGGTCTATGAGGCCTATATCGCGGAGAGCTACGGCCTGCCGGCGGAGGATGTGGCGGACGGGGCCATTTTGGCCGCCGGCGGCGCCTCCGCCCAGGAGATCGCGGTGCTGCGCCTGGCGGAGGGGGCCGACCCGGAGGGGGCGGCGGAGGCCCTCCGGAGCTATCTGGACGGACGTCTGGGCGCCTTCACCGGCTACCTGCCGGAGGAGGCCGCCCTGCTGGAGGGCGGCGCGGTGGTCGCCCGGGGGAGCTACCTGGCCCTGCTGGTGTGTCCGGACACGGCCGCGGCGGAGGAGGCCTTTGCCGCCTGCTTCACCCAGGCCCCGCCGGAGGAGACGGTTTTGCCGGAGGAGACGGAGCCGGCGGCGGAGAGCGCCGCCCCGTCGGCCGCGCCCACCCCCGCCCCCACGCCGGAGCAGACGGCGGAGCCCGCGTCCACGCCGACCCCCAGCCCCTCTCCCACCCCCGCACCCACCCCCAGTCCGACCCCCGCACCCACGCCCACGCCGGCGCCCTGGAGCTACAGCGAGGACCGGCTGCTGGAGGCGTGGGCCGCCGGGGACTGGAGCGCCCTGGCGGCGGAGGACCGGGCCATTCTGGACGTGTGCGCCCAGGTGATCGCCGACGTGGTGCCGGCGGACGGCTCCGACTACGACAGGGAGCTGGCCGTCCACGACTGGATGGTGGCCCACGGCAGCTACGACTCCAACACCCTGAGCCAGCTGCCGGATTTCCAGGAAAACCCCAACAACGACAATCCCTACGGCTTCCTGGTGGACGGGCGGGGCATCTGCCTGGGCTACGCCTCCACCTTCCAGCTGTTCATGCGCCTGCTGGGCATTGAGTGCATCACCGTGGAGGGCACCGCCCACGGCGGTACCGCCGACCACGCCTGGAACCAGGTGTATCTGGACGGGGCGTGGTACTGCGTGGACGTGACCTGGGACGACCCCACCACCAGCGGCGCGGTGTCGGCGCGCACGGCCCACCGCTATTTTAACGTCACCAGCCAGTTCCTGCGGGGCAGCGACCACCAGTGGGACCAGGCCTCCGCCCCCGAGGCCACGGGCACCGCCCTGGCCTGGGCCGGCCGCTGATCCCGCCCGGGCCGGAAAGGCCTTTGGGCAAAATGTCATTTCACTCTTGCATCTCTGCGCCAATTGCGCTAATATGTCCTTTGCAGCCTGTGCTGGATTTGTTCCGGTATGGTTTGAAAGGAAGGAAGAGAGTTTGAAAATCATTATTGTGGGGGACGGCAAGGTGGGCTTCGCCCTGGCCGAGCACCTCTCCCAGGAGGAGCACGACGTCACGGTGATCGACACCAACGACGACGCCCTCCGCCGGGCCTCTGAGGCCCTGGACGTTCTGTGCGTCAAAGGAAACGGCGCGTCTATCACCGCCCTGCGGGAGGCCCAGGCCGGGACGGCGGATGTTGTCATCGCCGCCACCAGCATGGACGAGATCAACATGGTGTGCGCCCTGGCGGCCAAGCGGCTGGGGGCTGGGTACACCATCGCCCGGGTGCGCAATGTGGAGTACGCCATGGAGCTGGCCCTGCTCAAGGACGCGCTGGGCATCGACATGGTGATCAACCCCGAGAACGCCACCGCCGTGGAGATCTCCCGGCTGCTGCGCTTTCCCCAGGCGGCCGACCTGGAGACGTTCTGCCGGGGGCGGGTGGAGCTCATCAGCTTCCGGGTGCGGGAGGGGGATTTTGTGGCCGACCAGCCCCTGTCCGCCCTCAGCGGCAAGCTGCAGGAGCTGCCCATGCTGTTCTGCGCGGCGGAGCGGGGGGAGGGCGACGTGGTGATCCCCAACGGTGCCTTTGTGCCCCGGGTGGGGGACCGGCTCTACATCATCGGGCAGCCCACAGGGCTGACCGACTTTTTCCGCCTGCTGGGCCGCCACACGCCCAAAATCCGCAACGCCTTTTTGGTGGGCGGCGGGCGCATCGCCTATTATCTGGCCGCCATCCTGGACCGGCTGGGGATTCAGGTGAAGATTGTGGAGCGGAGCGAGGAGCGGTGCCGTGTCCTCAGCGAGGCGCTGCCCCGGGCCACCATCCTCTGCGGCGACGGCACCGACCAGCAGCTGCTGGAGGAGGAGGACGTATCCGCCGCCGACGCCTTTGTGGCCCTCACCGACCGGGATGAGGACAACCTGATCGTCTCCCTCTACGCCATGCAGCAGGGCATACCCAAGGTGGTGGCCAAGTCTAACCGGCAGAACTACGAGGGCATCGCCCACGCCGCCGGGCTGGACAGCGTCATCTCCCCCAAGTACATCACCGCAGGGCAGATCCTCCAGGTGGTGCGCGGCATGCAGAACTCCAAGGGCAGCATCATGAACGCCCTGTACAAGATCGCCGACGGCCACACCGAGGCCATGGAGTTTGTGGCCAACGAGACCACCCGGTACCGGGGGGTGCCGCTGAAGGAGCTGAAGCTGAAGGAGGGGATCCTGATCGCCGTACTGGTCCACCAGGGAAAGATCATCATCCCCGACGGCTCCGCCGTGATCTCCGCGGGCGATACGGTGATCATTGTCTCCCGCAGCCACGGCATCCTGGATATCAATGATATCTATGACGACCCCCTGCTGGATTTGGGAGGGGCCCAATGAACTTCCGACTGGTACTCCGTGTGACGGGCAAGACCCTTATGGTGCTGTCCGTCACCATGGTGCTCCCGCTGCTGGTGGCCCTGCTCTACCGGGAGGACCCGGTGCCCTTCCTGCTGGCCATCGCCATCACCGGGGTGGTGGGGCTGTCCCTCTCCCTCATCCGCAGCGACGACCACTTCTTCCCCCGGGAGGGCTTCTTCGCCGTGGCCCTGATCTGGCTGCTGGTGGGGGCGTGCGGCGCCCTGCCCTTTTTCTTCTGCGGCTACTTTGAGTCCTATGTAGACTGCTTCTTTGAGTCGGTTTCCGGCTTCACCACCACCGGCTCCTCCATCCTGACGGAGGTGGAGCCCCTGCCCCGGGGCATCCTGTTCTGGCGGTCCTTCATGCACTTTTTGGGCGGCATGGGGGTGCTGGTGCTCACCATTGCCCTGATCCCCAGCCTGGGCGGGCGTACCCTCCACCTGATGAAGGCGGAGAGCCCCGGGCCCGTGGTGAGCAAGCTGGTGCCCAAGTCCAGCCAGTCCTCCAAAATCCTCTACGGCATCTACTGCGGGCTGACCGTGGTAGAGATCCTTGTGCTCCGTCTGGCGGGGATGCCCTGGTATGACAGCGTGGTCAACTCCTTTGCCACGGCCGGCACCGGCGGCTTTGCCGTCAAGAACCTCTCCATCGCCGCCTATAACAGCCCCGCCGTCGAGATCATCATCACGGTGTTCATGCTGATCTTCTCGGTGAATTTTTCGGTCTATTTCCTGATCCTTTGCGGGAAGGTGCGGCAGGCCCTGCGCAGCGACGAGCTGCGGTTTTTCCTGGTCGTGGTGGCGGTCAGCACGGCCCTCATCGCCGTCAACATCCACGACACGGTGGGCACGGCGGGGGAGAGCGTCCGCCACGCCGCCTTCCAGGTGGCCTCCATCATCTCCACCACCGGATTTGCCAGCACCGACTTCAACCTGTGGCCGGAGTTCTCCCGGATGGTGCTGGTGCTGCTCATGTTCATCGGCGCCTGCGCCGGCTCCACCGGCGGCGCCATCAAGTGCTCCCGGGTGCTGCTGCTCCTCCGCTCCATCCGGCGGGAGATCCGGCAGATTATCCACCCCAGGGTGGTCAACGTGGTCAAGCTGGACGGCCGGGTGGTGGACGAAAAGGATGTCCGCTCGGTGCTGATCTTTTTCGCGGCCTACATCTTTATTACCCTGGGGGCCGCCCTGCTGGTGTCGGTGGATAACTTCTCCTTCGGCACCACCTTCACCGCTGTGGTCACCTGCATCGGCAACGTGGGCCCAGGCCTGGAGATGGTGGGGCCCATGGGCAACTTCTCCGCCTTTTCCGACTTCTCCAAGCTGGTCCTCTCGCTCTGTATGATTTTGGGACGGCTGGAGATTATTCCTATCCTGGTGCTCTTTAGTGGAACTGCATGGAAGCGCACCTGAACACCTGAATACTTTTTGTGGAAAGCGTCAAATCCTGTGGATTTGACGCTTTCTTTTGGAAGATAGGCTTGCCAAATTACCCCGCTCTGGAGTAAAATTAAAATGTCTTTAAAACCAGGAACCCTTGCACCGCAATGGATTCCGGATAAAAAGGAGTGGGGAAAGTTGTTGGAAAACCTGTTTTGGATCGGTCTTGTGGGTGCATTGATTGCACTAATCTTTGCCTTAACACAGGCAAAGAAGGTGCTAAATTTCTCAGAAGGCACAGAGTTGATGCAAAAAATCGCTGCATCGATCCGTAAAGGGGCCAATGCATACCTTAAGCGCCAATATACGACGGTTGCAAAGATCTTTATTGTTGTCTTTGCAATTTTGCTGGTTTTGGCGGCCGTCGGGATGCTGGACAACTGGTTTATCCCCTTCGCCTTCCTCACTGGCGGCATCTGGTCCGGCCTGGCGGGCTTCGTGGGCATGAAGATCGCCACCTCCGCCAACGCCCGCACCGCCAACGCCGCCCATGAGAGCCTGAACCGGGGCCTGAGCGTGGCCTTCTCCTCCGGCGCGGTCATGGGCTTCACCGTGGTGGGCCTGGGCCTGCTGGACGTGTCCATCTGGTTCCATATCCTCAAGTACATCGCCGGCTTTGACGCGGCCCAGATCGCCCAGACCATGGTGATGTTCGGCATGGGCGCCTCCTTCATGGCCCTGTTCGGCCGCGTGGGCGGCGGCATCTTTACCAAGGCCGCCGACGTGGGCGCCGACCTGGTGGGCAAGGTGGAGGCCGGCATACCCGAGGATGACCCCCGCAACCCCGCCACCATCGCCGACAACGTGGGCGACAATGTGGGCGACGTGGCCGGCATGGGCGCCGACCTGTACGAGTCCTACGTGGGCTCCATCCTGGCCACCTTCGCCCTGGGCGCCACCGCCTACGCCTCTGAGGGGCTGGAGTGGAACGCCATCCTGCTGCCCGTGGCGATCTCCGTGCTGGGCGTGATCTGCTCCGTGTTCGGCACCTTCCTGATCCGCACCAAGGAGGACGCCACCCAGAAGTCCCTGCTGGCCACCCTGCGCAAGGGCACCTACACCGCCGCCGTGCTGGCCGCCGTCATCGGCGCCCCGGTGACCTACTTCCTGATGGGCTCCTGGGGCCCCTACATCGCCATCCTGGCGGGCCTGGTAGCCGGCTGCGCCATCGGCTACTTCACCGAGTACTACACCTCCGATACCTATAAGCCCACCCAGGACCTGGCCGACTCCACCGAGACCGGCGCCGCCACCACCATCATCGGCGGCATCTCCCTGGGCATGAAGTCCACCGCCGCCCCCATCGTCATCATCGGCATCGCCATCATCGTCTCCTTCCTGGCCGCCGGCGGCACCCTGTCCACCGGCTCCGGCGAGTATGAGCTGCTCTTCTCCAAGGGCCTGTACGGCATCGGCATCGCCGCCGTGGGCATGCTGTCCACCCTGGGCATCACCCTGGCCACCGACGCCTACGGCCCCGTGGCCGACAACGCCGGCGGCATCGCCGAGATGAGCGGCCTGGGCGAGGAGGTGCGCAACCGCACCGACGCCCTGGACTCCCTGGGCAACACCACCGCCGCCACCGGCAAGGGCTTCGCCATCGGCTCCGCCGCCCTCACCGCCCTGGCCCTGCTGGTCAGCTACGTGGACGTGGTGGAGGGCAAGGTGGACGCCCTGGATCTGTCCATCACCAACCCCGCCGTGCTGGTGGGCCTGTTTGTGGGCGCCATGCTCACCTTCCTCTTCGCCGCCCTGACCATGAGCGGCGTGCAGCGGGCCGCCCAGTCCATCGTGGTGGAGGTCCGCCGCCAGTTCAAGGAGATCGCCGGCATCATGGAGGGCAAGGCCGACCCCGACTACGCCTCCTGTGTGGACCTGTGCACCAAGGGCGCCCTGCATGAGATGGTGGTGCCCTCCCTGCTGGCCATCGTGGTTCCCGTGGTCACCGGCCTGATCCTGGGCGCGGAGGCCGTGGTGGGCCTGCTGGGCGGCGTCACCGTCACCGGCTTCGTGGTGGCCGTGTTTATGGCCAACGCCGGCGGCGCCTGGGACAACGCCAAGAAGTACATCGAGGGCGGCCACCACGGCGGCAAGGGCTCCGAGTGCCACAAGGCCGCCGTCATCGGCGACACCGTGGGCGACCCCTTCAAGGACACCTCCGGCCCCTCCCTCAACATCCTCATCAAGCTGTGCTCCACCGTTTCCATCGTATTTTCCGGACTGGTCACCGCCGTGCACCTGTTCTGACGCAAGGCTTTCCGGCCCCCGCGCCCCTCTGGGCGCGGGGGCCTTTTCGCCATTTTTCGGCAAGGTGACGAATGTTGGAAATCATACTTGACAAATTTTATCAAGAATGATATGGTATACCCATCAGTACGGGAGGGAGGGGGAGAGGCCGGTGATCACCCGGGAGACCGACTACGCCATCCGCCTGCTGCGCACCCTGCGGGACGGCGAGCGGCACACAGCGGCGGAGGCGGCGGAACGGGAGCTGGTGCCCCAGCCCTTTGCATACAAGATCCTTAAAAAGCTGTCCAAGGCGGGCCTTGTGGAGGTGACCCGTGGGGCCGACGGCGGCTGCCGCCTGCTGGCGGATCTGGACAGGACCACCCTGTACGACCTGCTGGAGGCCATGGGGGAGGACTGCCGCCTCAGCGGCTGTATGGCTTCGGACCACCCATGTACCTGGCGGGAGGCCCACGGCGGCTGTACCGTCCACTGCCATCTGGCGGCTATCCAGTCCAAGCTGGATGAGGAGCTGAAATCCCACACCCTGGCGGATATTCTTGGAGAACGGAAGTAGCGTTTCTTTTACCCTGAAAATAGATAAAATTTATCCACTTCATCAAAAAGGAGGACGCGACATGTTATTCCAGACCACACAGGCGCATGAGGAGCTGCGCGCCAAGATCCGGGCCTTTGTCGAGGAGGAGGTAAAGCCCATCGCCTTCTCCCTGGACCAGGCCAACGAATTCCCCGCCGAGGCCGTGAAGAAGCTGGGCGAGCTGGGCCTGATGGGCATCCCCTATCCCAAGGAGTACGGCGGCGCCGGGCTGGACGCCATCAGCTACGCCATCGCCGTGGAAGAGCTGTCCCGGGTGGACGGCGGCACGGGCGTCATTCTCTCCGCCCACGTGTCCCTGGGCTCCTGGCCCATCTTCGCCTTCGGCACCGAGGAGCAGAAGCAGAAGTACCTGGTGCCCCTGGCCCGGGGTGAGAAGATCGGCGCCTTCGGCCTGACCGAGCCCAACGCCGGCTCCGACGCCGGCGGCACCGAGACCACCGCCGTGGACAAGGGCGACCACTACCTGCTCAACGGCGGCAAGATCTTCATCACCAACGCCCCCAAGGCGGACACCTACGTGGTCTTTGCCGTCACCACCCCCGACATCGGCACCCGCGGCATCTCCGCCTTCATCGTGGAGAAGGGCTGGAAGGGCTTCGAGTTCGGCGACCACTACGACAAGATGGGCATCCGCTCCTCCTCCACCGCCGAGCTGATCTTCAACGACGTGAAGGTGCCCAAGGAGAACCTGCTGGGCAAGGAGGGCGAGGGCTTCAAGATCGCCATGGCCACTCTGGACGGCGGCCGCATCGGCATCGCGGCCCAGGCCCTGGGCATCGCCCAGGGGGCCTACGAGTCCGCCCTGGAGTACTCCAAGGAGCGCGTCCAGTTCGGCAAGCCCATCGCCGCCCAGCAGTCCCTGGCCTTCAAGCTGGCCGACATGGCCACCAAGCTGCGCTGCGCCCGGTTCCTGATCTACTCCGCCGCCGAGCTGAAGGAGCACCACGCCCCCTACGGCATGGAGTCCGCCATGGCCAAGATGTACGCCTCCGACATCGCCCTGGAGGTCACCAACGACGCGGTGCAGATCTACGGCGGCACCGGCTTCCTCAAGGGCATGGACGTGGAGCGGATGTACCGCGACGCCAAGATCACCACCATCTACGAGGGCACCAACGAGATCCAGCGGGTGGTCATCGCCTCCCACCTCATCGGCAGGATCTCCAAGGGCAGCGAGGGCTCCAGCCGCTCCGTGGCCAAGAAGCCCGCCCCCATCACCGGCGTGCGCAAGCGCCAGATCTTCCGGGACGGCGAGTCCGCCGACAAGGTCAACGCCCTGGTGGAGGCCCTGAAGAAGGACGGCCACGACTTTACCGTGGGCATCCCCATGGACACCCCCATCAACCAGGCCGAGCGGGTGGTCTCTGCCGGCAAGGGCATCGGCGACAAGAAGAACATGAAGCTCATCGAGAACCTGGCCAAGGCGGCCGGCGCCGCCGTGGGCTCCTCCCGCCCGGTGGCAGAGACCCTGAAATACGTCCCCCTGAGCCGCTATGTGGGCATGTCCGGCCAGAAATTCACCGGCAACCTGTACATCGCCTGCGGCATCTCCGGCGCCACCCAGCACCTGAAGGGCATCAAGGACGCCTCCACCATTGTGGCCATCAACAAGAACGGCAACGCCCCCATCTTCAAGAACTGTGACTACGGCATCGTGGGCGACGTGAACGAGATCCTTCCCCTGCTGGCCGCCGCCCTGGACACCGGCGACAAGCTGCCCGCGCCTCCCATGGTCAAGATGAAGCGTCCCCCCGTCCCCAAGCCCGAGCCCATCGGCAAGCGCTACGTCTGCGGCGGCTGCGGCTACGAGTACGTCCCCGAGCTGGGCGACGAGGACTCTGAGATCGCCCCCGGCACCCTGTTTGAGAACCTGCCCGAGGACTGGGTCTGCCCCGAGTGCGCCGAGGGCAAGGACCAGTTCATCCAGGCTTAATGAGCGGAAGGAGGAATCGCAATGTATTGCGTGCGTAAAGTAACCGACGATCTGTACTGGGTGGGGGCCAACGACCACCGGCTCCACCTGTTTGAGAACATCCACCCCATCCCCAAGGGGGTCTCCTACAACGCCTATCTGCTGCTGGACGAGCAGTCCGTGCTCTTCGACACGGTGGACTGGTCCGCCTACCGGCAGCTCCAGGACAACCTGGACCACCTGCTGGGCGACAAGCCCCTGGACTGGCTGGTGGTCAACCACATGGAGCCCGACCACGGCGCCTGTGTGGAGCAGATCCTCCGCCGCTACCCCAAGGTGAAGGTGATCTCCACCGAGAAGTCCTTCATGCTCATGCGGCAGTTCGGCTTCCACCCCGACGAGCACGAGTGCGTCGAGGTGAAGGAGGGGGACACCCACTGCTTCGGCAGGCACACCGTCGCCTTCGTGGGCGCCCCCATGGTCCACTGGCCCGAGGCCATGGTCACCTTTGACACCACCAACGGCGTGCTCTTCTCCGCCGACGCCTTCGGCTCCTTCATCGCCCTGGACGGCAAGCTCTTCGCCGACGAGGTCAACTTCGACCGGGACTGGATCGACGAGGCCCGCCGCTACCTGACCAACATCGTGGGCAAGTACGGCCCCCACATCCAGCTGCTGCTGGGCAAGGCCGCCGGCATCCTGGACCAGATCAAGTTCATCTGTCCCCTCCACGGGCCCGTGTGGCGGGAGAACCTGGGCTACTTCATCGACAAGTACGACAAGTGGAGCCGCTATGAGCCGGAGCAGAAGGGCGTCCTGATCGCCTACGCCTCCATGTACGGCAACACCGAGGCCGCTGCCCAGGCCCTGGCCTCCAAACTGTGTGAGAAGGGCGTCACCAACGTGGCGGTGTACGACGTGTCCAACACCCACGTGTCCTACCTGATTGCCGAGGCGTGGAAGTACAGCCACATTGTGCTGGCCTCCGTCACCTACAACCTGGGCATCTACCCGGTGATGAAGAACTTCCTGGAGGACATGAAGGCCCTCAATTTCCAGAACCGCACCTTCGCCCTCATCGAGAACGGCTCCTGGGCCTGCAAGTCCGGGGACCTGATGCAGAAGTTCATCGACGAGGAGATGAAGAACATGACGGTGCTCAACGAGCGCCTGAGCATGGCCTCCTCCCTCCACGATGACAAGGCCGTGGAGCTGGAAGCCCTGGCCGACGCCCTGGTGGAGTCCGTCAACGCCTGAGACAGGCCCGGCAGAGCAAAAACGTGCCCGCCGCAGAGAACTGCGGCGGGCACGTTTTCTTTGGGCGCTACCGGCGGTAGGTGCGGGTGATGCGGGCCAGGCGGCTGGACACGTCGGGGTTGAGGGCCTCCCGCCGCACCCGCCAGCTCCAGTTCTGGGGGCCGGAGGTGCCGGGGGCGTTGGTGCGGGCGTCGGCCCCCAGGCCCAGCAGATCCTGCATGGGGGCGATGGCCAGACGGCAGGGGGACATCCACGCCCCGCACACCGCCCCCCAGCCGAAGCCCTCGTCGGGGCGCAGGCGGAGGTAGTCGGAGGCGAAGTCCCGCTCCGCGGCGGAGGCCTCGGAAAAGAGCCACTGGACGAAGGTGGGGGTGTCGTGGGTGCCGGTGTACATCACCGCGTCCCGGGGGCAGTTGTGGGGGAGATAGGCGCTCTCCCCCTCGGGGTCGAAGGCGTAGAGCAGCACCTTCATGCCGGGCAGGCCGCTCTGGGCGATGAAGCGGTGGGCGCGCTCGTCCAGATCCCCGAGATCCTCCGCGATCAGCGCCAGGCCGGGGACGGAGCGCAGCACCTCCACCAGCTCCATGCCGGGGCCGTCCTCCCAGTGCCCCTCCCGGGCGTCCGCCGCCCCGTCGGGGATGGCCCAGTAGGTGTGGAAGCCCCGGAAGTGGTCGATGCGCACCACGTCGTACAGGCGGGCCAGGTGGGCCCCCCGGCTGCGCCACCAGGCGAAGCCGGTCCTTTTGTGGTAGGCCCAGTCATAGAGGGGGTTGCCCCAGTGCTGCCCCTTGTCGGAGAAGGCATCGGGGGGCACCCCGGCCACCCCGGCGGGGGTCATGTCGGCCTTGAGCTGGAAGAGCTCCGGGTGGGCCCACACCTCGGCGCTGTCGGGGGAGACGTAGATGGGCAGGTCCCCGATGATGGAGACGCCCTTCCCGTTGGCGTAGGCCTTCACCGCCGTCCACTGGCGGAAAAACAGCAGCTGGAGGAAGGCGTAAAAATCACACTCCCCCCGCAGGGCCGCCCGGGCCTCCGCCAGGGCCGCCGACCGCCGCAGCCGCACGTCGTCCGGCCACTGGGAGAGCGGGATACCGCCGAGCCGGTCCCGCAGGGCCAGGAACAGGGCGTAGTCGGGCAGCCAGGCCCGCTCCGCCTCCCAAAATTCCGCCAGCGCCCGGGCATAGCGGGCCTTTCCCCGCGCCCAGGCGCTGCGCAGCAGGGGGATGCGGGTCTCCAGCAGCCAGGGGTAGTCCACCCGGTCCGGGTCGTCCCGGCGGGCGCGCTCCAGCTCCCCCGCCGTGAGCAGCCCCTCCTCCGCCAGCTCATCCAGGTCCAGAAGGAGGGGGTTGCCCGCGAAGGAGGAGGGGGACATGTAGGGGGAGTTGCCCCCGCCGGGGGGCACCAGGGGGAGGATCTGCCAGAATTTCTGTCCACCCGCCGCCAGAAAGTCCACGAACGCCCGGGCCGGGGCGCCGAGGGTCCCCACGCCGTAGGGCCCCGGCAGGGAAAACACGGGGAGCAGGACGCCGCTTGCGCGCGCTTGCATATTCAGGCCTCCAGTACAGCAAGATTTCCGTTCCGCCCCATTATAATCCAGCCGGGCGGCCGCCGCAACCCTTGAAATGGCGGGATGGCGGCCGGGGCCGCAGGAGACGGGCGGCAGGGCGGAAACGGGCGCAGGCCCTTAATTCCCTGTGGGATTGGTCGATATGACAGATAGAAGGCCAATGAAAAAGGAGGCGCCCCGGTATGGAGATCAACCTCAGCACAGAGAAGAGCCGCCGTCCGGCGGCCCCCGCGCCCCAGGCGCGGGGGGAGACCCCTGCCAGACCCACCGCCCTCCAGGCCCAGATCCGCGACCGGCTGGAGCTGTCCCAGGCCGCCCTGGCCGTGCAGCGGCAGATCTCAGCGCCCAAGGCGGGCGGCCTCTGGGAGCTGCTGAACCCCGGGAAGGAGGAGGCCAAAACCCAGGCGGAGGCGATCGGCGAGGCCATGTCCGAGGCCATGGAGGTCATGGAGCTGTGCGCCAAGATCGCCGCCCGGATTCGGAAGGGGGACCAGGTGCCCCAGAAGGATCTGCGCTACCTGATCCAGCACGACCCCAACCTCTACCTGATGGCCACCATCATGCAGGAGGCCAACGACGACCCCAGGAAGTGGGACAGCCTGCTCCCCCGGGAGGAGGCCGAGCAAGCGCAGGCCGGCGGCGGGGCGGAGGCCGCCGTCTCCGGGGCGGGGCGCGCCCCCGCCGCGGCCCCCTCCGGCGTCCAGGGCGGAGCCCCCGCTGGCGGGGGAGCCCCCTCTGGCGGCGGGGAGGGCGGGGCGCCCGCCTGATCCCGCCCGCAATCATCTAAGAAGGAGGGGAGATACCAATGACAGGCCGTTGGTATGGCGCGGCATATGGTCAGCTGCCTGGCCGGCAGGGCGTACGACAAGCTGCTGTCTGTGGCGCGGACGGCGCTCCCCTGGCGGGGTTCAACGTCAACTTCTGACCGCTGCGGAGATGCGGGGCGGTCCTGCCGTTTCAAGAGAAAGGAAGATGTCAGATGCGTTATCTGCTGTACCTGCTGGGGTGCTTTGCCCTGGCCATCCTGGGGACCGTGGCGGAGTTCTCCTTCGGGAGTGTCACCATCGCCCCCTACCGCCTGCTGGGCCTGTTTGACCTGCCCACCCTGGTCTATCTTCTGGCTGCCTGCGCCCTGGTACTCTTTGCCACCCGCTCCCTCCAGGCCTTCGGACGGGCGCTCCTTTCCATGTTTCGGAGTGCCCCCCTCACCGGCGGACAGTGCCGGGAAGGCCTGTCCGCCGTGAAGGGAGTGGCCGCCGCCTCCCTGCTGGCCGGCGGCGTGGGCTTCTGTGCCAATATCGTTGGGATGCTCTGGAGTTTGGACGGGGCGGATCTGTCCGGCCTGGGCATCCCCATCAACGTGGCCTGCCTGAACCTCTGCTATCCCCTGTTCCTCTGCCTGCTCCTGCTGCCCGTCTGGGTGTCTCTGGAGCGGCGGAGCCGGGTCCAGGCCCGGGAGACCAGAGAGGGGAAGGGATGGCAGACGGCTCTGCTCCGTCCCATTGACCAGCACAAGGCCGGCTGAACAGGTATATACGTAAAAGGAGGAGCGGGTGTGCCCACCTGCTCCTCCTTTTACGCTATGCCGCCGCCAGGATGGCATCCCGGATCTTGTCAAAGACCGCGTCCTGGTCCTGGCACATGACCAGCAGGACGGTGCCGTCCTCCAGGGTCTCCAGCCGGGCATTGGCGGCCACGTCGTACTGGTCGGCCAGATACTGCTCAAAGCTCTGCTTCTGCCGGTCGATGAAGCCCTCCAGGCCCTCCCGCACGGCCTCCTCCCGCCCCTGGGCGGGGTAGACGGCGGCGATGCCGTAGGCCCGCACGTTCATCAGGGAGGCGGACAGGGCGAAGGCGTCCATGTCGTCCGCGTTCAGGCCCAGCAGGTCAAAGTACAGGGGCATCTGCTCGTCCGCGGCGCTGGTGAGGACGGGCATGGCGTCGTTGGTCTCGGCGTCCCGGGCGTCCTCGATGGCGGACCGGTAGAGCTGGGTGCGCTCCCCGGCGGTGAGGGCGGGCTGCGCCCCGCCGGAGCACCCGGCCAGCAGGGCCAGGGCCAGCAGCAGGGGGATGATGGGTGTACGGCTCATACTTCCTTCTCCTTTGTGTTGAGTGCCTGGATCTCGGCGGGCTGGGCGGCCAGGGTCAGGCCCTCCGGCCCGCCGTCCACCAGCACCGTGTCCCCGGCCTGGACGGCGCCGTTGAGCAGCTTCTCGGCGGCGGCGTCCTCCACCTGGGACCGGATGGCCCGCCGCAGGGGGCGGGCGCCGTAGTCGGGGTCGAAGCCCTGGCCGGCCAGGGCCTCCAGGGCCCCGTCGGTGAAGCGGAGGGACACCCCCAGGGCGGACAGGCGCTCCCCCACCCGCTCCAGCATCCGCCGGGCGATGGCCTGGATCTCCGTCCGCCCCAGCTGGGTGAACACGATGGTCTCGTCCAGGCGGTTGAGGAACTCCGGCCGGAACACCTTCTTCAGGTCGTCCAGCACGGCGCTCTTCAGCTCCTCGGCCGACCGGGTCTCCCCGTCCCGCCGCTGGGCGGCGGAGAAGCCCAGCCTGCCGCCCTTGGCGGTGATGCGCTCCGCCCCCACGTTGGAGGTGAGCACCACGATGGCGTTTTTGAAGTCGGCCTTGCGGCCCTGGGCATCGGTGACCACCCCGTCCTCCATGATCTGGAGCAGAATGCCCCAGATGTCCGGGTGGGCCTTCTCGATCTCGTCGAAGAGCACCACGCAGTAGGGCCGCCGCCGCACCTTCTCGGTGAGCTGCCCCCCCTCCTCATGGCCCACGTAGCCGGGGGGCGAGCCGATGAGCCGGGAGACGGCGTGCTTCTCCATATACTCGGACATGTCAAAGCGGAGCAGGGCCTCCTCGCTGCCGAAGAGGGTCTCCGCCAGGGCCTTGCACAGCTCGGTCTTGCCCACGCCGGTGGGGCCCAGGAAGAGGAAGCAGCCCGTGGGCCGCCCCGGCTCCTTCAGCCCCACCCGGCCCCGGCGGACGGCCCGGGCCACGGCCCGCACCGCCTCCTCCTGGCCGATCACCCGGTGGTGGAGGGCCTCCTCCAGGCCCAGCAGCCGCTGGCTCTCCGCCTGGGTGAGGGTGGTGACGGGCACACCCGTCCAGCCGGACACCACGGCGGCCACGTCCTCGGCGGTGACCGCCCCGGCGTTCTGGCCGGAGCGCCAGGAGGCCTTCTGCCGCTCCAGCTCCCGCCGGAAGTCCTCCTCCGCGTCCCGGAGCATGGCGGCCTTCTCAAAGTCCTGCCCCCGGATGGCCTCCTCCTTCTCCCGGCGGGTGTGCTCCACCTTCTCCTCCAGCTCCCGCAGGTCCGGCGGCGTGGCCAGCCGCTCCATCCGCACCCGGGAGGCGGCCTCGTCGATGAGGTCGATGGCCTTGTCGGGCAGGCGGCGGTCCCCGATATAGCGGGTGGACAGGGCCACGGCGGCGTCGATGGCCCCGTCGGTGATCTGGAGGCGGTGGTGGGCCTCGTAGCGGTCCCGCAGGCCCCGGAGAATGGCCCGGGCGGTGTCCTGGTCCGGCTCGGGCACCAGCACTGGCTGGAAGCGCCGCTCCAGGGCGGCGTCCTTCTCGATATACCTCCGGTACTCGTCGGTGGTGGTGGCGCCGATGATCTGCAGCTCCCCCCGGCCCAGGGCGGGCTTGATGATGTTGGCCGCGTCGATGGCCCCCTCGGCGGAGCCGGCCCCCACGATGGTGTGGAGCTCATCCACGAAGAGGATGACGTTCCCCGCCCGGCGCACCTCGGCCAGGATGTTCTTCACCCGCTCCTCAAACTCGCCCCGGTACTTGGTGCCCGCCACCATGGCGGAGAGGTCCAGGGCCATGAGCCGCTTGCTCCGCAGCTCGTCGGGCACGTCCCCGGCCACCATCCGGCGGGCCAGGCCCTCGGCCACGGCGGTCTTGCCCACGCCGGGCTCGCCGATGAGGGCGGGGTTGTTCTTCTGCCGGCGGGAGAGGATCTGGATCACCCGGCTGATCTCCGCCTCCCGGCCCACCACCGGGTCCAGCATGCCGCCGGCGGCCAGCCGGGTGAGGTCACGGGCGAACTGGTCCAGCAGCTTGGTGTCGCCGCCGTACTCCCGCTCCCGCACCTTGCCGCCCCCCCGGAAGGGGGAGGGGGAGGCCTCGCCCCCCATGGCGGCGGACACGTCGGCGTGGAGCCGCCGGGGCTCCGCCCCCATGCTGGAGAGCACCCGCACCGCCACGCCGTCCCCCTCCCGGAGGATGCCCAGCAGCAGGTGCTCGGTGCCCACATAGTGGTGGCCCAGCCGGGCCGCCTCGGTGAGGGAGAGCTCGATGATCTTCTTGCACCGGGGGGTGAGGCCCTGGGAGGGGGCGCCCCCCGGCGAGCCCACCCCCACCAGCCCGGCGATGGCGGCCTTCAGCCCCTCCGGCTCCACCCCGGCGCTCTGGAGCACCTTGGCGGCCACGCCCCGGCCCTCCCGGGCCAGGCCCAGCAGCAGGTGCTCGCTGCCCACGTAGCCGTGGCCCAGCTCGGCGGAGCACTCCTGGGCCAGGCGCAGGGCCGTCTGGGCCCGCTCCGTGAATCTGGTCTCGTTCACGCGCTCACCTCGTCTGCTCCTGAGCCAAGGGAGAAATTTCCGCTGCTTCTTGACGGGCTTCATCCGCTGTGCCACGCCCCTTTTCCTTTGTTCTGTGGGGATGGGCGCCGCTGCGGGGCGCGCCATCCAGCGCCGGGGTCAGGCTCCCGGCGGCGTCCATGTGAAACTGCGAGGGATTGTCCATGGGGTCCTTACCTCCTCCTGTGGATCGCTTCTATTTTTTCCCACTGTAAAAAAATATACTCACAGTCGGGGCAATTTAGCATTGCATTTTTCAAAAGTTATGGTACAATGACTGTAGCTTGAGAGTTTGGAGGTGTTTCCAATGGCCTATGTCATCAGCGACGCCTGCGTGAGCTGCGGCTCCTGCGAGGGCGCTTGCCCCGTGGGCGCCATCTCCCAGGGCGACGATCGCTACGTCATCGATGCCGGTTCCTGCATTGACTGCGGTTCCTGCGCCGATACCTGCCCCACGGGTGCTATTTCCCAGGGCTGATTGGTACGTATGTGAGAAAACAGCGGCATACCTTCGGTATGCCGCTGTTTTTCTGTTTTGCCGCGTGTTTGGCACACAGAAGGGAGCGGGCGCGCAGCTGCGCGCCCGCTCCCTTCTGTGTGTCGAAAAAGTGGCTGAGGCCACTTTTTCGAGAGAGCCGCGCGCAAGGTGGGCCTCAATTCCTGACGGAAAAGTCGGCCCACCTTGCGCGAGAGGTGTCATTTCCGAGGCGCATGTCCCCGGAAATGACGGATTTTCACTTGATTCCTGCGGCTGCGGCCGCAGGAACTCTGCGAGGCCATCCTCCAAAAGGGGGGCGACAGCCTGAAGGGAGCGGGCGCGCAGCTGCGCGCCCGCTCCCTTGGCCTGTTTTAGATGGCTCTTGCTGGATGGCCCGTGCTCAACCGAAGGTCCGCTGGAGCATAACGGCCACCTCGGCCCGGGAGGCGGTGCCGGCGGGGTCCAGCCGGTTGCCGTCCTTGCCGGTGAGGATGCCCTCGTCCACGGCCCAGCGGAGGGCGTCGGCGGCCCAGTCGGCGGCGGAGGCGCCGTCGGCAAAGCTGCTCAGATCAGCGGCGCCGGGCTGGGCGCCGGCGTTGCGGTAGAGCATGACGGCCAGCTCCTGCCGGGTGATGGAGCCGTTGGGGTTGGTTCCGTCGGAGACGCCGACCTCCACGGCCCAGTTCATGCCGGCCTCATACCATACGCTGCCGGTGGAGGTGTCCACGCCGGCCTGGCGGGCCAGGATGGTCATCAGCATGCCGCGGGTGGTGGGCTCGCCGGGGGCGAAGGTGGTGGCGGAGGTGCCGTTCATCAGGCCGCTGTCCACCACGAAGGCGATGCCGTCGGCGGCCCAGTAGCCGTCGGCCACGTCGGTGAAGGCGGTGCCGGAGGGCTCCTCAGCGGAGCCGTTCAGGTCCAGGGGCTCGCTGGAGAGCATCTTGGCGTAGATGGTGTTGGTCACATAGCGGTAGTCGTCCTGCTGGTGGGCCCGGTTGTTCACCGAGTTGGCAAAGATGGTCAGATCCATGCCGTCCCGCTCCAGGGCGATGGCCTCCACGAAGCCGTCGATGGGGGTGCCGTCCTCGTTGAGGCAGCAGCCGGCGATGAAGCTGTCCTGGTCAATGGCCTGGATAAGCACCTCGGCGCCGGCGGGCACGGAGGTGAGCACGCCGCAGTTGTAGGTGTAGGTCACATAGTCCCCGTCGGCCTCATAGCTGGCGGTGGTCAGGCTGTCAGTGGGATAGGTGACGGTGTGCAGGGCCTCCATACCCAGGGTGGTGTACTCCAGGTCGGTGACCAGGTTCTCAGAGATGTAGGACAGGGGGTCGGAGCCGGTGGCGATGTAGGGGGTGCCGGCCTGGACGGCGGCCACGGCGGCGGCGCCCTTCTCGCCCTGGTTCAGGGCCACGTTGCCCACGATGACGTCGGCCTGGGCCGGGTCGTCGGTGACGGTGAAGCCCAGCTGCTCCACATAGGCCTCCACGTCGTAGTTGGAGGTGCCGTTGCTATACACGTTGCGGTAGTTCTCATAGCCGTAGCCCTGGCTGAAGAACTGGGCGAAGTAGCCCTCGGTGAGGATGGAGCCGGAGAAGGCGTCATACCGGCCGGCCAGGAAGATGGTGGGCTTCTCGATGGCGCTGGCGGTGGGCATCTCGCTCACCCGGGCGGCGGAGAGGACGAAGTCGTCCGCCACGGACTGATAGCTCTCCAGGGAGAGGACGAAGTCGCCCTGATAGTCGCCGTCGGTGACCATGCCCACCACGGCCCCGGCGTCCAGCAGGGCGTTGACCGCCCGGACGGCCTCGTTGCCGCTGTTGGAGAGGATCACGATGTCGCCCTCCGTGCCGGTGAGCTCCGAGGCCCCCGTCACGGTGGTCACCTCGGTGAGCACGCCGTCAAAGGCGCCCTCGGTGGTGACGGCGATGCAGTCAAAGCCGCGCATGGCGGGGAAGTTGGACACGGATTCGGAGTACAGGTCGGGGAAGCCGGAGGCGGAGGCGTCGGCCCCCTCCCACAGCACGGCGTTGGCGTAGTTGCGCTTGGCCTGGTGCATATCCACCACCAGGGAGCCGGCGGCGTAGGTCACGTCGCCCACAGCGGTGTCCGCATCCAGGACGGAGAGCTTCACGCCGTTGCGCAGGAGGAACTCGCCCATCTCATAGGCGTCGGCCACGTCCCGCTGGGAGGCGGAGTCCACGGGGATGACATAGTACTCGGGGAAGTAGTTGTCGTTCTCCTCGTAGGGAGTCCGCCACGTGTCGGAGGCAAGCTGGTTGTTGTTCACGTCCACATACCACTGCTCCATGTCGGCGCGGTGGTCCTCGTTCTCGATGCCGCGGCGGAAGAACTCCAGCTGGTTGTAGTAGATGTCGTCCTTGTTCTCCATGACGTAGTCGATCAGGCCGTAGACGCCGTACTCGAACAGGTCGGTGGAGGCCTCGTTGTTGTAGGGGGTCTCAATGGTGTAGCCCAGGGAGCCGCAGTTGAGCATGGCGTAGCTGGGGCCGTAGTTGGTGCACAGGTCGTCCCAGGCCGACCAGGTGGTGGTCTCCGGGTCATAGTCGTCCCGCAGGGGGGTGTAGTAGGACCAGAAGAGGCTGTCGGGGTGCTCGGCCCGGGTGGCGGACATGGTGCCCAGGGCGGCGGTGCCGAAGGCCTCGGCCCCCAGGGCGAAGTTCTTCACCAGCAGGTCGTACTCCAGGTTGGGCTCGTGGGGCGGGGTGCAGGGCTCCACCAGGAACTCGGTCATGTAGCCGTGGAGCTCGGCGAACACCACCGGGTTCCACTCGTTGACCACCTGCACCAGGCCCACCGTCTCGCTCTGGGTCTGGTTGGAGGCGTCCCGGTTCAGGTCGAAGCCGTTGTCGTTGCGGCGGGTGTTGTAGGTGCGCCCGTCGGGGTTCTCGTTGGGGATGATGACGAAGATGATGTCGTCCAGGATGTCGTCCACATTGAGCACGATATCCTCGCTGATGGTGTACAGCTCGCTGGCGTCGTTGACGCCGGTGTTGTCCCGGATGACGCCGTTTTCGTCGGCGGTGAACTTCTGGGAGCCCAGGCCGGTGATGCCCAGCTCCAGCACGTCCTCGGCAAACATGGTGGAGATGTCCACGCTCTCATCCAGGAAGCCGGTGAGGGTGTTGTAGGTGATGGTCTCCTGGGTGGCCAGGGCCCGGAGCACGTTGAGCTGGGCGTCCACGCCGGGGTCCTCGTCGGGGTGGACGTTGTTCAGGAGGAAGGGCACCCGGTACTCGCCCATGGTGCCGGCCTCCAGCCGGGCCTGGAGGGAGGCGGGGTCGGTCTCGGCCAGCTCGTTCATCTCATGGAAGGCGTTCACGGACGCGGCGCTGTCAGACAGGGTGACGTAGTACTGGTCCCGTCCGCCCTCGCTCTGTCCAAAGGTGGTGACGGTGATGTACCGGCCGGGCAGGGCCGCGTCGATGATCTCCTGGATGGCCTCGTCCACGTCGTCATAGCGGGTATAGCTGTCGTAGGCGTTGACGGTCATCCCCGTCTCGGCGATCACGGCGTCCCCGCTGCGCACCGACAGGGTGTAGGGCCCGATGAAGCTGGGCCAGGCGTTGCGGTTGGTGGAGGATTCGTCGTTGATGCCGGTGAAGGACGCGGCGGTGAAGGGCAGGGTGACGGTCACCGTGTTCCCCTCCTGGGCGGCGGTGACCTGCCCCAGGGTGAACAGGTTCTCGCCGCCGGCGCCGCCGTTCCACACCTGCCAGTTGTCCAGCTGGTCGCCGGGGTAGTAGTAGGGGTAGATGTCGGGGTCCTGGAACCCCTCGTCCCGGGTGAGGTGCCAGGTCAGGCCGGCGGCCCACTCTGCCGCGTCCGCGCCGTTCAGGGCGGAGGCGTCCACGGTAAGGGTGGCGGTGAAGGACTGGTCCCGGTCCACCAGCGCCAGGGTGGTGTCCGAGACGGTGAGGGACGGGGCGGTGTCCGCCTCCGCTGCGGAGGAGACGACGCCCAGGGAGAGCAGCATGCTCAGGGTCAGGAACAGAGCGCAGATCCGGGTGAGGCGATTTGCCTGCAGTCGCATAGGGAGATCCTCCTTCTCGTTGAGTTCCAATTCCAGGTTTTCGCTTTCTGATGCTGTGATACCTTCTTACTGCATGGGCCTGTACCTCCGTCATGTACAAAATATGGTAACTTTATGATAATATGCGCCGGTTATTTCGTCAATAAGGAAAAAAGGAAAATTTCGGCGAACGGGGCGCCTCGGGGCGGCGTCCGGGTGGGGGGAGGGCGCATGGGCGGCGGACAGCCGAAGAGACCCGGCGGGCGGCTTTTGCCGCCCGCCGGGTCTCTTGCTTCCGAGGCCTGCCGGCCGTCACGGGGCCCCCAGGAGGAGCGCCCCCAGGGCGGCGGGGCTGTCCGCCACCTCTTGGGCCCCGTGCGCCCGGAGGAAGCCCGCGTCCCGGAAGCCCCAGCTCACCGAGATGCAGGGCAGGCCGGCGTTCCGGGCGGTGGCGATGTCCACGTCGGAATCCCCCACGTACACCGCGCCCTCCGGCCCCGCCCCCAGCTCCGCCAGGGCGCGGAACACCGTGTCCGGGGCGGGCTTGCGCGCCACCCCCTGGCACTCGCCGATGGCCACCGGCACCCGCCCGCCGAAATAGGCCTGACACAGGCCCTTCACCGCCCCGTCGAACTTGTTGGACACCACGGCCACGCCCAGGCCCGCCCCGCGCAGCCGGTCCAGCAGCGCCAGCACGCCGGGGTAGGGGGCGGTCCTGTTCTCCATGTTCAGCAGGTAGTGGGCCCGGAAGTCGGCCAGGCAGGCGGCCTCCTCCTCCGCCGGGGTGCCCTCCGGCACCGCCAGGTGGATGAGCCGCCCCACCCCGTTGCCCACAAAGCGGCGCACCTCCTCCAGGGTGCGGGCGGGCATGTTGTGGACGGCAAGGGCGTAGTTGGTGCTGTCGGCCAGATCCTGGAGGGTGTCCAGCAGGGTGCCGTCCAGGTCGAAAATCACGGTCTGATAGGGAGCCATATGTCTGCGCCTCCTGTAAAAATCACCTCATGGCCACAGTAGTATACCACAGGAGGCGGACAAGCGGAAGAGGGCGGAGAGCAGAAACCCCAGCAGCCCGCAGCCGGGGAAGGTCCACAGCCAGGTGAGGAGGACCCGCCCCGCCACCGCCCGGTTGACCCCGCCCCCCGCCCCGGCCCCCAGGATGGCGGCGGTCTTGGCGTGGGTGGTGCTCACCGGCAGGCCCGCCAGGGTGCACAGGAGCAGGCAGGCCCCGCCCCCCAGGTCGGCGGACAGGCCCTCCCGGGGGCCCAGGCGCACCATGTCCCGCCCCACCGCCTCCACGATGCGCCGCCCCCCCAGGGCGGTGCCCAGGGCCATGACGGCGGCGCACAGGAGGGTGAGGGACGGCTCGGGGGAGAAGCCCGCCCCGCGCCCCCCGGCCATGGCCGCCGCCAGGAGGAACACCCCCAGGAGCTTCTGCCCGTCCTGGGCCCCGTGGAGGAAGGCCATGGCCGCCGCCCCGGCGATCTGTCCCCGGCGGCACAGGCGGGCGGAGGGGCGCGCGTGCTCCACCAGGCGGCGGCAGGCCGCCCCGGCCAGATACCCCAGCAGCAGGGAGAGCGCCAGCCCCAGCAGAATCCGCCCCCAGGGCCCCGGCCGCAGGTTGGCCCAGCCGCCGGGCAGGGCCAGGGCCGCGCCGGACAGCCCCGCCGCCAGGGCGTGGCTCTCGCTGGTGGGCACGCCGAACCGCCACGCCGCCGCCGCCCACACCACAATGGCGCACAGGGCCACGCACAGGGCGGGGAGGGCCGCCCCCGGCGACGAACCGAAGTCGGCGATGTCATAGAGGGTCTCGGCCACCGAGGCGTTGACCGCCGTCATGACCACGGCCCCCAGCAGGTTGCACGCCGCCGCCAGCAGGGCCGCCCGGCGGAAGGACAGGGCCCCGGCGCCCACCGCGGCGGCGATGGCGTTGGGCGCGTCGGTCCAGCCGTTGACCAGCACCACCGCCAGCACCAGGGCGCAGGTGATGGCCAGCACCGGGTCGCGGACGGCCTGGGAAACCAGAGCGGAGAGAGACAAGCAAACACCCCCTGTCCCCATTCTACGGGGACAGGGGGCGGGGTATGTGTCATTCGCCGCCCTTTCCGCTGCACACAATGACCCGGATCAGGCCCACAAGGGGGAGATGGCCGCGGGCGAGCGGGGCGCGGCCGCCAGCCCCGGCCAGCTCAGTACAGCCCGATGGCCTGCAGGATGCGGATGACCTGCCCGGCCCGCTGGGACCAGGCGGCCTGCCGGGCGTGCTCCCGGCGGCGCTCCCTGGCCCAGCCGCCGGCCTCGTCCAGGGCCCGGCGGCACAGCCGGGCGAACTCCTCGTCCGTGTGGGCGGTGTAGACCACGTCGGGGAAGGGCTCCACCTGGTCGGGGGGCAGGAGGGCCACAATGGGCCTGCCGGTGGCCAGGTACTCGTACATGCGGGGGGAGAGGATGTCGTTTTTCAGGTTGTCCAGCCGGAGGAGGTCCAGGCACACGTCGAAGCGGGCCAGGTAGTCTGGCACCTCCACCGGGCGACGGGCCCCCAGGAAACGCACGTTGGGCAGCCGCTCCAGCGCGTCGGCCGCGGGGTTGTCCTTCCGCCGGCCCAGGAAGAGAAAGGCGGCGTCCGGCATGGCCCGGGCGGCGCGGAGGGCGGGGGAGAGGTCCAGGTCGGGCCAGATGGTGCCCACGTAGCCCAGCACCGGGCCGGTGAGGCCCCGCAGCTCCGGCGGGCACTCGGCGGGGGTGCGGGTGAACATGGGGAAGTTGACCCCGTTGGGCAGCAGGGCGATGTTGCCGCTGCAGGGGGCCAGGTGGTCGGCCAGCCCCGGCGAGGCGGCGAACACCACGTCGGCGGCCAGGGCCAGATCGCTCTCCCACCGGGGGGGCAGGTCGAACCAGTCCCGGCCGCAGTCGTACACCACCCCCCGGTGGGGCAGCAGCTCCAGCAGGTGGACCTGCTCCGGGTCGGTGCACCAGAGCAGGGGCTCTTTGAACCGGCGGCGCTCCATCTCCCGGAGGATGGATCTGGCCAGGAGGCGGCACCGCTGCCGGTAGAGGAGGGCGTGGCGCGCCTCCACCTCCGGCAGGGGCGGGAGGGTGCACACCGTCAGGCCGGGGCGGGGCTGCCGGACGGGCTGCCGCCAGCGGGGGCCGGGCGGCTCGAAAAAGAGCACCTGGGCGTCCTTCAGCCGGGTCATCAGCTGCTGGGTGCGGGTGGGCACCGCCCGCCACGGCTCGGCGGACAGGCACAGGATCTGCCGCATCCCCCTCACCTCTCCAGCAGGGCCCGGGCCGTCTCGCTGTTGCGCTCCTCCACCTGGCGCAGCCGCTCCACGCCGCCGGAGAGGAATGCCTCGTCCCCGATGCGGGCGCAGGCCGCGTCGATGTGGGCGCGCAGGGCCTCCTCGGTGACGGCGCCCAGGTCGGTGTAGAGGTCCTGACCGATGTAGGACAGGAAGGAGCTGATCTTCTGGTCGTACACCACCCCCACCAGGGGCACCCCCTGCCCGGCGGCGAACACCAGGGCGTGCAGGCGCATGGACACCACCACCTGCATCCGGGCGAACAGGCCGATGGTGTGGTCGGAGCTGCCGGTGCGCTCCAGGATATAGTGGGGGGCCCTCATGTGCCGGGCGGCCAGTCGGGCGGCCCCCACGTCCAGCCGCCGCTCGATGGGCAGGAACACGGGGGTGAGGCCGTACTTCTCATAGGCGTAGTCCGCCGCCGCGCCGAAGACGCGGGCCTTCTCCTCAAAGCCGGGCCAGGGCCGCAGGGCGAAGCCGATGTACCGGCCCCTGGGGTCGATGCCCTGGCTCTCCAGCAGGCCGTCCACCACCGGCTCCGGCGCGGCGGGGAGGATCACCGTGGGGTCGGCGGAGAGGACGATCTCCGGGCGGGTCACCCCCATGTCCTCCAGCTCCTCTTTGGAGTGGGTGTCCCGCAGGGTGATGGCGTCCACGCTCCGCTGGAGCACCCTGGCCGCCCGGCGGCGGTTGGCCTCCGAGTGGATGGGCCCGATGCCGCAGCCGTACATCATCACCTGGCAGCCCAGCCGCTTGGCCGCCGAGATGGTGAACAGATAGAACCACAGGGAGCGGTGGCTGGTCACGTCCTGCATCAGGGAGCCGCCGCCGTTGATGTAGAGGCGGGTTTTCCCCATCCGCCGCAGGAAGCGGGGGATGGCGAAGGTATAGATGGAGTTGACCCGGTAGGTGAGGCGGGTGTCGTCCGGGTTGCGGGAGAGCACCCAGATGGGCAGGTCCGGGTCGATGCGCCGCAGCTCGGTGACAATGGCCTCCAGAATGGCGTCGTCGCCGGCGTTGCCCCGGCCGTAGGCGCCGCACACCAGGGCCCCGTCCCGGCGGCCCTTCAGATTCTTTTTCCGCTCCTGCCGGCGGAGGATGGCGCGGTAGATGTCCAGCTGACGCTCCAGGGTGCTCTCCAGGGAGAAGTCGGCCCGGGCCCGCTGGTAGAGCCGCTGCCCCAGGTGCTCCCGCAGGGTGGGGTCCCCGGCCAGGGAGGTCAGACAGCGGGCCAGCCCCTCCGCGTCCCCGGCCTCGAACAGGAGGCCGTGGACGCCGTGCTCGATGAGGTAGGGCACGCCGCCCACCCGGCTGGCCACCGTGGGCAGGGCGGCCCGGGCCCCCTCGGTGAGGGAGTAGGGGAAGGTCTCGGACAGGGAGGTGAGGGTGTTGATGTCGATGGCGTGGTAGAAGCTGTCGGTGTCGGTGATCCACCCGGCGAAGCACACCTGCCCCTCCACCCCCAGCTCCCGGGCCAGGCCTTTCAGCATGTCCATCTGCTCGCCGTCGCCGGCGATGAGCAGCCGGAGATTGGGGCAGGATTTATGGGCGATGGCGAAGCCCCGGATCAGGGTGCCGATGTCCTTCACCGGGTTGAGCCGGGCGGCGATGCCCACCACCACGCTGTCCCCGCCGGCCTCCAGCCCCACGGAGCGGAAGTACGCCTCCCGGGACAGGGCGGGGGTGCGGGGGGTGAAGTCGATGCCGTTGTAGATGGTGAACAGCCTGTCCGGGTCAAAGCCCCGGGAGATGAGCAGGTCGGTCATGGCGTCGGACACGCCGATGCGGTAGTCCAGCAGCCGCAGGGCCACGGTGTTGATGGTGCCGTAGCTGAGGCGGGAGAAGGGCCGGCCCAGGTAGTCCAGCCGGTAGTCGGAGTGGACGGTGGTCACCACTGGCAGCCCGGTGGCCCGGCGCAGCAGGGCCCCCATCAGGTTGCCCCTGGCCCCGTGGCAGTGGATGATCTGGTACCCCTCCTCCCGGATCATCCGCCTGAGGGTGCGGTAGGTGCGCGGCAGGTTGCGGCCGGGGAGCACCACCGTGCGGATGCCCAGTTCCCGGGCCTCCTGGGCGAAGGGGCCCTCCATAAAGCACACCATGGTCACGTCGATGGTGTGGGTGAGGTTTTGCAGCAGGGAGTGGACGTGGGTCTTGGCCCCGCCGCTGTCCCCGCCGGAGATGAGATGGATGACTTTCATGGGAGATGACCTCCGGGGAAAGAAAAGACTTGTTTCCGCCTGGCGATGTATGGTACAATAAGCGGGATGGTAATCTGCTTACCATTGTACCAATTCTGCTTGGAATTTACAACCTCGGAGGCTGCGAAAGATGATTGACGAAAAGGGAAGACTGTTCGGCAAGCTCAACCTGGTGGACGCGCTGGTGATCCTGGTGATCCTCATCGGCGCGGTGGTGCTGGGCGTGAAGTTCCTGGGCGGCGGCAGCAGCGCCATCAACCCCACGGGGACCCTGGTGCGCTACACCGTGCTGGTGGAGGGCGTGGAGCCGGCGGTCTACGAGAATATCCAGAAGTACATTCCCAGCCAGCTGATGGCCTCCGGCGAGCTGCTGGACGGCTATGTCACCGGCGTGACCGCCGAGCCCCATGAGGAGACCGCCACCGTGAACACCACCGACGGCACCCTGGAGATCCCGGTGAGCCCGGGCACCCTGGACCTGACCTTCACCATCGAGTGCAATGTGGTCAACGCCATCACCACTGAGATCGGCACCCAGGAGGTGCGGGTGGGCAAGAGCCACATCGTCAAGACCGACAAGATCGAGCTGCCCAACGGCATCATCCTGGACTGCTACTGGGGCGAGGACGCGGAGAACGCGGCCGGCGCGGAGTAAACAATCGGTCACGCGGGGGCGGCGGCAGCTGTGCCGCCGCCCCGTTTGATGTCCCATTTCCCGACAGAACAGAAAGGAGGCGGCATCTTGCTCCAGGGACTGCTTCAGCTGGACGGCGGGGCGCTGCTGTGGATTCAGGAGTGGGTGCGCAGCGGCCTGCTCACCCCCCTGGTGGTGTTCTACACCCACCTGGGGGACAGCGGCATGCTGTGGATCGCCCTGTCCGCGCTGCTGCTCTGCTTCAAAAAGACCCGGAAGGCCGGGGTGGTGAGCCTGCTGGCCCTGCTGTTCAGCTTGGTCATCACCAACGGCCTCCTCAAGCACCTGGTGAGCCGGCCCCGCCCCTGGCTGACGGTGGAGGGGCTGGTGCCGCTGATCGCCGAGCACGACCCCAACTCCTTCCCCTCCGGCCACACCAGCGCCTCCTTCGCCGCCGCGTCGGCGTGGTGGCGCACCCTGCCCCGGCGGTGGATGCGGGCGGCGGCGGTGGCGCTGGCGGCCCTGATGGGCCTCTCCCGGCTGTACGTGGGGGTCCACTTCCCCAGCGACGTGGCGGCGGGGGTTCTGGTGGGCCTGCTGTGCGGCTGGCTGGCCTGGCGGCTGTGGACGGCGTGGGAGGCGCGGCGCCCCGCGTCCGGGAGCTGACGGGGCTGCCGTCCCCAAAAGGAGGGCCGGGCGGAATCCAATCTAAACCTGTTGCGGCGGAAGGTGCCCATCACATTGAGGCCCCTTCCGCCGCGTACGTTTTCCCGCAAAGGCGGTCAAGCCGCCTTTGCGGGAGTTTTTATTTACAGGTCGTTGCGGCACAGATCCTCCAGGGATTCCCGCCGCACGGCCACATAGGCCTCCGTCCCGCCCCGCAGCATGACGACGGGGGGCCGGGGCAGGCGGTTGTAGTTGAAGGCCATGGCGTAGTTGTACGCGCCGGTGGTGCACACCGCCAGAAGGTCCCCCCGGCCCACCCCCTCCGGCAGGAGAACGCCCTCCTGAATGATGTCGCCGCTCTCACAGCAGCGGCCCACCACCGAGCAGAGGAGGTGGCGGGGCTCGTCCATCCGGCTGGCCGGCAGGCAGGTGTAGCGGGCCCCGTACAGGGCGAAGCGGGGGTTGTCGGTCATGCCGCCGTCCACGGAGACGTAGTTCTTGTACCCCGGGATGCGCTTCACCGCGCCCACGGTGTAGAGGGTCAGGCCGGCGTCGGCCACAATGCTGCGGCCAGGCTCCATGTGGATCTCCGGCAGGGGGATGCCCAGCCGCCCGCAGGCCCCTTTGACGGCGGCGGCCACCTGGGCCACCTTGGCGTCCACGTCCAGGCGGGGGTCGCTGTCCACATAGCGCACGCCGTAGCCCCCGCCCAGGTCCAGCTGCCGGGCCTGGTAGCCGTGGACGCGCTCCATGCGGGCGATGAACTCCAGCATGATCACCGCCGAGCGCTCAAACACGTCCTCGGCAAAGACCTGGGAGCCCACGTGGCAGTGGAAGCCGGCCAGCTCCACGTGGGGCTGCCTCAGGGTGAGGAGGGTGATCTCCTCGGCCTGGCCGGTCTCGATGGCGCTGCCAAACTTGGAGTCCACCTTGCCGGTGGAGACGGCCTCGTAGGTGTGGGGGTCGATGCCGGGGGTCAGGCGCAGCAGCACCTTCTGCCGGACGCCCCGGCGGGCGGCCTCCGCCTCGATGGCCTGGATCTCCTCGGCGTTGTCGGCCACAAAGAAGCCCACGCCCCGGTCCATGGCGTACCGGATGTCCCCGTCGGTCTTGTTGCTGCCGTGGAAGTAGGCCCGGCCCAGGTCGTAGCCCGCCAGGAGGGCGGTGTGGATCTCGCCGGCGGACACCACGTCGATGCCCATGCCCTCCTCCCGCATGATCTCATAGATGCGCTTGAAGGAGCAGGCCTTGCTGGCGTACAGGGGGCGGGCGGCGGGGCCGAAGTGCCGCCGGAAGGCGGCGGTGTACGCCCGGCAGCTGGCCCGGATTTTGTCCTCGTCCATCAGGTAGAGGGGGGTGCCGTACTCCCGGGCCAGCAGGGTGGTGTCCTGCCCGGCGAAGCGCAGGCGCCCGTCGGAGACGGTGAGGTTGTCGCAGATCATAGAAGGCGTCCTTTCTGTTCCGGCCCGGCGGCGGGCCGGTTTCTCTTTGGCAGATGGGGCGGCGGTCCCCAGCGGGCGGGCGCCGGCGGCCGCCCCCTCAGAGGGGCAGCTCCTCGTCGGTGATCTCCCCCCTGGCCACCACGTTGGTGGGGCCGGTGAGATAGAGGTGCTCCACCTCCCGGCCCCGGAGCTCCACGTCCACGACCAGGGTGCCCCCTGTCATATCCACGGCCACGCCCCGGCCGTCGGACCTCCCCAGGAGGGTCAGGACGGCCGCCACGGAGCCGGTCCCCGTGCCGCAGGCGTAGGTGAAGTCCTCCACCCCCCGCTCGAAGGTGCGCTCCCAGATCCGGCCGTCGGCCTCCACGTCGTAGAAGTTCACGTTGGCCCCCTTGGGGAAGGCGGGGTGGGCGCGCAGCCTCCGGCCCAGCGCCCGCAGCTCCTCCTCCGGCCGGCCCCGCAGGCCGGGCAGGGGGACCACCGCGTGGGGCAGGCCGGGGCTGCCCAGCTCCACGTAGGAGCAGGGGAAGGCCGCCCCGTCCACCTCCACCGGGCAGTCCAGGCGGAGGACGGTGGGGCGGTTGAGCTCGATTCTGTACTGCCGCGCCGAGATGCGCCAGCCGGTGACCAGCCCGGCGGTGGTCTCCACCCGCTGCACCTCCCCGGCCAGGCCGATCTCAAAGCCGTAGCGGCAGATGCACCGGGCCCCGTTGCCGCACATCTCCCCCACGCTGCCGTCGGCGTTGAAGAAGCGCATCCGGTAGTCCGCGTCCCCGGAGGGCCGGTCCACCACCATCAGCCCGTCGGCGCCGATGGACAGGCGGCGGTGGCACAGCCGCCGGGCCAGGGCGGGGAGGGCGTCGGCGGGCAGCCCCTCCCGCAGGTTGTTGAGGATGATGAAGTCGTTGCCCGCGCCGTTCATTTTCCAGAATTGCATCCGATCAGCCGTCCTTTCCGCCCCCGGCAGGCAGGGGGATCACTCCAGTGTATGCCCCTCCGGCGGAGGGGGGCGCACGCAGAAAGCGCCCTCTATTTTACCGGATGCGGCCGGACTTGACAAGCCCGTCTCCGCGGAGAATCCGCCCCATTTTTACAAAGCCGCAGTTGAAACGGGCCGCCGGGTGGGATATACTATAGCTGGATACTATATGCGGCGCGGCCCCCGGGCCGCAGAAGCGGAAAGGTGAATGGGATGGAACAGACGAACGTACATGATCTGGCCCTGACGGCGGCCCGGGGCCGCCTGCTGGCGCTGGAGATGGTGCACCGGGCGGCGTCGGGCCACATCGGCGGCTCCCTGTCCGCCATGGACATTCTGGCCGAGCTCTACTTCCGGGTGATGCGGCTGGACCCGGAGCGGCCCCGTGACCCGGACCGGGACCGCTTTGTGCTCTCCAAGGGGCACTGTACCCCCGCCCTCTACGCCATACTGGCCCTGCGGGGCTATTTCCCCGTGGAGGAGCTGAAGGAGTTCCGCCGCATTGACGGCCGGCTGTCCGGCCATGCGGAGATGCACCATGTGCCGGGGGTGGATATGTCCACCGGCAGCCTGGGGCAGGGGATCTCCGCCGCCGTGGGCATGGCCCTGGCGGGCAAGGCGGACGGAAAGGACTTCCGGGTCTATGCCATGCTGGGGGACGGCGAGATCGAGGAGGGCCAGGTGTGGGAGGCCGCCATGGCCGCGGCCAAGTACCGCCTGGACAACCTGTGCGC
>CALWXU010000009.1 GCA_944385585.1 uncultured Flavonifractor sp.
CCGGCGGACACCATCACGTTGTTGCCCAGGGTGGGGTGGCGCTTGCCCTGGTCCTTGCCGGTGCCGCCCAGGGTGACCCCGTGGTAGATCAGGCAGTCGTCGCCGATCTCCGCCGTCTCGCCGATGACGATGCCCATGCCGTGGTCGATGACGAACCGACGGCCGATCCTGGCGCCGGGGTGGATCTCAATGCCGGTCCAGAACCGGCTCCACTGGCTCACCAGCCGGGCAATGAAGAACAGCCGGTGCTGGTAGAGGAAGTGGGCCAGCCGGTGGTACAGCGTGGCATGCACCCCCGGATAGAGCAGGAAAATCTCCAGCCGGCTCCTGGCCGCCGGGTCCCGGGCCTGATAGGCCCGCAGGGTCTCTCCCAATCGTGTCAGCGCAAACACCTCCCAGATGCGAAAAAACGCCTCCCGTGCCAAGGGGCACGAGAGGCGGGCAATTGCCGCGGTTCCACTCTCATTTCTCACTCAGGGGCCGGTAACGGGGCCAGGCCGGGGGCCAGCGGCCCTCTGCGCTCCCGGACGCACATTCTCCCGCCGCACCCCGGGCCCGCTTTCAGCCGGTGACGGGCCCTCTCTGATGGCTGCGCACGGAATACTATTTCCGTTCCTCGCGCGGTCTTGCTGTTTCAGTATATTATCACGTTCCGCCAAGTGTGTCAAGCCGGACGCCGGCCAGGCCCGCCTGACAGCAAAAAATGGCGCACATAGAAATCCGGGCTGGGGCAAAGCTATGTTCGGATTCCCCGAATCCAACAAATTCGTCACAAAAGGAGATGCACTGTTATGTCTAGCTCTAAGAACACCAGCTCCAATCAGCCTGTGGTCCCCGGCGCCCGTGAGGCCCTGAACAAGTTCAAGATGGAGGCGGCCAACGACCTGCGTGTACCTGTACCATCTTAAAGAACAAAGGAAAAATGTTATCAAAATCTACTTAAATCGACGAATTGACCCACAAAAATATTATTAAAAACTATATAGGCGATAAAAGAGGCGGCCGCTGTGTATGAACCGCTCCAGATTGTGCGTACAGTACAAAAGAGAGGCCTGGTAGGAAATATTGAGATTTAGGTGGAGAGGCGCCGCTGACGCGGCGCCTCTCCAGTCTTTAACTGGATGCGCTCATGGTTGTAGAAGTGAATCTAGCGGTCGATCATCTCATTGGCTTCTGAGAAGGCAGCCGGTTTGTGGCGGGAAATGCACTCCGTTTTGCGGATGGAGAAGAAATTTTCTGCCATGGCATTGTCATAGGGATCACCTTTCCTTGACATAGACGGTGTAATGCCGTATGCTTGCGTCAGGTCGAAGTACGCTTGTGAAGTATCCTGAAGCCCTCGGTCGCTGTGCAGCTGCAGCTCCGCAGCGACCGCCTTTTTCTGCTGCCTCATCGCCAGACAAATGGTATCCAGCACCTGGTTGACCGTCTGCTGAGTTCCGGTCTTATCAGCCACGATGCTGTTGTCATAGATCTCCCGGATCATGGACAGATACAGGATACCTTGCTTGGTGTGAATGTAAGAGATATCCGTTACCCACCCACCTGTGATTGGACCTGTCTGCGTGAAAGTCTCGATTCAGAAGATTTCCGTAGCACTGTTTTGGGATTATGGAAAATATTCTGGCTTTTCAGCCACAGCCACATCCGCCGGTAGCCATAGGTGCCGAAGCCGCGTTTCCGCTGCTGTGCGATGAGCTCTGCAAGGGCGGCATCCTTCTCCGGCCTGTCCAGACGGTGGACAAGGGCATCGTAGCCGCTTCTGGATACGGAAAAGAATTTGCACATGACTGACCCTGGATACTCTGTTCTGTGACGATATAGGATGTGGTATTTTACCCTCGCCCTCACCTCCTTCCTGTGAAGTGCAGAAAAGCCCGCAGTAATTTGCTTTCCATCTGCAAGCGCTGGGTCTCATACGCCTGCTCTGCCACAATGCTTCTTGGTGCGGCATCGTTCCCCGGCTGCCCTTTGGGCCGAGGAAGAATTCCGGCTGCCAGCCTCCGTTCTTTTCTCCGCTCTCGCCCAAGCAGCCCTTTTACCACCTGCTTATCCTCAAAGCCGTAGTATTCTGCAGCTTCCCGCTGGGTTTTCCCCTCTGCCAGCATTGCATTGATTTCTGGCAGCAATACTTGAACATGTGTGTAATTTCGCTTTCCCATGACTAGGTCTTGTTTGAAAATTGGCGATGTGCCCAGCGGCGAGGAATTTTGGGCCGCTGGCAAGCAATGTTTCCGCAGGAATCCTGACGGATTTCAAGGAAACATTGCGCCGTCCAGGGGACAAAAGGCCCGCCGATTGGGCATGTTGACATTTTTCAAACAAGCCCTAGACCCCCTGATGTAGTCTATTTTCCTACATCAGGGGGTCTGTTGTCTCTGTCCGTTTTTACTGGACCGGTTCAGTATCACGGGGCCGCCTCTCTTATTCTTACAAAACAGTGTGCGCCAGGCGTGGGGCCTGCGGGGAGGGGCTCACACCCGCTCCGCCAATCCGGCCAGACGGCAGAGGATGGCCGCCGTCTCGGCCCGGGTGATCCGGGAATTCCCGTTGAAGTTCCCGTTCTGATCCCCCTGGGTGATGCCCGCCTGATACCAGCGGTACACCACGTTCCCATAGGGGGCGCTCTCCGCCAAATCGGGAACTGTGACATCGCTGTGGACGGGGGCCTTCTCGCTGTCAGGCACCGCCCGGTCCAGCAGGTCCACCATCTCAAAGCGGGTAGCCGGGTCCGTCAGGGTGGACGCGGAGACCTCCCGGGCGGTGAACAGGCCGTTGTCCACGCAGTAGTCATAGGCCCCCTGATACCAGGGCTCCCCGGGGCCGGGGGCGGGGACGCTCCCCCCGTTTTCCTCAGCGTGGAGTCGGGCGGTGAGGGTGACCACCTCGGCCAC
The DNA here is from genome assembly GCA_944385585.1 of uncultured Flavonifractor sp. GTDB lineage: Bacteria > Bacillota > Clostridia > Oscillospirales > Oscillospiraceae > Flavonifractor. The sequence goes on from CALWXU010000009.1 coordinate 2,895, forward strand.
GCTCAGGGTCTGCATGGGGCTGAAGCGGCCGCTGCCGGTGCCGTTCATCAGCCCGGCGGAGGCGGCGGTGTTGGCGTAGGGGGCGTACCAGGCGCTGTCGGATACGTCGGAGAAGGCCGTCTCCTGGGGCTGCTCCGGCGTTTCCGGCTGCTCCGGGGGTTCCGGCTGCCCAGGCTCCTGGGGCTGGGCGGGCTCCTCCGCCGCGCTGCCGGGCAACAGCACGCCGGAGAGCACCTGCGTAAAGGTCTCCACCTGCTCAATCTCCTCGGGAAGCATGGCCTTGGAGTAGATATTGTACCCTACCACCCAGAGGGTGCCGTCGTTCTTGAGGACAAAGGTGGTGTAGCCCACGTTGGCCACGTCGGCCACATCGGAGATATCCACCCGCCGGGGGCTATCCTGATAGGGAAAGCTCCCCGCGTTTTCCCCGAAAATGAAGGGGTTGAGGGGATATTCCTGGTTGCCTCCCTGGTAGCCCAGCTGGTTCTGCTGGTTCAGGCCCCAGCTGTACAGGGCCCCGCTCTCCGTCAGGGCAAACGCAGAGGGGTTCATGCTGTCGCAGTTCTCCCCCCACACGTTGACCACATCGTCCATCACCTTTACCGGTCTGCTGGGGGCCCGGTCGGCGATGCCGGCGCCGCTGATGCCGAAGGCGCCATCCGTGCCCCAGTACCACAGCTCCCCATTGTCCAGAATGGCCATGTGGCCGGAAACGTACCGGACCCCCTCCAGGGGCGCCCGCTCCAGGGCGGGCTCGCCGTACCTGTCATAGGTGTAGACGGTGCCGTCATTTTTCAGGATCACGCCGACGCTCCCATCGCTGCTGACCTGCTTGGCGCTGTCGGTGACATAGGTGCCGTCCATGGCATACCAGACCGTGCCGTCGTTCTTCAGGGCCATAGGGCCGCTGATCTGCTTGACGTTGTCCAGGACTTGGGCAGGCTCGCTCTCAAAGACGGCCCCCTTGCCGTAGCCCCAGCCCCACAGGGTGCCGTCGGCCTTCAGGGCGAGGAAGTTCACATCAAAGTTGCTCACTGCGGTGAAGCCGCCGCCCACCGTCCTCAGTTCCTCATTCCAGTCTTCTGCGTCCTCCTTGGCCTGGCCCCAGGTCACGAGGGTGCCGTCGTCCAGCACCGCCATCCCGTCGCCGATGGTGTGGTTCCCGCCGCCGGCGGGGAACTGGGCCTCCGGCCCATCGGAGGGCCCGGGTGTCTGGGTGGGTTCCGGCTGCTGGGCGGAGGCAGATGTCGGATGGGCCGTCACGCCGCCCTCGTCCAGGGTGTAGAAGGTGGGGGCGGAGTTGTCGGTGACATACCACACCACCTGGCCGTTGTAGTAGGCGGGCGCGCAGTCGGAGAGGGAGCCGGCGGCGGTCACGACCTGGCTGGGCACCCCGTCGGCCCCGTAGCGGAGGTAGTAGAGGTCATGGCTGACGGTATATCCGTCCTTGCCGTTCCACAGCAGGTAGCCGCCGTCCAGGCCGGTGGGGGCCAGCACGGGGGTGGTGGAGCCGCCGGCCTGGGTGATCTGGTAGTCCTTCCCCCTGCCGGTGGCGATGTCCATGGCCTGGAGATAGACGTTCCGGGGGCCGCTGCCCCCCGCCCCGTCGTAGTTGTATGCCATCATGTAGCACGCGCTGGTCTCCGCCAGCCCGCCCACGGAGGCCCCGGTGGTGTTGGCCCCGATGGCCCCGGCGAAGGTCCGCTGCTCCCCCACGCTGCACAGCCTGCCCTGGTAGAAGCTGTCGGTGAAGCGGCCGGAGGCGGCGTCGGCATAGTAGCGCATGAAGGTCATGGCACGGGGATAGGCGTCCCCGTGGTCCAGGGCCACAATCCGCCCCTCCTCATCCACGAGGAGGAACTGGTTGAAGGAGTGGCTGACGTAGCCGTAGCTGGCGTTCATCACGTCGTAGAAGGAGTCGGTGATCTCCATGCTGGACTGGTCCACCGCCATGGTCAGGTTGGCCTGGTGGTTGAGGCCGTCGCCGCTGGTGTACATCTCGTGGCTGGTGCGGAGGTAGAGGTAGCCGCCGTGCTCGTCCATCCGCAGGCTGCCGGCGTCGAAGGGCACGGTGGTGTTGGCTCCCCGGAGGCTGGCCTGCCCCAGGCGCTGCCAGTCCTTGGAGTACTTCACCACCCGGATGACCTCTGTGCTGTCGCTCTCCGAGGGGTTCTCCTGGCCGAAAACGAAGAAGTTGTAGTCCGCCCCGGCGAAGAAGCCGCCCCAGAGGGAGAGCTCCATGGGGATGGTTTGGCCGGACTGGAATACAAAGTCTGGGGAGTAGTCCTCCACCACGATCCGGCCGTCGATATGCTCCACCCGGGTCAGGCCGCCGGCCTCGTTTGCAAAGAGGTAGGAGTTGACCGGCCTGCTCCAGGTGGTGTAATCCTGAGCGTTGAGATTGCTGGACACGGCGGGGGCGCCCGCCGCCCCGGCGGGGACCGCCGTCAGGGACAGGGCCATACTCAGCGCCAGGAACAGGGATAGGGTGCGTTTTTTCATGGTACATTCTCCTTTCAGTCTGTTTCCTTCTATCAGGATGTACTTGATCACTGTCCGTTTTTGCTGGATCTGTTCCACACAGAAGGGCCTTTTTATTGCAGGCCTGCAGTTCTTCCTCTCATTTGCCTGCCTGAAGGCAATGGCCTTTGCAAATCCATCCGTTTCAGCTCAGTCCTCCTCCTGCCGCCGGGTCAAATCCTTGTGAGACGGCGCCTCCTTTTTGAGCAGCTGCGGATTTTTCCGCTTGAGGCGGATGGTGTAGCTCAGGTCGGCCGCGAACAGCAGCAGATAGAGGGGCGTCACGAGCCAGCCCACCATCGCCGCCAGAAAAAGGGCCAGGAAGAAGGTGACGATCCAGTTGCCGCCCCGGCGGCTGAAGTAGATCAGGAACGACCACTGCGGGCCAACCAGATTCAGTGCGGCAAGCACAATCAGGACTACGCCGAACCCCAGGGTAAAGAAGGCCGAAGTGCTGTAAAGCTGCATCCCCAGGCTGTCAAACTTCAGCTCAAAGAAGCTGAAGTAGGCCGCAAGTGCCAGAAGCACAATGCTGACTTTGTGCAGGACCCGAATCCGGGACACGGGGTTCATGCCATCCTCGCCGTAAAACCAGTTCTGAAAAGCTGCATTCATTGTTTGTTCCTCCTTGTCAATCACACAATTTTGAAGCTCTCTTGTTTACGGTCTCAGTATAGCGCAAAACCCTGTGCGGTTTTTTCATTTTCTGTAGAAATGATCCAGGGGCGTCCTCTTTTTCAGCGTTTCGGGTCATTGATGCCCAGCACAGCCATAATCAGCTGATTGACCACCCAGAGAATGCACAGAACGATTATGAGGATTACAGTAATTGGGATGATATCTGACAATCCCAGGCGATCGGCAACTATCATCACAATTTCAAAGAAGAGAAAGGAGGCATAGAAGATCCGCTTCCCCGCTGTTGCAGCCGCTTTCCCAGAGAGGCCCCCGTACCACTCCGTCACCCCGTATTGCCTCAGCGCATGTGACCCGGCGGCCAGCAGACTTGGAACAAAGGGGAACAGCACCAAGGAGCACTTGATGAACACAGGCAGTCCATCAAAGCCAGTCCCGATACCCAGGAAGTGGTTCAGTACCACCACCACGGTTACCACCATGAACTCCAGCGGCATCAAGATCCCCAGCAGGATCAGGAAGCGGCCGAAGCGGCCCTTTCGAACCGCCTGCCGCCTGGCCTCCTCCGTGCGGCGGGCCTCTTCCGCCCGCCGGATTTCCTCCGCCTGCCGGGCCTCTTCCGCGCGGCGGGCCTCTTCCGCCAGACGGGCTTCCTCCGCCTGCCGGGCCTCTTCCGCACGGCGGGCCTCTTCCGCCAGACGGACTTCCTCCGCCTGACGGGCCTCCTCCGCGCGGCGGGCCTCTTCCGCCAGACGGGCTTCCTCCGCCTGACGGGCCTCCTCCGCGCGGCGGGCCTCCTCCGCCCGCTGGCGCTCCGCCTTCTCCTGGGCCAGCTGGGCGCACCGCCGGTCATACCGCTCCTTGGCGTCCGCCAGCCCCAGCCGCTGGGCCCTGGCCAGCCAGCTGCGCCCACGCCCCGGCATGGCGGGCAGGCCTACGCCCACGGTGTACTGGGCGGCGATCTCCACCATGGCCTCGGCGCCCCCCGCCTCGGCCCCCAGCTCCAGATATCGGGCGGCCTCTTCCGGATTCCGCTCCACGCCGGTGCCCTCCAGGTAGCAGCGGCCCAGCAGGAAGGCCGCCTCTGGCAGGCGGTTCCCGTCCGCCGCGTTTTCCAGCTTGTGGATGGCCTCCGCCTCCTGGCCCGGCCGCTTCAGCATCAGCTTCCCCAGAAGCAGGCTGGCCTCGAACCTGCCGCCGTCCTCTGCCCGCTTCAGGTACTCCTCCCCCTCCGCCTGGCCGCCCAGCTCCGGGTGCTCCAGGAAGTAGCGGCCCACCTGGTACTGTGCCTCGGTGTCATTGGAGTCCTCCGCCCGCAGGCACCACTCGGGCAGGTTGTCCTCATTGATCTCACCAAGCTCCTCCGTCTGCTCCTGCCCCACAGACAGCAGGGCCTGGGCCCCCTGGTGGCCCTGCTCCGCCGCCCGGCGGAACCACTGCTCCGCCTCCGCGCCGCTCTGCTCTGTCCCCTCGCCGTTTTGGTAGCAGAGGCCGATCTGATACTGTACCTCCGGGTCGTTTTGATCCGACTCCAGCAGATCCTCAAAGCGGTCAATCAGTTCCTGGTCCATCTCTCATTCCTCCTGTCTCTCTATTTCACACCCAGCTCTGCCAGCCGCTCGCGGGCGGCCCCGTGGCCCTGGGCGGCCGCCTTTTGGTACCACTCAATGGCCAGGGCTCGGTTTTGGGGCACTCCTTGACCCAAATCATAGAACCGGCCCATATTGTACTGGCCGTAGACATTTCCCTGCTCTGCGGCTTTTTGGTACCAAATCACTGCTTGGCCATAGTCTTGCGGGACACCAAATCCTTGTTCATAGAAGATTCCCATGTGGTTCTGTCCGCCTGAGTTGCCCTGCTCCGCGGACTTCCGGCACCACTCCGCCGCTTTGGTGAGATCTTTTGCAACGCCGAACCCATTAAAGTAGCAGATCCCTACGTTGAGCTGTGCACTTGCATCCCCCTGTTCAGCTGCCTTTTGGTACCAAATCGCTGCCTGGCCATAATCCTGCGGGACACCCTGGCCATTATAATAATAATTGCCCAAAAGATTTTGCGCCTCTGCGACCCCCTGCTCGGCCGCTTTTTGGAACCAGTGTGCCGATTGAGCATAGTCCTCCTCCACAAAATAGAGCTTTCCCAAATTGAGCTGTGACTGTGAATCTCCCCGCTCGGCCCCTGTCCGGAACCAAAAGACTGCCTGCTCATGATCTTGCGGTACACCCTGGCCGTTGGCATAGCAGATTCCCAAATAGCACTGTGCGTTCACATGCCCCTGCTCAGCTGCTTTTCGGAACCAAAATGCCGCCAGAATATTGTCCTGCTGCAGGCCGAATCCATGGTAGTAGTATATCCCCAGCATGTTCTGTGCGTCTGCAAGGCCCTGCTCCGCGGCTTCTCGATATAAAGCTACAGCTTTGGTATGATCCTGCGGCACGCCTTGCCCATTTTTATAGCAATAGGCCAAATCGTTCTGTGCAACGGCATCCCCCTGTTCCGCCGCCCTATGTAACCACGCCACCGCTCGTGCGTAATCCTGGGGCACCCCCCGGCCCAGCGCATAACACTTGCCTAAAGCGCCCTGGGCATTTGCAGCACCCTGCTCCGCCGCTTTTCGGAACCAATAGACCGCCTGAGCATAGTCCTGTGCTACCCCAAAGCCCTCATAATAACATATCCCCAAATTGGTCTGCGCACCTATATGTCCCTGCTCGGCGGACTTTCGATACCATTCTGCAGCCTGGTTGTAGTCCTGGGGAACGCCTTGGCCGAATTGATAGCAACGCCCCAGATTGTTCTGAGCATAAAAATCTCCCTGCTTGGCAGCCTTTTGGTACCACGCCGCCGCCTGAGTGTAGTCTTGGGGGACGCCTTGGCCCTCGTAATAGCGATTTCCTAATTGATTTTGTGCTTCTGGATATCCCTGTTCCGCGCTCTTCCGGTACCACACTGCCGCTTGCGTATAATCCTGGGGAACGCCTTGGCCCAACTCATAGCATAAGCCTAAGTTTTTCTGCGCCCATGCGGTCCCCTGTTCAGCGGCCTTGCGGGTCCATTCCGCTCCCAAGGCATAGTCCTGCTCGACGCCAAATCCATTCGAATAACAGACGCCCAAAACCCCTTGTGCAATCGCATCTCCCTGCTCGGCAATTCCACGGAACCATTCCACCGCCTTGCCATAATCCCGCTCCACACCTTGCCCGTAAAAATAACAGTATCCCACATAGCCTTGGGACTTGGCATCCCCCTGCTCCGCTCTGGCCAGGGCCTCGGCAAACTGCTCTTGCTGCTGGGCCTGCTCGGTTTCCTCGGCCCGCTCCTCGGTGTAGAATCGATCCTTGGCGTCGGCCACTCCCGCCAGCTGGGCCTTTTTCATCCAGCTCATGGCCTTTACCAGGTTTTTGGGCACATCCCGCCCAAGCTTGTACCGCCGGGCCAGCTCCAGCTTGGTCTCCCCGTCCCCCTGGTCGGCCCACTGGATCAGCAGCTCCTCCGCCCGCTGGGAATCCCGGGCCGTGCCGGTCCCCGTGGCATAGCACTGGGCCAGCAGCTCCAGGGCCTTGGGCACATTCTTTTCCTTCCCCCGGATCAGCATGGCCACCGCCTCCTCAGACCTGCCCGCCTCCAGAAAGATTTGGGCCAGCCGTGTACAGGCATTTCCGTCCCCCTGCTCCGCCGCCAGATTCAGGTATCGCTCCGCCTCCTCCTGGCCGCCCTGCTCCGGGTGCTCCAGGAAGTAGCAGGCCACCTGGTACTGGGCGGCCGCGTCTCCCTCCTCCGCCCGCAGGCACCGCTCTGGCAGGTTGTCCTCATTGATCTCATCAAGCTCCTCCGTCTGCTCCCGGCCTGCGGACAGCAGGGCCTGGGCCCCCTGGTGGCCCTGCTCCGCCGCCCGGCGGAACCACTTCTCCGCCTCCGCGCCGCTCTGCTCTGTCCCCTCGCCGGTTTGATAGCAGAGGCCGATCTGATACTGCACCTCCGGGTCGTTTTGATCCGATTCCAGCAGATCCTCAAAGCGGTCGATCCATTCCTGATTCATGCCACGCATCTCCTCTCTCTGTCAGTGAGTACTGGATTCCATCCGATATGGCCTCTTGTGTGGGCGCATCCCCGTCCCACAGCGGGGCTTCCACCCCCTGCGGCTGGGCCTCCCGGTTCAGGTCCGCGCCCCCAAGAAGAATATCCGCCGCCTGGCCGGCCTCCCCATCCCCAGAGAGGGAACCCTCCGCTTCCTCCGGTGGGATCTCCTCTGAAAAAGCACTGTCTCCCTGCCAGGAGAGCAGGATCAGGCTCATATCGTCGCTGGTGCGGTTGGCGAAGGTTTGCTCCAGGTTGTCCTGGATTGCCTGGCTGACAGTCTCCTCCTCCCCCTCTCGCAGCCATTCGGCCAGCGTGCGGCAGGCGGCTGCCGGAATGCCATCGGCGTAGTGGTAGAGGCTGTCGGCAGTGCCGTCGCTCATCATCAAAAGGGCGCCCTCCTCCGGCCACTGCCCCCGCTGGAGGCGCAGATGGTGCACGGCGTCCGCCCCGGTGATGAAATACGTCTCGTTCTGATAGGCCCCGTTCTCCGGAGGGCTGAATACGGACAGGTTTCCCTTTGCCTCCAGGATCATCACCCCGTCCCCCAGGTGGCCGGCCAGAAACCGGCCGTCCCGGTGGGCGGCGCAGAACAACAGGGTGCAGGCCAGGTCATAAATGGGTGGCTCCAGGCTGTTCAGGGCCTGAACGCACCGGCCGATGACCGTCTCCGCCAGAGGGGCCGGCTCCATGGCCCACAGCTCCTCGAAACGGCCGGACAGCAGCTCCGCCATCGTCCGGGTGACGCATTCCGCCCCCAGTGCACTGTGGCTGCGGCTGCCCGCCCCGTCGGCCAGGGCGCAGCACACCAGAGCCTCCTCCCGCCGCACGGTCACCCAGTCCTGGCAGGGGATGTTCTCTATCCTGTGGCGGCGGCCGGTGCACACGGCCCAGCTCACTTTATATTCCATGCCGGTCAGCCTCCCCGGGTCAAAATTTCCGCCCAATCCCCGGTGGGCTCGTAGTAGATCTCCTCTCCGCTCATGGACTGGCTGGTCTTCTGGATGCTCCGGCTGAGCCAGGCGAAGAACTCCCGGAATTTCAGATCCTTCAGGTAGCGCACCTCCCCGTCCGGGGACAGACGCAGCAGAGAGCCGCTCTCCCGGCGGGCGGTGGTCTCGTCCCCCACCATGATGCACATCACGTTCAGGCTCTTCCTGTCGCTCTCCTCCTTCAGGATCTGCGCCATCTCGTCCAGCTGCTTGGAGGGGCGGCTCTCGTCCCCGTCCCCGATGATCAACAGCCAGGGGCGGTAATAGGAGATGCCGTTTTCGTCATAGCGCTGCTTACGCCGCTCCAGGTTCTCCAGCGCCAGGGACACCGCGTCGGCCAGAGGCGTCTCGCCATCCGCCTCCAGCTTTGGCAGAACAATGTGATCGGGGGTGGCGAAGTCGCACTCCACACAGGCGTGGCTCCCCCCAAAGCTGATCAGGCACAGCTCCACCGAGTCCCGGGCCAGGAGATCCCGGTTCATATCCCGGCAGAATTCCTCCAGACCCTCCATCACCCACTCCAGACGTGATCCCTTGCGTATGCGGGACCCCTGGCGCATCGAGAAGGAGCAGTCCACACATACGATGATGGGCGCCCGGCGGCTGCCATTGTCGGCCAATTCTGTCTCCTCCAGCAGATAGCGCTTGGCTGTCTTCTGGGGAAAACGGGGTTTTTCTGCTCTCTGAGCCATAACGATGTCCCCTCCTAATTCGAGTCAGTCTCCGTCTTTGGGGCTTGCTCCAGCTGGGTCAGCTGGGCTCTGGCTTCCTGATGTCCATGGGCGGCCGCCCATTGATACCACTTCGCGGCCAGGCTGAGGTCCTGGGGCGTGCCGTATCCATATTGATAGCAGACGGCCAGATTGTACTGGGCGTCCGTGTCCTTCTCCGCCGCCGCGCGTTCAAATAAGGAGAAGGCCCGCTCGTAGTCCTGGGGAACGCCCTTTCCGTCCCGATAGCAGAGGCCCAGGCTGTTCTTTCCACGGCTGTACCCCTCATCCGCCGCCCTTTGATACCAGTACGCCGCCTGGGCATCATCTTGGGGCACCCCCCGGCCCTGGGCGTAGCAGTCGCCCAAGCAGCACTGGGAGTCGTTGGCGTACAGGCACCAGTTCCACCCCTGATACAGGATCTCGTCCTGCTCCGCCGCTGTTCGAAACCAGAACACCGCCTGTTCGTCGCTCTGCTCCACCCCATGGCCATCTTGATAGAAGAGGCCCAGCCAGCGTTGGGCGGGGACATGGTCCTGCCGGGCGGCCTTTTGCAGCCAGAAGGCCGCCTGAGCAGCGTCTGGTTCCACCCCCTGGCCCTCGTCATAGCAATCGGCCAGGCGGAATTGAGCGTGGCGGTCTCCCAGCTCCGCCGCCCGCCGGTACCAGAAAACCGCTTGGGCGTCGTCCTGCGCATCACTGCTGCGTGCGGCCAGCCACCGCATTGAGGACGTGTTCCCTGCCTCCGCCGCTTTTCTGTACCAGTACTCCGCCTGCGTGTTGTCCAAGCTGACTTGGCAGCAGTATCCCAAACGTCCCATGGCCTCCGCATGGCCCTGCTCCGCCGCCCTGCGGTACCACTCCATCGCTCTGGCAGCGTCCCTGTTCGTACCCCGGCCGCACTCATAGCAGCAGCCCAGGTGGAACTGCGCGTCCATGAAGCCCTTCTCCGCCGCCATGCGGAACCACGCCGCCGCCAGGATAAAGTCCTGCTCCACGCCGTGGCCGCTGGAGAGCAGGATGCCCACCCGATTTTGGGCCGCCAGATCTCCCAGCTTCGCTTGGGCCAGCGTCCTAGAGAAGGTCCTTGCCGCCCGGGTCAACAGGCCGGTGTTGATTTTCCCGATGTCCTTCTCGGCGACAAGGCGGTTCAACGCGTCGGGGGCCCCAGCCCGCTGGGCCCGCTTCAGCCACTTGTCGGCGTAGTGCAGGCTCTTGGGTACATCTATGCCCTTCTTATACCGCAGGGCCAGGGAGAGCTTGGCCTCCCCGTCCCCCTGCCTCGCCCACTTGGCCAGCAGGCGCTCCGCCTCCCTGAGATCCCAGGCCGCCCCTGTGCCGCTGGCATAGCACTGGGCCAGCAGCTCCAGGGCGTCCGCTGTGCCTCTGTCCGCCATGCGCCGCAGCATGGGGACCACCTGTTCCTCGTTCCCCGCTTCCAGGTACTGGATGGCCAGCTCCAGGCTGTCTTCGTCCGTCTGAGGAACGCGAGCGTCTTCCACTTTCTGGGTCATACGATCATCCTCCTTGCAGGATCTGCCGGCCTCTGTCGGCATGCAGGGCCGTCTTTATCTGGGAGCGCCGGCACGGTTGCGGCACTTGGGACACAGCAGGGGCCGGCCCGCCTGTCTGTGCCGCTCCACCATCTCGGCGCGATCCCGGTACACCGCCCCACAGGCCGAGCAGGTCGCCTGGACGAACACCTTCTGGAAGCAGTCGGGGCACAGCAGCTCCTGGTTCTTCTCCCGCAGGCGGTCCACTTTTTCCCGGTGCTCGGTGTAGGACCTGCCGCACCTGGAGCAGGTCACCGTCTCATTGGCACAGTCGGGGCAGTAGAGGGGAGCCCCCTCCTCGTCGTGCTCCACCCAGGCGGCCACCGTGCTCTCATACTCTCTGCCGCAGTGGTCGCACCGCACCGTCCAGGCCCGCTTCCGGAAGTTGAGCCACCGATTGCGGCAGGCGTCGCACAGCATCTTTTCGCCCCGCTGCCGGCGCTTCTCCATGACCTCCTCGCTCTGGTTGAACTCCTCATGGCACTGCTCGCACACCAGGTCCACCATCTTGGTGCCCTCTGTGCCGTCCTGGCTGGTCACCACCTTGAATTTTGCAGGCAGCAGCTCGTCGCTGCTCTTTTCCTCCTCAATCAGCTCCCTGTAGTTCCGCATGGTGCGGGCCCAGGCGGAGGCGGAGGGCCTGGCCTTATCTGCCTTGGAAAACACGTCGTAGAAGGCCTCTTTCACGCCATAGGGCAGGTTGCTCCAGATGTACCGCCAGCGGCCCACCGGGGCCATCATGGCAGAGCGGCGGCTGGCATCCTCGTCCTCGTCCTCCCCCCGGAAGGGGTAGGGAAAGTCGCCGTCAATGATGGCCTGGATCACGTCGTCATTGTTGCCGTTCCGGCTCTCGTAGGGGGCTTTCCCCAAAAACAGGACCTCAAAGAGCAGAACCGCAATGGAGTAGAGCTCGTTCTCCTGCGTACGGGTAAAGCTGGAGGAGCCGCTGCCGGGGGCGCCGCGCATCCGCTGGTGCACCTCCGGGGGCAGGAACAGGGGGGAGAACACCGGGCAGGAGAAGCCATCGAACTGATAGCTGTCGCAGTCCACAAAGTACACGGTGCAGTCAGGACGCACCATAAAGTTCCGGGGGTTCACGTCCCCCATGAGGATGCCGCTGCGGTGCATGTCGGAAAACAGGTCAGCGATGTTGGCCGCGATGGACACCAGGTGCCGACGGCTCCACCCCATGTTTTTGATGTTGCAGCAGCCACGGCCGGGGGTGAACACGGTGGTGGCCAGCTCCTTCCCCTCCGCCTTGGGCATCAGGAAGCCGATCCACTCCCCAAAGCTGTTGTAGAGCAGCGCGCAGGGCCAGCACAGGCCGTTGATCTTCGGGTCGGCGGCTACCATGTGGCGCAGCTTCTCCAGCCGGCTCTGGGTCAGGTGCTTTTCCAGGTAGATCTTGGCCACCAGGTCGCTGCGGCTGGTGAGGTAGATGGAGCCTTCGCCGCCGCTGTTGAGGAATTTCCCCAGACGCAGGTTTTCGGCAGCGCCGTCTCCATACTCCGCGGCCACCATCTCTCCCTCCTTGGGGATTCGGCGCACACGGAGGACGGCATCCTGCTTCCCGCCAGCGGCTCCGCCGGAGGGCGCAGCGCCCGGCTCCGGCTGGGACTGAGCGGGGGCGGAGGCCTCCGTGCCCGCATTGGGTTTGGGGGTGGCGGGGAGGGGCTCCTCCTGCGCCGGCCGGAGCATGTCCGTATAAATGGCCCTGGTGGAGCGGAAGAACAGCAGGTTGCCCTCCAGGTCTGGTTTAGCCGCCACGGCGTTGCGGCCCTTGAGCTGGGAGAGCTCTTCGGCCAGCTGGCGGTCCAGGGTCAGCACCAGGAAGCGGGCCTTGGGGTATATTCTGGCCAGCCAAGCGATGTTCTCATAGGAGTTCCGGCTGTCCGTGGGGCTGGACGCCACCTCCAGACAGCTGTGCTCCCGCAGGTGGCGCAACACCTTGATGGCCGTCTTGGCCTCCTGATGTACCTCCTGTCGCAGCTTCTGCATCTCTTCCCGGCTCTCAGGCTCCATGTCAGCCAGCTCTAGGGCGGTATAGGGGGTGGAGGTGCGGAACTGGCGGAAGATGGTGCCCACCACCGATGCGTCCACCGCCAGCCTGGCGTGGCGGGCGGCCAGCACGTTTTGGAGCCCCAGCAGAACCTCCCGGCCCTCGGGGGCGAGGAACATGGACTCGTCCACCAGCACCTGGAAGCTGTCCAGGATGGCCTGCCACAGCGTCTCTGTCATGTGGAGCAGCGAGCCTGCCTGGCGCAGGGCCCTGGCCGCCTTCTGGGGGATGGGGCCCCACAGGGGGACGGTGAGCTGGCTCTCCTGTTCCTCCACCTGGCGCATGACCTCTTCCCGCTCCTGCTTCGCCTGGCGCTGCTCTTCCACCACTGCCCGGGCAGCCTCCTGGGTCATCTCGCCCTTGGCCAGGAAGAGTCGCATGAGATCCAGCAGCTCATCCTGGCTGGACCATCCATATACCCAGCCATTTCTTTCATCCAGCCGCAACTGCCGCGCAATTTTTTGCAGCTTTGCTTGTTCTTCATTAGAAAGCGATTCCGTTTTTGAAAAGAGGATTTGTCCCAGTTCCATCAGGCTTAAGGGGGCAGATCCAAAACGGTCTGATGCTTCTGCATCCTTCCGCTTCCAGAAATCCTTGACTTTTTCCACCTGGGGCGGCCGCCAGGTGTCGTTGCGCTCCATGCACTGGGTCAATCTTTTAAAGATTTCAACTGCATTTTTCAGCCAGTTCCAGTCAACTGAGTCCTCCACATTCTTTGTCACATGGGCCGTTTTCTTATTTCGAATATTAATTGCTTGACGCAACTTGGATTCATACCACATCTCGCCGGTAAGCTTTTTGTCGCGTGGCAGTCTAAAAAATTTGAAATAGTACTTGCTGTCATCCTCTGTACCTTCTGGGAGACGCCGGTTCTTTCCATAGCGCAAATACTTCCATAAGGCCTGGATATCCTGATCCTGATAGGGGTTTTCCGGGGGCTCATCCTGCTTGATGTCGCCTTTTTCTCTTAAAATGACCTCATTAGGGTTGTCACGGTCGGGATAAAATAGGTTGCTCCAAAACTGTTCTTTCGACACATTGTTTTGGCTATTTGCGTACTCGATCGCATAGGAGAAATAGTCCCGCATATCATCTGTCAAATCCCGAACATAACTGACGACGTCACGTTTTGTTTTTGAATCCCAGACGACCTCCTGCTGGGTCTGCGCCGCCTGTCTCTGTTCTTCCATAACTCCGTCCTCCTGTCTTGTTCATCTGTCTGTATTGTATCAAAGCGCCTCCATCTGTTTTTTCAAAAACGGTAGGAATTTCACTGCTCCAGGGCCTGCTCCACCAGCTCCAGCAGCTCCTCCCGCAGGGACTGGGGGGATAGGAGCTCCACCGCCGGGCCCAGGTACAGCAGCCGCCGCAGAATCTCTCCCCGGTCGAACCGGTAAAACTGGAAGGAGAGACGAAAGGCGTCAGGGGAGAGCTGCTCGGTCTCCAGAAACAGCTGGTTTTCAAACACCAGGAAGCACCGCTCCAGCGCCCCCTTGGTCTTCCGCACCCGGAGCACCACGGGCTCCGGCTCCAGCAGGCGCTCCATGGCCGCCTGAATCTCCTCACGGGATACGTCCGCCGGGCCCAGCAGCTCCACGTCCCGCAGGTTGTCTAGCCGGGCTTTAATGGTGCGCCTCTCCTGCGGGTGGTAGAGGATGACCCACCACCGCCGGTCATAGGCGCTGTACTCCAGCTTCCACGGGTATACCTCGCTCTCCCGGTAGGCTTCCGTGTCCCGGGTGCGGTATCGGTAGCGGATCAGCCGCCCCTCCCGAATGGCCTGGAGCAGGCACTCCACCCCCTCCCGCCCCGGGCTCCGGGGCAGGGGCTCCCCCTGGGGGACAAAACGCTGGATGTCCTCCAGGGCAGAGCTGTCCCCGCCGGTCTGGGACAGGCGTCTCCGGGTCTCCGGCTCCAGGAATAGCTCCGCCTGGGGCAGCGTGAGGATGTACTGCAGATAGTCCAGCTCCAGCTGGCCTGGGGGAAGGGCAAAGGGACGGCACTCCGGGCTCCGCCGCCAGCGGCCGTCCCGCTTCTCCAAAATCCCGGCCCTTACCAGGGGGGCCGCCGCCTGGTCGGCGTAATCCAGCCCCATCTGCCGTGCCAGGCCGTCCAGTTCCCCGCTGGAGAGGCTGCCCTGTCCCTCCAGCCTGGCAAGCAGGGCCAGGGCAAACTGGAAGGCCCGGCTCTGATATTTATTGAACAGGTTCACTGCGCCTCGCCCCCTGTCAGATGTTCCCGCATCTTCAGCAGGTCGCTTCGGATTTGCTCTTTCAGGTGATGCTCCCCGGGCTCCAGAGCGATCCAAGGGGAGTAGGAGCGCAGGAAGGGGATCAGCTCCACTGGGTCGTTGATCTCGGCCTGATACACTTCCCCTTCCTCGCCGGGCAGCACCTGGCCGATGCGCAACTCCCGCAGGAACTGGGTCCTCATGCCCGGGGCCCCGTCAAAGCGCAGGCGGGCCCGGACCGTAGCGGGGCCGCCCTCGGGCAGGAGGCCGGAAAAGCCGCTGTGGGCAAAGGCCGCCCGGCACTCCTCCACCCCAGCCTCCCACTCTGCCGGGCGCAGGGGCTTCCCCGGCTTCACATCCCGGATGCCGCTGACGCGCATCAGAAGGGGGCGCTCCCCTTTGGCCAGCAGATACCAGCGGCCCAGCCTGCCGTCTACCCGCAGGGCGGCGGGCTGTACCAGAAGGGTGTCCTCTTCCCGGATGAGTTCCACCGTCAGATGGCGCCCCATGGCCTCCATCAGCCGGCAGAGCAGATCCTCGTCAAAGATGCTCCGGTTCACGCTGTGGCGCAGCAGGAAGGGGGACTCCGCCGGGGACTCTTGTCCCCGGCGGAAGAGCTCCCGCTCCAGGGTGCGCAGCAGGAAGCTGCCAGCCACCCTGGGGCAGGTTACCCCCGAAACGAAGCGGACATAGCAGTACAGCATCCACACCTCCCGCTCAGAGAGGCCCGACAGGGGATTTTCACGCAGCCGGTAGCGGCGTCCCGCCCGCGCCGCATAGCCGTATTCCTCCAGGCCCTGCAGCCACCGCCGCACCGTGTGGTACTGCAGGTCGTTGGATACCTGGGTGTGGATGGCGGTGTCCCGGCACACGTCGTCTACCGTCTTCTCCCCCTCTGACAGGGCAGAGAGCATCCCCAGCAGGGTGGGCAGCTCGTCCTCCACATCCATGGCGTACAGCAGGTAGGAATCGGCCATGCGGTTCTCCCCGCTGAGGGCGTACTCCCGCTGTACCCGGAGATATTTCCGCCCATCCTTCCACAGGGCTGCGTCCTCCGTCTCCGGAAACACAGCGCGGATCAGCTTCACGCCGTAGTCGTAGTCTTTCACACTGCCTATCCTGGCCCGGGCAAAGTCCTCCCGGCTGAAAAACCCGTAGAGATAGATGCGCTCCAAATAGCGGCGGATTCGATTATATTCCCGAACACCTTTTGGACTTGACATTGTGTCAGCCTCCAATATTCCGATTGTCTTGCCCTGTTAAGATTGGGGCCAGCAAAATAATTTGCAGGGATGTCTCAATTTACAATGCTTCCGCCTCAGAACCTCCGCACTCATGGTTTCAACGCCGTCACGGGCACCACAAACACCCCATCCGGCCGCTGATAGGTTGCATTGGCCATCCCACACAAAACGCACAGAACCGCTGGCGGCTTGCCCTTAGGGTCCGCCTCGATCTGCCTTTTGATCTCCAGCAGATTTTCTGCCGCAGCGTCGATCTGGTTGGCTCCCAGCTTGATCTCAAAGGCACACCACTGGCCGTCGGGCAGTTCGATCACCGCGTCGATCTCCTGATTTTTGTAGTCTTGGTAGTGATAGAGATGCGCTCCGAAGGACTCGGCATAGACACGCAGATCCCGCTCGCACAGAGCCTCAAAGAGAAAGCCAAGGGTCTCCAGATCCCCCAGCAGTCCGGCAGGCGTGGCCTTCAGCAGGGCGCAGGCCAGGGAGGGGTCAGCAAAGTGCCGCTTCTCCGCCTGCTTCACCCGCACGGAGGAGCGGATGCCTGAGGAGAAGGGCGGCTGATTGTCCGTGATGAACAGCCGCTTGAAGATGTCCAGGTAAGCCGCCACGGTATTGGCGTCGATGTCCTCGTCGTCCACCGCCTTGATGTCCTTCATCAGCGTCTTGTTGGTGACGGTAGTGCTCTCGTTCCGGGCCAGGGAGCGCAGCAGCAGACGCATCTTCTGGGTGTCCCGCTTCACCCCGTCGATCCGGTACACGTCATCGTCAATGACGGCGTACAGGTATTGAGCCGGGAGCAGCGCCGCCCGCTCCAGCGGCAGGCCCAGGCTCCCCGGCCAGCCGCCCCGGATGATCAGTTCGATCAGCTTCTTCAAATCCACCTCGCCGGTCATGGCGGGCGTCAGTGTTCCATGGCACAGCTGCTCCAGGGACACCTTACCGCTGGAGTCCCCGGACTCCCACAGGGACATGGGCCTCATTCGCAGCCGGGCAATGCGGCCCGCACCGCTGTGGAGGATGCCCTTGTGGTTGGGTGTTGCGGAGCCGGTGAGGATGAACTGCCCCTTCTGGGCGCTTTGATCCACCTTGTAGCGCACCGCGTCCCAGAGGGGCGGCACCTCCTGCCACTCGTCGATGAGGCGGGGCGTCTCCCCCTCCAGCACCAGGGCGGGAGACAACTCTGCTAACTGGCGATTCTGGAAGTTGCCGGCGGGGTCGCCGATGTAGATCTCGCTTTTGCTGTGGTAAGAGGAGGTCCAGGTCTTGCCGCACCATTTCGGCCCCTCGATGCAGACGGCGCCAAAGGCGGACAGGTACTCCTCCACCTGCCAGTCAATGATGCGAGGCTTGTAGTTTTGTTTGTCCATGGCATTCACCTCAAGGATTCAGTGAAATTATTATATTCTATTCAGATAAATTTTACAACTCTATTCAGTCAAATTTCAAAAAACTGTTCGGGTTGTTTTAACACAGTGTTAGCGTCGGAGTATTAGACCATATATAGAATTGAAACGGCAAAATACGCAATATATAGTATTTTTTGTTTGACAAACCCGGCATCTTGTGGTATATAGAAATTGTGATTGATCTTTGTGCGTACTCCGCTGAAATGCGGGGGCTGGCATTTGCCTGTGAGCGGGGAAAACCTGCATTGCACACGTTGTTAAGTTTGTACGTTTCAGCCGTGGTCGTACTATGCCCATCGGCTGCTTTTATTTTGGTGATACGGCGCTGCGCCGAAGAAAGGATTTGTTTCTTTGGACAGCCACAAGAAAGAATATAGTCACCTGTTTGAGGGTGCGAAAAGTTTGCTGCTTGAGTCTATCGGGCACAGAAGGAACTTTTCGCACCCTTTTTTTGCGTCCATGTCCCATTGCCCTGTTGAGGGCTGCCCCAGATCCTGCCAGTCTGAGGTGAGGCGATAAAGGAATTCCAGACAGATCATGGCCGATACCCTCCTCCAAGTCGAGGTGTGCGGAGGGATTTGGGATGTAACACCTCGGGGCCTGTGGCAGCAGGCTTACCCCTCCCTGCTCCGGCGCTGCGCCGGTTCGGCAGCACGGAGGACGCATACTACTGATTCCAGCCGAAGGGATCACACGACACACGCAGGCCATGGCGTTTGCCATCGCCCGCAGCCGAGTTCAGCGGTGGTGTCGGCAGTCGTCGTCGGAACAAGTTCCGTATCGTTCGTTTCCGCATGAATGCGAAAACTCACTCACTTCACTGTTCCTCCTCTCCAAATCGAACCCGCTGCGCTGGGCTTCGATTTGGTTTGGAACCGACGACAGGGACCATCCCCATACTGCATCCGTACTGACCTGGCTCAAAATTGAAGAGAGACAGACGTTCGCCGGCAGATCGCTCTATGCGCCAAAGCGTCTCTGTTCCAAGGGATTCCGGCTACGTCAAACCGCCGATCCCCTGGAGATTTCTCTGGAAATCCGGCGGAAACAGACGGATCTGCCAAGGGGTGGACTGCACCCATCTGAACGACCTATGATAAAAAGGAGAGCTTTTCATATATGGCAAAATCAATCCAAAACTTAGGTCTCTACCTGACTCTGGTGGGCCAACTGGACAAACTGGCCCGCCACAACCGCCAGGGCAGTTTCCGCACCAAGGAACGCTACTACGAGGCGTTCAAACGATTCTGCGCCTATCTGGCGGACGAGTATCATCTGCAAAAACTGGAGAACATCAGCGGCAAGCACCTGACCAGCTATGTCCTCTGGATGCAAGAGAGCGGCAAGTCCGCCTCCACCATCAAGACCGACCTGGCCGCCATCCGGTTCTTCCACGACAAAATGAGCCGGCCCAAGTATCAGCTGCCTTCCAACGAGGAGCTGGCTGTGGAACTGGAGCGGCGCTGTTTTGGCGGCGTGGACCGCACCTGGAGCAACGCGGAGTTCAACAAGATGCTTGGCAAGGTGCTGGCCGAGGACCGCTATGACTTCATCCTGGCCCTCTATCTGGGCCGGTACGCTGGCCTCCGCATTCACGAGTGTTTCCGCATCGACACCGCCACAGCGGAGCAGGCGCTCCGGGAAAACGCCATCACCATCAAGGGAAAGGGCGGCAAGGTCCGCACCGTTCCCATCAATGAGCAGATCGCCATCGCCATGAGGAAGCAGCTGAATTGCACGTCCCGGGGTCATAAGCTGCTGGTGCCCGGCGATATGCACACGGACCGGGCCATCAATCTGCTGCAGCTCTTCCTCATGAAACACCGGGACGAGGTGCGGGACGCGGGCTCCGGCCGGCCCTTGACCTTCCACGGCCTGCGCCACACCTATGCGGCGGAGAAGTACCGGGAACTGACTGGCAACGGCATGGGCGCCCTGGACGCCCACTTCGCCGTATCCCGTCTGCTGGGCCACGAGCGGGCCGATGTGACCAACATCTACTTGGCCTCTGTGCCCAAAGGGGAGCGCCATGGGAAATAACGGAATGAATCATAAGCGTCCGGGTCAAACTACCCCCGGAGGCGAATGTATGGAACAACAAGAGATCACACTGGGACAGGTCACCTATCAGGTCAGCCGGGTCTATGCCGGAACCCGCCCCGCCTCAGAACTGGTGGCGGAGCGGCTGGTTAAACGGCTGGCGGAAAATCCTCCCTTTGACGAGGGGCACACCAAGGTCGTATAATGGCCCTGTGGGTCGGTTCGTCGTAAGGAGGCGAGGATGAGAACCGACAAATTGACGCTGGGGTTCGCCTATCTGCGGCTGTCCAACGAGGAGGCCCAGGGCGGTGAGTCCTCCAGTATCACCAACCAGCGCATGATCGTGCAGAATTACTGCAAGCAGAACGGCATCACCCTGGTGCGGGAGTTTGTGGACGACGGCTACTCCGGCGGCAACTTCGACCGGCCGGCGTTCCAGGAGATGATGCGTCAACTGGAGCAAGGTAAGGCCAACACGGTCATCACCAAGGACCTCTCCCGGCTGGGCCGCGATATGCGGGAGGCCAGCTACTACGCCGAGCAGTTCTTCCCGGAGCACGGCATCCACTATATTGCCATTGGGGACAACTTCGACACTGAGCGGGAGAACATCATGGCCCCCTTCCTGTTTGCCATGAACGAGGTCTACCTGCGGGACGGCTCCCGGAAGGTGAAGGATGTACTCCGCGGCAAGCGGGAGAGCGGTCAGTACTGCGCCTGCCCGCCTTACGGCTACCGCAAGGACCGGGAGGACAAGCACCGGCTGGCCCCTGACGAGCAGACCGCCCCGGTGGTACAGCGCATCTTCGAGCGGGCGGCCAGGGGGGATTCCTCCCGAAAGATCGCCCTGGATCTGAACGCCGACGGGATCATCCCGCCGCTGAAGTACCGGGTGCTGTACCGGGACGAGTTCAGCCGGGAGGGCGCCGCCCGGGCCAGCGATGTGTGGAACTACACCACGGTGAAGCGGATTCTGAAAAACCCGGTCTACCTGGGCCATACCCTGCTGGGCAAAAGCAAAAAGGTCAGCGTGAAGTCCAAGAAAAAAGTCCCGGTCCCCCGGGACGACTGGGCGGTGACGGAGAACACCCACCCGCCCCTGGTCACGAAGCAGCTCTATGAGCGGGCCCAGCAGAATCTGGGCCGGGGCAGCCGGGACTACCGGGCCTATGACCAGGTGCGCAAGAGCATCTTCTCTGGCGTCGCCGTCTGCGCCAAGTGCGGCTACTCCCTATGCTCCTGCGGCACGGTCTATAAGGGAGAGCGGGAGAAGTACTGGTATCTCTCCTGTACCCACCAGCGGCAGGATATTGCCGAGCCCTGCACCGGTGTCCGGGTGCGGTACGCCGACCTGGTGGAGGTCGTGCGGCAGGAATTGAACAGTTTGCTGGCGCTGACGGACAAACAAGTGAACAAATTGGTAAAAGAGGCTTTGCGGCAGGCAGGCGCTACTGAAAATCCAAAGGTCCTCCGGCAAAGGCGAGAAAAAATCGAAGCCCGCATTGCGACCATCGACAAGATCGTTACCAAACTCTATACCGACAATGCGGCAGGAGATTTGGACGATGCTCGTCTGCGGCGTATGGTGGCGGATTTGGAGAAGGAGTCTGTCGGACTGCAAGCGACACTGGATTCGTTGGCCGTCTCAAGGTCAGCGGTGGAAATTGAATCCAGCTATGACAATTTCTTTTCGCTGGCCCGTGCGTATACGCAAATTCAAGAGTTGGATCGTGAGACGTTGCTGACCTTTGTGGAACGTATAGAAGTCGGCCCCAAGGAGTATCCTGACGGTATCGTGAAGGCCACACACCGAAACCAGCCTTATAGGCAGAGCATCCGCATCTTCTATAAGTTTATTGGAGAGATGGCTGCCGAGCCAGTCCGGGAACTTCCCCAGGCAGTTGAAAATGAGGCAAATGATACGCCTGCTTGAGTTGTTAGAAATTTTTGCTCCCGCAAACCCTTGCGCCGCAAGGGTTTCAAAATCCTAAGATGGAGAAGGAACACCAAGGGAGGTGGGCGTCAACCTGAAGCAGGGCTATAACGGCGACCTGACCAGCCGCGAGGCCGGCTCTGTGGGCGGCCAGATGGTCAAGAAGATGATCCAGGCATATGAGAACGGCATGCAGTAACCATTCTGCCCGGACAGAGAGAGAATAATGGCGGCGGGGCGGAGGAAATTCCTCCGCCCCGCCGCCATGTTAAACCGGCTGAAAGTCCAGACCGTCCAGGGGCACCTCCACAGGCGTGCAGCCCTCGATGTTGGCCCCCTCCGGATAGCACCGCAGGATCAGCGGCCCGCCTGGCTCCCACTCCTCAACGTCCACGCCCACCACGGGGAAGTCCACCTTTGCCTGTGCGGCAGATGCCACGTCCGCGGCCTCCAGCCGGCCGCTGTGCCAGCGGTACAGCCGTGCCGCATCGGGGCGCAGGCTCAGGACCTCGCAGTCCCCGTCGCCGTCCGTATCCCGCTCCCACACCTGCCCGCCGCAGGCGGCCAGCAGCTCCGGCGCCCCGTCCCTGTTGATGATGTAGTACTCCACCGGCATGGCCTGGGTCTCCAGGCCGTAGGTGAGCACGAAGCCGTCGTGGCCCAGCACGCCGGTGAAGGGGCGGGCCTCCACAAGGCCGGAATAGGGGTAGCGCAGCTTGGGGCCGTAGTCCGCCGGGAGCTGCTGGAAGGGGACGCGCGCTCCGTCCCGCACCAGGCAGAAGGTAAATACGCCCTGTTCGTCGGGGGCCAGCTCAATGTGATAGTCCCCGCCCCAGCTCCAGCTGGTCTCGCCGTCGTAGCCGGGGAAGGCCTCATTGCCAATGGGGCTCCGCTCCGACAGGGGCACGGAGCTGGTCTCCACCACGTCCCGGATCTCGGTGAAGCGGTCGTTTTCGTCGAAGCAGTACCAGGCGGTGCCCTGGTGGAGCTGGTTCTCCGTGTCCACCCAGGCCCAGGAATACTGAAGGGACAGGCCGTCCTCCGACCAGGCCAGGGGGATGCACTGGGGGAAGCCCGCGACATTCGTTTTCAGCCAGTACTCTGGATCCAGCACCGCATAGGTGGCCTCCGCTACGCCCTCGGAGACGGCCATCTCCGGATAGAAGGGGCCGATGGGGAAGGAAAACGATTTCCGGCTCCCATTGCTCACGGTGACTGCAACCCGCCGGCTGTCTGGAGACCAGAGCGGGTCAGAGATCACGCCTCCGGGGAAGCCGCCGGAGTGGCTAACCTGCCCCACGGCGGAAGGGTGCCCCCCGCTGGTGTCGTAGAGCAGGAAGCCCGTACCTGCCGGGGTGATGGTGATCATGCGGCTTCTGTCGGGGCTGACGGTGCGGTCATGGCCCAGCACCAGGGTGTCCCGCACCCGCTCCGCCTCCTCCCGGCTCATCTGGGACAGGTCGAACCACAGGTCATGGACCGGATTCATCATGTAGAAGGTGTGCAGCTCCGCCCGGCCGTCGGCGCGCTCCACCAGCACCTCGTAGGCGTAGAGGGGCCACTGGTTCTCCGTCCATGGCTCCTCCCCCATATATTGCACCTGGGCCGCCGTCAGGCTGACCGCCTCCGCCGGGAGGACAGGATTGCCGTCGTCGTCGGACAGCTCCACCCCGTAGGTGGTGACCATGGGGGCGAAAAAGTCCTCCATGCCGCCCTCCCAGCCCCATGTATCCGGGTCTACGGGGCTGACGATCATGCCCCAGGCGGGCAGAGCCTCCCCGCCGCGGCTCGATCTCTCCACCGCAAAGCTCCCGTCTGCATCAGCGCCCGCCACATACTCCCCCGCGCCCTGGAGGGTGTAGCCCTCCCGGTCGAAGATGCCGTTGAGCCGGCGGGGCTCCTCCGCCGCCCCCAGGGAGCAGGCGGCGGCCCCGGCGGAGGTCACCAGGGCGGCGGCGCACACCAGGGCCAGGCCCTTTTTCCGCCTCCCGCCCGAGGCGATGGACAGCAGCCGCTCCTTCATGGCCGCCCTGCCGCCCTGGAAGTGGGTGGTCAGGGGGGCCCGGGCCTCGATGCCCTCCTCCACCGCGTCCAGCATGGCGGCCCCGTAGGCCGCCCGGAAGGCGGCGTCCCGCCCCGCCACCGCTTCCTCGTCGCAGGCGCGCTCCAGATCCCGGCTGGCGGCCCGGGCCATCCCGTGCACCAGGGGGTTGAACCAGTGGAGGGCTTGGGCGAGCAGCAGGAGCAGCTTGTACCACAGATCCCGGCGGCGGGTGTGGATCAGCTCGTGCCGGAGCACCCCGTCGGAGACGGCCTCCCGGGGCAGGAGGAGCGCCGGGCGCACAAGGCCGGTCACCAGGGGCGCGCCCACCGCCGGGCAGACCAGCAGAGCCAGGCTCTTCACCCCCAGCTCCGCCTTCGCCTCCTCAAACCGCGCCAGCAGGGCGGGGTCCTCCGCCGGGGCCCCCCAGCGGCGTACCCGCAGGCGGAAGCGGGCGTACTTTGCCAGATGCCAGACCAGGAACGCCCCCGCCCCGGCCAGCCAGAGCAGGGCCAGCAGCTGCCCGGCCGTGAGGACGGTGGTGTACCGGTCGGCGGCGGACGGGGCGTCCGGCTCCCGCGGGGCGCTGTACTCCGCGTTTTGGGCCTGCTCCGCCTCCAGCGGGGCCATCACCCGGAGCTCCATGCCGCCGGGGTTGGTGCGGTGGGTGTCCACCCGCACCAGGGCCCGCCGGGGCGCTGCCTCCACTGTCACCGGGGCCTGGGGCAGGCTCACGTTGAAGGGGATGCACAGGCGGAGGGCGGCCAGCAGCCACACCCAGTAGAAGGCCCTGGCCCGCAGCCTTTTCTTCAGCAGGGGCCGCAGGGCCAGCAGCACGGCCAGCACCACAGCCATGGTGAGGGAGACCTCCAGCACGTCGGCAAAGCGGGCGGTCATGTGCCCCCCTCCTTCCCCATGGCCTCGTCCAGGAAGGCCCGCAGCTCCTCCAGATCCTCCCGGCCGATGGACCGGCTGTCATACAGGGCGGTGACCAGGCCGGGCAGGCCCCTCCCCTCCAGAAAGGGGGCGTTCTCAAAGGCCAGGTACTCCCCCTCGCTCACCAGGGGGGTGTACACGTTCTGCCGCCCCTCCTTGCCGACGGAGAGATACCCCCGCTCGGCGAGCCGGGACAGCAGGGTCTGGAGGGCGGACAGGTTCCAGGGCCGCTCCCTCTCCAACCGGGAGCGGATGGCCCCGGTGGGGACGGGGGCCTCCAGCCGCCACACCGCCCGCATGACGGACAGCTCCGCCTCCGGCAGGCGAACCAGCTTTTTCATACGCCTCACTCCTACAAATGTATGTTTTTATAGATAGAGCATACATCTGTAGGTTTATTTTGTCAAGACCCATTGTTGTTTTTTCTCCCGCATCCGGCTATAATGGGGATACCACGGACAAAAGGAGCGTTTGCTATGTCGAACATCTGGCATGATATCAGCCCCAGCCGCATCCACCCCGAGGACTTCGTGGCTGTCATCGAGATCCCCAAGGGCAGCAAGAAGAAGTACGAGCTGGATAAGGAGACCGGCCTCATCATCCTGGACCGGGTGCTGCACACCTCCACCCACTACCCCGCCAACTACGGCTTCATCCCCCGCACCTACGGCGACGACGGCGACCCGCTGGATGTACTGGTGCTCTGCTCGGAGGAGATCGACCCCCTGACCCTGGTGCGGTGCTATCCCATCGGCTACATCTCCATGCTGGACAGCGGGAAGAACGACGAGAAGATCATCGCCATCCCCTTTGCCGACCCCACCTACAACACCTTCCGCGACCTGATGGACCTGCCCCCCCACATTTTCGACGAGATGGCCCACTTCTTCTCCGTCTACAAGTCCCTGGAGGGCAAGGAGACGGTGGCCGGGGATGTGAACAACCGCGCCGCCGCCATCGACGTCATCCAGAAGGCCATGGACCACTACGCCGAGTGCTTCCTGGGCGGCCCGCCCGCCAGGGAGGGGCTGTACCGCTCCGACCGGTAATTTTAAGATAATCTTAATCCCTTTTTCGCCCCTTTCCTTCCCGGTTTATGGTACACTGGGGGCATGACAAATGAGAAGAGAGGACGTTCTCCCATGAAGCAAGCATATGACTGCCTGGTCATCGGCGCCGGGCCGGCGGGGGCCGTGGCGGCCCGGGAGCTGGCCGAGCGGGGCGGCCGGCGGGTGCTGGTGCTGGAGCGCCGGAACCACGTGGGCGGCAACACCTACGACCGCTTTGACGCGCACGGCGTGCTCATCCACCAGTACGGGCCCCACATCTTCCACACCAACAGCCTGCGGGTCTATGAGTATCTCTCCCGCTTCACCGCCTGGCGGCCCTACGAGCACCAGGTGGTGGCCAGCATCCCGGAGGGGGAGGGGCGGCTGGAGTACCCGGTGCCCTTCAACCTGGTGTCCCTGCGGCGGGCCTTCCCGCCGGAGGACGCCCGGCGGCTGGAGGAGAAGCTCACCGCCGCCTACGGCCGGGAGAAGAAGGTCACCATCCTGGAGCTGCGCCGGAACCCCGACCCGGAGATCTCCGCCCTGGCGGACTACGTCTATGACCACGTGTTTGTCCGCTACACCATGAAGCAGTGGGGGCAGACGCCGGAGGAGATCGACCCCAACACCACCGCCCGGGTGCCGGTGTTCCTGTCGGAGGACTGCCGGTACTTCCAGGACGAGTACCAGGGCATGCCCCTGGAGGGGTACACCCCCCTGTTCCAGCGGATGCTGGACCACCCCAATATCACGGTGGAGCTGGGCGCCGACGCCGGACGCCGCATGCGCCTGGAAAACGGCGCGGTGCTCCTGGACGGGGAGGCCTTCGGCGGCACAGTGATTTACACCGGCGCGGCGGACGAGCTGTTCGGCTGCCAGTTCGGCCGCCTGCCCTACCGCACCCTGGACTTTGTGTTTGAAGCCCACCCGGCGGACTTCTGGCAGAGCCACGGCACGGTGAACTACACCATGGACCAGGACTACACCCGCATCACGGAGTTCAAATACCTCACCGGCCAGGAGCTGCCCGGCGTCACCACCATTGCCAAGGAGTTCTCCCGGGCCTACACCGGCGCGGCGGACGAGGTGCCCTACTACGCCGTGATCAGCCCGGAAAACAACGCCCTCTACGCCAGATACCGGGCGGAGGCGGACCGCTATCCGGACTTCCACCTGCTGGGCCGGCTGGCGGAGTACAAATACTACAACATGGACGCCATCGCCGCCCGGGCGCTGGAGCTGTGTGACGATCTGCTGAAGTGAGGAGTGTGCCCATGTCCAAGCTCATTACATTCGCCGTTCCCTGCTACAACTCCGCCGCCTACATGGACCACTGCGTCCGCACCCTGCTCACCGGCGGGGAGGACATCGAGATCATCCTGGTGGACGACGGCTCCACCAAGGACGACACCCCCGCCATCTGCGACCGCTACGCCGCAGAGTACCCGGACGTGGTCCGGGCCATCCACCAGGAGAACGGCGGCCACGGGGAGGGGGTCAACCAGGGCCTGCGCCACGCCCAGGGCCTGTACTACAAGGTGGTGGACTCCGACGACTGGCTGGACGAGGGGGCCCTCCGGACCGTGCTGGACAAGCTGCGGGAGTTTGCCGCCTCGGAGAGCCCGGTGGACCTGTTCATCGCCAACTACGTCTATGAGCACGTGGAGGACAACACCCAGAAGGTCATGCGCTACACCAACGTGTTCCCCCAGAACCGGGTGTTCACCTGGAACGACATCGGCCGGTTCCGCCCCTCCCAG
This sequence comes from uncultured Flavonifractor sp., assembly GCA_944385585.1. Lineage (GTDB taxonomy): Bacteria > Bacillota > Clostridia > Oscillospirales > Oscillospiraceae > Flavonifractor. Next base: position 30,081 of record CALWXU010000009.1, read on the forward strand.
TACCTGCTGATGCACAGCGTGATCTACCGCACCCAGATGCTGCGGGACTGCCATCTGGAGCTGCCCAAGCACACCTTCTACGTGGACAACATCTTCGTCTACCAGCCCCTGCCGGCGGTGAAGAGCATCTACTACATGGACGTGGACCTCTACCGCTACTTCATCGGCCGGGCGGACCAGTCCGTCAACGAGAAGGTGATGGTCACCCGGGTGGACCAGCAGGTGCGGGTCACCAAGCTGATGATCGAGAGCCACAACCTGCGCGCCCTCTACGACGCCCAGCGGAAGCTGGCCCGGTATATGACCAGCTACCTGTCCATGATGATGACCATCTCCTCCATCTTCCTCCTCATCGACGGCTCTCCCGCCGCCCTGGGCAAAAAGACCGAGCTGTGGGAGTACCTGCGCGCCCACAGCCCCGAGCTCTACCACAAGCTGAAATACCGGGCCCTCTCCGCCGTGAGCAACATCCCCGGCTACCAGGGCCGCAAGCTGTCCGTCCGGCTCTACCGCCTGGCCCGGAAGATCTACAAGTTCAACTGAACCCGGAGGGGCGGGGCCGGTCTGCGGCCCCGCCCCTTTCTGTTCATAGTTCGACGGGCTCCAGCTTCATGACCGACACCTCGTAGGCGGTGCGCACCTCGCTGACCCCGTGGTCCACCTTGGTGTAGGCCCGGCTCTGGAGGCGGCCCTCCAGGCGCACCCCGTCCCCCACCTCCAGGCTGCCGCACCGCCGGGCCAGCCCGCCCCAGGCGATGCAGGGCAGGTAGTCCGCCCGGCCGTACCGGCGGTTCACCGCCAGCATCAGGTCACAGATGTCGCGGCCCAGGGGCGTGCGCCGCAGCACCGGCGGCTTGCACAGCACCCCCGCCAGCAGCAGCTGGTTCTCGTCCTCCCCCGCCCAGGGACGCAGGGCCTTGGCGTAGAGGGTGATCACCAGGCGGCTGCCCCGGCCGCTCTTGTTGTTGAAGGAGCGCACCTCCCCCTCCACCTCCAGGGCCATCCCCGCCGTCACCGGCCGCCCGGCCAGCAGCGGCCGGGGGGCCAGCACGTTCACCCGGTCCTCCGACCCGGACAGCCGCAGCACGGCCAGGGGAAAGGTCTCGTACGCCACGCCGTGGCTCTCATGGGAAAATACCGGCTCCGCCGCCGCCGTGCCCCGCAGCAGCGCCCGGTTCTCATTCCAGCCTGTTTGCATATCCATCCACGCTCCTACCTGGTTTCGGTAACTGTGGCATGTATATGCAGGCCCGTCCCCCCTTATGACGCACAGCGCCCCGGGACCGTTTCGGCCCCGGGGCGCTGTGTCCCCGCCTAGCTCAGGATCAGGCCCCGGCCCCCCTTCTGGAAGCCGCAGGCGTTGGCCTCGTCGTAGTCGATGTGGGCGACGGTGGCAAACTTGGGGGACACCCGCACCTCCACCTCCTCCAAAACCAGGGGGCGGGCGGTGAAGCAGCGCAGGCGCACCGTCTGCCTGTCCGCCACGCCGAAGCGGGCGGCGTCCTCCGGGGTCATGTGGAGGTGGCGCTTGGCCGCAATCAGGCCGCGCTCCAGCCGGAGCACCCGGTCGCCGTGGCGGAGGGTGACCCCCGGCGTGCCGGCGATGTCGCCGGACAGGCGGACCGGCGGCGTGATCCCCAGGGCCACCCCGTCGGTGAGGGAGATCTCCACCTGGCTCTCCGGCCGCTCCGGGCCCAGGATCACCACATTGGGGATACTCCCCCGGGGCCCCTCCAAGGTGACCCGCTCGGCGCAGGCAAACTGCCCCGGCTGGGACAGGTCCTTCACCCGGTTGAGCCGGTAGCCCGGGCCGAACAGGGCCTCCACATGGGCCCGGCTGAGGTGGACATGCCGCCCGCTGGCCTCGATTTCGACGGTGAGGCGGGCCACAACCTGCTCCGCCAGGGCCGCCGCGTCCAGCACTGCGCAGTCAAGCCTTTGCATAGTGTCCCCCCTTGATTTTGCACATGAGAATCCACAGCAGGGAGGACAGCCGGTTCAGTCCCAGGATGATGTCGTCCCTGGTGACGCCGCCGTCGGCGTCCCGGAAGGCGGCATAGGCCGCCAGCTCGGTCTGCCTGGCCACGGTGCGGGCCCGGTTCACCGCCAGCAGGGCGGGCCCGTCCGCCCTGCCGGGCAGGAAGTGGGGCTGTCCCAGGTGCTTGTCCGGGTAGTGGGACACCTCCCGCAGCTGCTCCGCCGTATAGCCGCACAGGCGGATGGGCCCCACCGGCTCGTCCAGCACGTCGAAGCGGATGCACCGCCGGGCAAAGTCCAGCGCCTCCCCCAGCTCCGCCTCCAGGGCGGGAAGCCCCGCCTCCGCCGCCGCCTGCTGGGCCAGCAGCAGCTCCGCCTCCAGGGCGTCGATCCACCCCCGGAAGGCGATGCGGGGGTGGTCCTTGAACACCAACGTGTTGCCCTTCAGGTGGGTCATGTGCTCGGGCTTCTCGTTCAGCGCGGCCCCGAACAGGGTCTGGTATTTGGCGGGGGGCGGCGCGCCGGGCGGATGCTCCGCGGCCTCCCCCTGGGGGTGGACCACCTCCACCCTATGGGCGCGGAGCCAGTCCCTCGCCCCGGGGGTGAGCACCTCCCCCCGGTTCACCACCACCGGGCCCCTGGCGCCGTTGTCCGACATGCGGCGCACATCCTCCTCGGTCAAGAGGGCCATGGCTTACTCCCCGCTCAACTCGCCCGGTACGTGGGGCAGGATGTGGTCCACCTCGGCGTGGGGCCGGGGGATCACGTGGACGGAGATGAGCTCCCCCACCTTCTCCGCCGCCGCGGCCCCGGCGTCGGTGGCCGCCTTCACCGCGCCCACGTCCCCCCGGACCATGACGGTCACCAGGCCGCCGCCCACCTGCTCCTTGCCCACCAGCTGCACGTTGGCGGCCTTCACCATGGCGTCGGCGGCCTCAATGGCCCCCACCAGCCCCCTCGTCTCCACCATGCCCAGCGCGTTTGTGTTTGCCATGCTTTGGTTCCTCCTGTCAGTCGTCTGTTTTGGCTGTTTCGGCTCCCCCTCTGTTTCGGGGGGAGCCGGCTTTGGTTTTTTCGTGTTCCCGCTCCGCCGGACCCGCTTTTTGGCCGGCTGGGGCGGGTGCTCCGCGGCGTAGCTGCCGGTGCCGGCCCCCTTGTGCTCCGGGGCCGCCAGGGCGGCGGACACCGGGAGGTGGGGCGCGCCGCCCACGGCCCCCGCCGGCTCGCCGTTTCCGGCCCGGACGGGGCGGGCCTGGTCGTCCTCCATCCCCTCCGGCTCCTCCGCCGTCAGGGAGTTGGTCAATGCCTGCACCTCCTGGAGAATGGCCTCGTGGGGGTTGAGCAGCGTGCCGTCGGCGTTGACCTCGCTCATACGCGCAGCCTCCTCGCAATCTGGGTGACCAGCTCATCCAGCAGGCGCTGGTCCACCATTGGGGCGGCGCCCGCGCCGGCGTACCCGCCGCCCCGCAGCTCCTCCAGCTCCCGCACGCCCCATGCCACCCGCTTGATGTTGATGAGGTCCAGGGGCCCGATGTTGTTGGAGCTGGACGAGCCGCCCACCGCGCCGCACCCCAGGGTGAGGGCGGGGAACAGGCAGGTGGT
>CALWXU010000010.1 GCA_944385585.1 uncultured Flavonifractor sp.
GAGTGGCCAAAGGGGGCAGACTGTAAATCTGTTGCGATTCGCTTCGGTGGTTCGAATCCACCCTCCTCCACCAAAAAAATGTCTCGCCAGTAGGCGGGGCATTTTTATTTCCCACCTGCTGCTGTGGACTTGTCCTTTATCCCCGTTTGGGGATGAAACCCCCGAAAACAGAACATATGTTCGATTTCTCCGTTATCATACCACCAAACGGAGATGGCCGTCAAGTCTTTTTTCCTTTTTTATATTGCAATTGGTGATAAAATGTGTTAGGATAGCCCCAAGAATGGGACAGGAGGGGACGGCACATGGAGCAGGAGAGCAGCTTTGGCGCCCGCCTGCGGGGCCTGATGGAGGAGCGGGGACTCAGCTATGAGCAGCTGGGCGCCCTTCTGGGGCGCAACCCCCAGACCCTCAACCGCTACGCCCTGGGACAGCGGGAGCCCAAGATCGGCACCGCCGCCGCCATCGCCCGGGCCTTCGGGGTGGACCCCCTCTGGCTCCAGGGCTACGACGTGCCCCGGACCCCCCGCCGGCTGGAGCGGATGGTCCCCATCCTGGGCACCATCCGGGCTGGGCTGCCCATGGCCGCCCAACAGCAGGCGGAGGGCTGGGCCGCCGCCGACGTGGCGGAGCCGGAGGACCACTTCTACCTGCGGGTCACCGGCGACAGCATGGTCAACGCCGGCATCAAGCCGGGGGACCTGGTGCTCGTGCGGCGGCAGGACACGGCGGAGAACGGGCAGATCGTGGCCTGCCTGGTGGACGGGGAGGACGCCACCCTCAAGCGCTTCCGGGTGCAGCGGGACATGGTGATCCTCCAGCCGGAGAACCCGGCCTATGAGCCCAGGATCATCCCCCTGCGGGACTTTGAGACCGGCGCGGCCCGCATTGTGGGCGTGGCGGTGCGCCTGGTACGGAATTTGTGAGGAGGGAGCAGCCGTGCTCACAGAGGACTGGATGCTGCGGCAGGTGGAGGCCTTGGCCCGCTCCATCGCCTATCTGGTGTTCCAGAAGGACACCACCGAATACGTCCCCACCGGGGCGGAGGCCGACGGGCCGGTGGACGGGCTCCACCGCCGCCTGCTGGAGCGGGTCAACGCCGGCGACATCTGCGGGGCGGAGGATCTGCTCTACACCGAGGCCGATCTGGACGACCGGCGCTATCTGGAGCTGGCGGTGGACTTCTACAGCCGGCTCAACGACCTGACCGACCGGCAGCTGGAGGAGGGCGGCTTCAGCCGGGAGGAGATCCAGGACGGCCTGCGGGATCTGGCCGGGCAGTTCGGCGTATCCCTGCTGTAAGACATTGGGAAGGAGAATGTATCAATGAGACTGGATTTCAGCGCCATGGAGGAGACCGCCATGCCCCGCTTCCGGGGCGGCGAGGGGACGACCTACGCCCGGATGCTGTCGGACGGGCACAACCGGATCATGCGGGGCCGGCTGGAGCCGGGGGCCTCCATCGGCTCCCACACCCACACCGGCAGCAGCGAGGTCATCTACATCCTCTCCGGCACCTGCAGGGCCCTGTGCGACGGCGCGGAGGAGCGCCTCTCCCCCGGCCAGTGCCACTACTGCCCGGAGGGGAGCGCCCACAGCCTGGTCAACGACGGCGGGGCGGATCTGGAGTATTTCGCCGTGGTGCCCCAGCACGGGGCCGGCGGCTGATTGTGTCAAATACAGGCCGAAAAAGCGGCGGACCGTATCTTCCGATACGGTCCGCCGTTCTTGATGCGTCTGCAATTTGGGGCGGAGGGCAGGGCCCCAGCTGTCCGGCACTCAACGCTCCGTCCCGTCGGGGATGGCGCCGAAGTTCTGGAAGGGCAGGAGAATCCACACCGCCCGGCCCAGCACATACCGCTCATCCACCGTGCCCAGGGTCACGTCCCGGCTGTCGGAGGAGTGGTTGCGGTTGTCCCCCATGACGAAGATGGAGCCCTCCGGCACCTCCACATGGGTGAGGTGCTCATAGTTGGCCGGGGGCACCATGGCCTCGTTGATATAGGGCTCGTCCAGCACCTGCCCGTCCACCGACACGGTGCCCGCCTCATAGTCGATGTCCACCGTCTGCCCCCCCACGGCGATCACCCGCTTGACGATGGGGCCCTCGGAGGCGTCAAACTCCTTGGTGAGCACCACCACATCCCCCTGCTCCGGCTCATAGCCGATGCTCTGCAGGAGGAGCAGATCCCCGTGGTGGAGGGTGGGGTACATGGACTCCCCGTCCACGCCGATGATGCGGCCCACAAAGGTGAACAGGAGAATCAGGGTGATCAGCGCGGCCACCAGGGCCTGGAGCCAGAAGAAGAGGTCCATCTTGAAGGAATCGCCGCTGGACAGCTCCTCCTTCTCCTTCTCCGCCTCGCCGTTTTTCTTCTCTTTTGCCAATGGTATCAGCTCCATGAACAGAGTAATTACAGGTATTATACCCTGATCCGCTCACGATTGCAAGGTTTGGATGGACACATCCCCCCGCCCCGCCATGAGCGCCCCCTCCCGGGTGTGGCAGGTGAACAGGAGGATCTGCCGCTCCCGCCCCAGCTCCCGCAGCAGCTCCAGGGCCTGGGCGCAGCGGGCGTCGTCGAAATTGGCCAGGGCGTCGTCCAGCACCAGGGGGCACGGGTCGTCCTGGGGCAGCACCAGCTGGCACACCGCCAGGCGCACCGCCAGGTAGAGCTGGTCGGCGGTGCCCTGGGACAGGGTGAGGGCCCGCCGGGGCGTCAGGCCGTCGTGCTCCTCCGCCAGGGCCTCGAACTGCTGGGTCAGGGCCACCTTGTCGTACTTGCCGCCGGTGAGCCGGGCGAGCAGCTCCCCGGCCCGGCGGTTGAGGGCGGGGGAAAAGCGGGCCTGGAGCTGTCCGTGGGCCCCCTCCAGGGCGGCCAGGGCGGCGGCGATGGCGTCGTACTCCGCCCGGCGGCGGGAGAGCTCCTCCAGAACCGCCTCCCGGCGCAGGCGGAGCTCCTCCGGCTCGCCCAGGGTGTTCAGCTCCCCCTGGGCCATGGCCAGGCCCCCCCGCAGGCGGGAGAGCTCCCCCTGGTTGGCGGTGAGCCTTGCCGCCGTCTCGGCGGGGTCGAACCGGGGCTCGACGCCGGGGTCGGGGGCCACCGCCTCCGGCCGGGGCAGGCTGTCGGCCAGCTTCCGCGCCCCCTCCAGGCGCACCCGTGCGGTGGACAGCCGCTCGTCCAGGCTCAGGGCCCGGGAGAGGGCGGCGGACACGCTGAAGCTGCTGGTCACATCGGGGGCAAAGGGGCGCACCAGCGCCAGCAGCTTGGCCTGGGTGGCCTCGTCCCGCTCCCGCTGCCCGGCCAGGGTGCGCTCCAGCTCCTCCCGCTTCTGGGCGGTCTGCTCCGCCACCACCCAGGCCTCCCGGTAGGCGCTGGCCCGGCCCAGGATGTCCTGGGGGCGCTCCGCCTCATAGCGGGTCAGCAGCTCCGCCGCCGCCGCGGCCGCCCGCCGTTTGGCGGTTCCGGCCAGTACCAGCAGGACAACGCCGGCCACGGCCGCGGCGGCGGAAACCCCGGCCGTGAGCAGCACCGAGGTGACACTGCCGGACAGAACCCGCGGCAGCACCCCGTACACGGCGGCCAGCACCCCCGCCGCGCCCGCCGCCAGCAGGATGCCGCCCCCGGCGTAGAGCCCGCCGGTGCGGGGGATCCGCTCGGCCTCCTCAGCGTCGGCGCTGGCCTGCTGCCACGCCTGGTCGGGGGTCAGGCCGGGGAACAGGGGGTCCTCCGCCACCGCCTTCGCCGCCGCCTCGGCGGCGCGGGCCTCCTCCAGCTGCTCCTCGGTCAGCTTCCGGCTGGCGTGGAGGGCGTTGAGGGCGTTCAGCTCCCCCTGGGCCCGCTTCAGGGTGTCCCGGTCCGGCGGCTGCCCGTGGCGGGTGCGCTGGGCCTCCAGGGCGTCCACCTGGGCCTGGGCCTCGGCCAGGGCGGCCTGGGCCGCCTCCCACCGCTGCCGCCGCCCCTCCATGGCCCGGGCCAGGTGGGCGTCCCGCTCGGCCTCCAGCAGGGCGTGCTCGGCCTGGATGCGGTCGATCTCCCGCCTGGCCTCCTGGGAGAGGCGGAAGGCCTTGGACTGCCTGGCCAGGGTGGCCTCGATGCCGGACAGCTCCTCCTCCAGCCTGGGGATCAGGCCGGTCTTGTTGTGCCTCCTCCGGTTGAGCCAGTCCCGCAGGCGGCGCTCCACCCGGGAATAGGACACGTCCTCCTCCCCGCTGGAGGCCAGGGCGGCGATGCGGGCCTCCAGGGCGGGGGCGCCGTCGATGGCCGCGCCCCCCTGGCCCACGAAGGCGGAGCGCTCAAACACCTCCCGGGGCACGCCGGTGAGGAGCTCCCCCGCATGGACCCCGGTGAGCTCCGGCACCGGCGCGCCGGTGTCGGTGTACACCGCCTCAAGCTGTCCGAAGGGGGCGCTCCCCTTGGCGGAGCGCCGGAGGGTGACAGACCGCCCCTTCCAGACCAGCTCCACGCTCCCCTCCATGGGGGCGCCGCTCCAGGGCTGATAGCGGTTCTTCTCCGCGATGTAGCCCTGCCTGTCCCGCTCCTTGGTGTTGACGCCGTAGAGCATGGCGCGCAGAAATGCCGACCAGGTGGACTTTCCCCCCTCGTTGGGGGCCTCTATGATGTTCAGGCCCTCCCCCAGCGCCAGCTCCCGGTTCTGGAGCGCGCCGAAGGAGGCCTTCATGCGTACAATTCTCATGGGCAGGGGTCCTCCCCGTTCTCCAGGGCCGCCAGGCCGAATTGGGCGGCCAGCTCCAGCCCCTCCGGCTGCTGGCCCTTCAGGGTGCGCAGGAACAGCCCGGTGAGGCTGTCCTCCCCCGACCGGGCCCACAGATCCCGCCGCGGCCGGGTGTGGTCCCGGAGGCTCACGCTGTAGTAGCAGGGCTCCGCCAGGGCGGCGAGGGCGGCCGCGTCCGGCGGCTCGTCCCGCTCCCCGGTGAGCACGATGCGGCAGCAGTCGCCGACCGGGGCGGCGGGCAGCGCGGCCGCCAGGGCCGCCGCCGGGCTCTCCGCCCCGGTGACGTCCACCGTCAGGATCTCGTAGCGCCGCCTGGCCAGGGGGACAAGCTCGGCGGACACGGCCCCCCCGTCGTCCACGGTCACGGCCAGCACGCCCTTATCCCCCGTCTCGTCAAAGCCCCGCCCCTCGGGACAGCCGGGGTAGGCCCAGTATGTATCCCCCGCCCTCTGCAGGCCGGAGCAGGCGTGGACGTGGCCCAGGGCCAGGTAGGTGAGGCCGCTGCCGGCGATGTCCTCCAGGGAGATGGGGCCGTAGCGGCTCCGGCTCTCCACGTCCCCGTGAAGGACCATCAGGTGGGTTTTTCCGTCCCGGGGGGCGGCAAAGCCCAGCAGGGGGGAGCGGTCGGCCTGGGGGGTGGTGAAGGCCGCCCCGTGGACCACGCAGTTGAGGCCGGGCAGCTCCACCGACTCCACCGCCACGGTGGTGAAGATGTGGACGTTGTCCGGCCACACCGCCCCGGCGTAGACCGAGCGGGCGTCGTAGTAGTCGTGGTTGCCAGGGGCGAGAAAGACGGGGCAGGGCAGGGCCCCCAGGCACCGGGCCAGGGCCTGCACCGTCTCCTGATAGGTCTCCCCGCCGTCCAGCAGGTCGCCGGACAGGAGCACCAGGTCGGCCCGCCGCGCCTCCGCCAGGTCGACCAGGCGGTCCAGCAGCTCCCGCTGCTCCCCCCGGCGCTCTCTGGCCTTTTCCGGCGGCAGGGCCGCAAAGGGGGCGTCCAGGTGGAAGTCCGCCCCGTGGATGATGGTCAGCATGGGTGATTGGTTCCTTTCTCAAAGGGGTTGTGGGACAGCTGTGAGGGGGAGCGGCCCCCGGGCCATGCCGTCCCTGCGTTTAGTCGCGGATGTCCACCCGCTCGGCGGACAGGCACCTGCCCGCCTCCACGTCGATGGAGAAGAGCACGCTCTCCAGCTTGCAGGGGCCGTCGGCCGGCTCAAACCGCCGGGGCAGGCCGCCCAGGAAGCGGTTGATGGCCTGGTCCGGCCGGATGCCCAGCACGCTCTGGGCCGGGCCGGTCATGCCCAGGTCGGTGACGAAGCCCAGGCCGCGGGGCAGCACCTGGCAGTCGGCGGTGGGCACGTGGGTGTGGGTGCCCCAGACGGCGTGGGCCCGGCCGTCCAGATACCAGCCCATGGCCCCCTTCTCGCTGGTGGCCTCGGCGTGGAAGTCCACCAGCACCACGTCGGCGCCCTCCATGCGCTTGAGCACCCGGTCGGCGGTGGTGAAGGGGTTTTCAAAGTTGCTGTCCATCTCGCACCGGCCGATGAGGTTGATCACCCCGATGCGCACCCCTCTGGGGCCGTCGTACACCCCCCAGCCCCGGCCGGGCACCCGGCTGGTGTAGTTGGCCGGGCGGAGGGTGTAGCGGTCGCTCTCCAGGAAGTCGGCGATCTGGATGCGGTTCCAGGTGTGGTTGCCCAAAGTGACCACGTCGGCCCCGGCGTCGAAGATCTCCCGGGCCTGCCGGGGCAGGATGCCCACGCCGGAGGCGTTCTCCCCGTTGACCACGGTGAAGTGCACGTCCTTGAGCTTTTTCAGCTCCCGCAGGTGGCGGCCCAGGTATGCCACCCCGGAATCCCCCACCACGTCGCCCACGGCCAGTACGTTCAGTATCATAACGCTCCTCCCTCTGTCACAAAACAACAAACAAGCTATATTATATGTGATTTCCCGCAAAAGGGCAAACCGTTTTTTCTGGGCCGGCCCTGTAACCCGCTGTCACTGCCTGTAACCGGATTGGAACCGGCCCTGTAACCCAATTTCCCTTCAAAACTGCTATCATGGTAGCGCAAAAGGAGGTTATTCTCTATGAAAAAGCTGCTTTTTACCGGCCTGTCCGCCCTGACTCTGGCGGCGCTCCTGGCCGCCTGCGCTTCGGAGGCCCCGGCCCCCGCCCAGACCACCCCGGCCCAGACAGCGGATCAGGCCGCCGGGTATTCCTTCCAGACGCTCCCCGTCACGGAGGAGGGCATCCGCACCCTCTACGGCTGGGAGGGGTATGAGGTGCGGAAGCTGACCCCCTACGAGGGGGATTTCCTGGTGGAGTACGGCTATGCCAGCGACCCCAACTTCTCCCTGCTGGGGTGGGTGTTTGGCGGCACCGGCCGTCGGGTGCAGCTCACCGCCATGGAACAGTTTGAAGCCTATGAGGTCATTGCCTCGGGGCAGGTGAGGTGCACCACCACCGGCCAGAGCGCCGCCGTCCCCTGGAAGGGCTTGCCGGAGACCTACACGGTCCGGGTGCTGGGGGATCAGGACGGCGTGATCGACACCAACTGGTCGGAGACCGAGACCACGTCCGAGACCCCCTGGCTGGACCCGGCGGAGCCTATCTACCTGGGCGCTTCAGATTCGGTTATTGGCCCGCCCAAGGTGTGGGACCGGTACGCACAGCTCTATGACGCCCGCATCGACGCCGACGGCCTGTCCTTCTCCTTCATCCCCAACGGGGACAGCCTGGGGCAGTTCCAGTCCTTCTTCCCGGCGGCCACCACCATTCCCGGCGTCAATACCTCTTTTGAGCCGGGCACCCGGCGGTTCACCATCCGGCTTTTTAGCACCTGTCTGGAGAGCGGGGCGGCCGGCTCCGCTCTGAATGAGGACCTAGCGGCCATGGGCTATCCGGAGAACCTCTACCCCTACACCTTCCCGGCTGGCGCCCTGGGCCGGGACAGCCACTTCCTCACCGATGTGACCATTCAGGAGGAGGGAGAGGACGTGGTGGTGTCCGCCATCCTCACCGACCAAGCCTTCCGCTTCACGGTCGAGATCTCCAACCTGGGATACGACAACATCCCTAGCTTCCGAATCGTATTCCGGGAGGAGAATCCGGACATAGATGGGCGGGACTGAGAGCACGAAAAAGCATTTTCTCCCCCCATTGGCCCGCCGGCTAACCATTGGCGGGCGTGGCAGGACTGGAGCGGGACGGCTGCGGACAGGCCCCGCCCCAGGCCCCAGCGGGAATCCAGCATCTCCAGCTGTTCTTCTGTCGATTTTTGTGTTACAATGGGGGAAAAGAGAGAAAGAGGTTGATTTCCCTTGAGACGAAGTGTGTTTGTGTTGTGTCTGGCCCTGGTCCTGCTGCTGGCGGGGTGCGGCGGGACGCGCCCCGCCCAGGCGGAGGCCACTCCGCCTGGGGCCGCCCTGCCGTCCCCCACGCCCACACCCACCCCGACGCCGGAGCCCACACCCACCCCGACGCCGGAGCCCACGCCCACCCCCAAGCCGCCCCTGACAGACGGGGAGCTGGCCGCCTATGTGGAGGCGGCGGCGGAGAACCACGGGGCGGTGAGCGTCCAGGCGGCGGTGATCGAGGACGGGGCCGTCACCGCCCAGGCCGCCTGGGGCTGGGCTACAATCAACAGCGACCCCATGACCACCGACCACAAGCTGCGGTGCGCCTCCCTGACCAAGGTGGTGGTGGGCATGTGCGCCATGCTGCTCTCCGAGGACGGCGCCGTCACCCTGGACGAGCCCATCGGCACCTGGTGGGACACCACCTCCGTCAACCCCTACTACCCGGACACGCCGGTGACCATCGACACCCTGCTCACCCACACCTCGTCCCTGGCCGCCAGTGACAGCCTGTCCGCCCGCACCTACTCCGGCGCCCGCAGCCGCATCGGCGGCAGCGGCTACCGCGCGGTGGAGCCCGGCGACCCCGCCGGCTGGGCCTACAACAACTACGGCTTCGCCGTGCTGGGCATGACCCTGGAGCTGGCGGCGGACACCTCCCTGGACTATGTGCTGGCGGAGGGCCTGCTGGACCCCCTGGGCATCGACGCCGCCTTTGAGGGGGGCAGCGTGGACAACACCGACCTGCTGGCCACCCTGTACTACTACGGCGGCTCCCTGGCCCGCTCCACGTCGGAGCAGCGGCGCTACACCCTGGACTACGCCCCCGGCCACAAGGGCAACTTCTTCGACGGCGGCTTCACCTGCAGCGCCGGGGATCTGGCCAAGCTGACAGCCGTGCTGGCCAACGACGGGGTGTACGGGGGACAAGCCCTGCTGTCTCCCGAGTCGGTGGCCTGGATGGAGACGGCCCTGGACGCCCCCGTGTCCGACGGCCGCTCCACCTTCTACCAGTGCCGCCCCCTGCGCTATCAGGAGGATCTGTACGGCCGGGACGGCCTGTACTACCACACCGGCTCGGCCTATGGCCAGTACGCCCTGCTCTCCTACGACCCGGACACCGGCGACGGGGTGGTGGTGCTCACCTCCGGGGCCGACGGCGTGGTGGATGAGCACGGCATATACGCCATCTGCGGCGAGATCGCCCAGGCGGTCTATGCCGCCGTGGAGGAGGATACCTGATTGAAGATGACAATGACCGCCTTTTTTCTGCTTCTGACCCTGCTGTCCGGGTGCGCCCCCGCCGCCCCGGCGGAGACGCCCGCCCCAACCCCCGGGTTGGAGGTCACCCATACCCCGGAGCCCACGCCCACCCCCACGCCGCCCCCTACGGTGGCCACCCTGGCGGTGTGCGGCGACGTGATGAGCCACATGCCCGTCACCAACGACGCCTGGGACGACGGGCAGGGGGCCTACGACTACTCCCCCATCTTCGCCCAGGCCGCGCCCTACCTTCAGGCGGCGGACTACGCCGTGGCCAACCTGGAGACCACCCTGTCGGAGGCGGGGCCCTACTCCGGCTACCCGGCCTTCCGATCCCCCGCCGCCCTGGCGGACAATCTGGCGGAGGCGGGCTTTGACCTGATGCTCACCGCCAACAACCACTGCCTGGACCGGGGCTACGACGGGCTGGTGTCCACCCTGGACGCTTTGGACGAGGCCGGGCTGGCCCACGTGGGCACCTACCGCTCGGCGGAGGAGCAGGCGGAAGGTACCATCCACGTGGCCGACGTGGGGGGCATCTCGGTGGCCTTCCTGGGGTACACCTACGGCACCAACGGCATCCCCGTCCCCCAGGGGCGGGAGTACGCCGTCAGCCTGTTCAACACCGACTACATGACCACCCTCTCCACCCCGGACACCGGCAGGCTGGAGGCGGATCTGGCCGCCGCCCGGGCCCTGGACACGGATCTCATCGCCGTGATGATCCACTGGGGGGTGGAGTACCAGACCACCCAGAACTCCTATCAGGAGGAGCTGGCCGACCTGCTCATCGCCAACGGGGCGGACCTGGTGCTGGGGGGCCACTCCCACGTACCCCAGCCCATCGAAACCCGCACCGTGGCCGGGTGGGACGGGACGGAGCGCACCGGCTTTGTGTGTTACTCTCTGGGCAACTTCATCTCCTCCCAGGTGGACCCCCTCACCGACACCACGGCGGTGCTCACCGTGGAGCTGACGAAGGACGGCGCCACCGGGGAGGCCTCCGTCACCGGCTGGGACTACGTGCCCATGCTCATGGTGCGCCGGGACGGGACGGAGCGGGTGTTCACCCTCACCGACGCGTCCTCCGTCCCCGCCGGGGCCGACAGCGCCCTGGCCGCGCGGCTGGAGGAGGCGGCCGCCGTCTGCCGGGAGATCCTGGGGGAGCCCCACACCGGCGGGTGAAATTGTAAACAATTTTCAAAACCCCTTGCAATTTTCCATGCGAAGGATTATGATAGCGTTAGCACTCAGAAAGTTTGAGTGCTAACGCTATCTGTTTACACATGAGTTTGATATAGGAGGCAGAACCATGGCAAAGAAGCAGTTCAAGGCGGAATCCAAGCGCCTGCTGGACCTGATGATCAACTCCATCTACACCCACAAGGAGATCTTCCTGCGGGAGCTGGTGTCCAACGCCAGCGACGCGCTGGACAAGCTGGCCTACAGGGCCCTCACCGATGACAAGGTGGGGGTGGACCGGTCGGAGCTGAAGATCACCCTCACCCCCGACCAGATTGCCCGCACCCTCACCATCAGCGACAACGGCGTGGGCATGACCAAGGAGGAGCTGGAGAGCAACCTGGGCACCATCGCCCGCAGCGGCTCCCTCCAGTTCAAGCAGGACATGGCGGCGGCCGAGGGGGACAAGCCCTCTGACGTGGACATCATCGGCCAGTTCGGCGTGGGCTTCTACTCCGCCTTCATGGTGGCCGACAGGGTCACCGTCACCTCCCGGGCCTACGGCGCCGAGGAGGCGTGGCGGTGGGAGTCCGCCGGCGCCGACGGGTACACCCTCACCCAGTGCGAGAAGGACACGGTGGGCACCGACATCGTGCTCCACATCAAGGCCGACGCCGACGACGAGAGGTACGGCGAGTACCTGGAGCAGTACCGCCTGGCGGATCTGATCAAGAAGTACTCCGACTATATCCACTACCCCATCGTCATGCTCATGCACAAGTCCCGGCAGAAGCCCAGGCCGGAGGACGCCGGCGACGACTACAAGCCGGAGTGGGAGGACTTTGACGAGTGGGAGACCCTCAACTCCATGGTGCCCCTGTGGCAGCGGCCCAAGAGCGAGGTCAAGGCCGAGGAGTACAACCAGTTCTACAAGGAGAAGTACGGCGACTGGGAGGACCCGCTGAGTGTGGTCCATGTGTCCGCCGAGGGCGCGGTGGAGTACAAGGCCATGCTCTACCTGCCCGCCCACGCCCCCTTTGACTTCTACTCCCGGGAGTATCAGAAGGGCCTGCAGCTCTACTCCTCCGGCGTGCTCATCATGGACAAGTGCGCCGACCTGCTGCCCGACCACTTCCGGTTTGTCAAGGGCGTGGTGGACTCCCCCGACTTCTCCCTGAACATCTCCCGCGAAATGCTCCAGCACACCCGCCAGCTGAAGGTGATCGCGGGCAACCTGGAGAAGAAGATCAAGGCCGAGCTGCTCCGCCTGCTGAAGGACGAGCGGGAGAAGTACGAGACCTTCTGGAAGGCCTTCGGCACCCAGCTGAAGGTGGGCGTGGTGTCCGACTACGGCGCCCACAAGGACCTGCTGAAGGATCTGCTGCTGTTCCTGTCCTCCAAGGAGGGGAAGCTCACCTCCCTGGCCGAGTACAGGGATCGGATGCCAGAGGGGCAGAAATATATCTACTACGCCTGCGGCGCCGACGCCGGGCAGCTGGACAAGCTGCCCCAGGCCGAGCGCATCCGGGACAAGGGGTACGAGATCCTCTACCTCACCGACGAGCCCGACCAGTTCGTGGTGGACGCCCTGGGGGCGGTGGACGAGCTCCCCTTCAAGTCGGTGGACGACGACGACGCCCTCCCCGAGACCGAGGAGGAGAAGGCCGCCCTGGAGAAGAAGGCCGAGGAGAGCAAGCCCGTGCTGGAGTTCCTGAAGGAGACCCTGGGGGACCAGATCAAGGAGGCCCGGGTGTCCAGGCTCCTCAAGAGCGGCGCGGTGTGCCTCACCGCCGACGGCCCCATCACCCTGGAGATGGAGAAGTACCTCCAGCGGGTGGACCCGGAGAACGCCAAGACCATGAAGGCCCAGCGGGTGCTGGAGCTCAACCCCGACTCCCCCGCCTTCGCCGCCCTGCAGCAGGCGGTGGAGACCGACCAGGAGAAGGCGGCCACGTACGCCAAGCTGCTCTACGCCCAGGCCCAGCTGATCGCCGGCATCCCCCTGGAGGACCCGGCGGGGTACAGCGAGCTGGTGTGCTCCCTGATGAAATAAGCCAAATGCTTTCACCGGCGCCCCGCGTGTCTCCACGCGGGGCGCCGGTTTTGTCAGAACTGATAGATGCCGTCGGCGGTGAGGGTGAACTCCGCCTGATAGAAGGCGGCGCAGGCCCGGGCCAGGTACTCCGGGTCCCGGCTGCCCGCCGTCTCCACCGCGGCGTGCATGGCCAGCTGGGCCATGCCCACATCCACCATGGGCACGCTCACCTGCTGGGCCAGCAGGCGGCCCAGGGTGGAGCCGCCTGGCTCGTCGGCCCGGTTGGCGAACACCTGCACCGGCACCGCCGCCCGCTGGCAGATGGCGCGGAACAGCCCGGCGGTGAGGCCGGTGGTGGTGTACTGCTGGCTGGCGGCGATTTTCACCACCACCCCGCCGTTGGGGTAGACCCTGTTGGCCGGGTCGGCCTTTTCCGGGAAGCTGGGGTGAACGGCGTGGCCGTTGTCGGCGGAGAGGAGCAGACTGTTGGCCAGGGCCCGGCGCCCATCCTGGACGGAGAGGCCCAGCACCTCCCCCACCCGGGCCAGCACGTCCGGCAGGAAGGTGCTCAGCGCCCCCTGGCGGGTGCCGCTGCCCACCTCCTCGTTGTCAAAGAGGCAGTAGATCTGCCCGAACCTCCCGCTGCCCCCGGCGGTGAGGAGGCCCTCCAGCGCGGCGTAGGCACAGCCCAGGTCGTCGATGCGGGGGGCCTGGAACAGCTCCCTCTCCGGCCCCAGGTACACCGGCCGCTGCCGGGGGCAGAGCACCAGGTCGGCGGACAGGATGTCCCCCTCGTCCACCCCCAGCGCCTCCGCTGTCAGGCCTGTGAGGGAGGGGGAGCCGGCCAGGGCGTACAGGGGCTGCATGTCCCGCTGGGCGTTGTAGTCATGGCCCTTGTTCACGTCCCGCTGCATGTGGATGGCCAGGCTGGGGATGGTGAGCAGATCCTGGTCCAGATACACCAGCCGGGCCTCCACCCCCTCCCCGGTGCGCACAACGGCCCGCCCCGCCACCGTCAGGGGCCGGTCCAGCCAGCTGGCGCAGTTCATGCCGCCGTAGCCCTCCACCGCCAGGCGGAGGTAGCGCTTGTCCCCCTCCAGCAGGTCGTTCTTCACCCGGAAGGTGGGGGAGTCGCTGTGGGCGGCGGTCATACGCCACCCCTCCGGCGCGCCGGAGGGCAGGCGGAAGGCGATCAGGCTGCTCTGGTTGCGGGTGGCGTAGTAGCCCCGGCCCCCCTCCAGGGCCCAGGGGGCGCACTCCTCCAGCCGGGTGAAGCCCGCCTCCTCCAGCAGGGCGGCGGCGCTGTGCACCGCGTGGTAGGGGCTGGGGCTGTGTTCTATGTACTCCATGAGCTTGTCCGTGGTCTGCATGGCAATGCCTCCTTTTTTGTCCCCCACATTATACGATATCCCGTCGAAAAAGAAAAGGTTGACATTGTCTACCTTTCGTGATAGGATACTGGTAGACAAAGTCTACCTTTTGTGGAATGAGGTGATTGCATGGAGCCGGTACGGCTGACTGGCACCGAGTGGGCGGTGCTGGACTGCCTGTGGGAGCAGGCCCCCCAGACCATGACCCAGCTGGCCCGCACCCTGTCCGCCCGGGAGGGCTGGGCCAAGGGCACCACCACCACGGTGCTCAAGCGGATGACGGACAAGGGCCTGCTGACCTGCGTCCAGGAGGGGCGGGCCAGGCAGTACGCCCCGGCGGTGGACCGCAGGGCCGCCGTGGTGGGGGAGACCCGCAGCTTCCTCCGACGGGTGGGAAGGGGCAGCGTGGAGCTGCTCATGAGCGCCGCCGCCCAGCCCGAGGAGCTGAGTCAGGAGGAGCTGGACGCCCTCTACGACATTTTGAAGGGACTGGAGGAGAGCCGCCATGACTGAGTGGATCATTACGTCGTCCCTGCTGATTCTCATTGTCCTGCTGGTGCGCCGGCTGTTCCGGGGGAGGCTGTCCCTGCGGCTGCAGTACGCCCTGTGGCTGGTGGTGCTGGTGCGCCTGCTCATCCCCGGCACGGTGTTCCACACCGGCCTGAGCGTGCTCAACTACCTGCCCCAGCCGGGGGTAGAGGTGAGCCAGGGCACCGTCACCGCCCCCGCCTCAGACGGCGGCGGGCTTGTGCAGGGCAGTCCCGCTGAACCGGAGGAGGCCGGCCCCGCCCTGCCCGCTGTCCCCGCCGGCCCTGCGGAGGGCGGGGGGACGGTTCAGCCCGCTCCCGCGCCGGAGCCCATCCCCTGGCAGACGGTCCTGACCGCCGTGTGGCTGGCGGGGGCGGCCGCCGTGGCCGCCGCGCTGGTGGTCTCCAACCTGCGGTTTTTCCTCCGCCTGCGGCGGGTGCGGAGGCCGTGCCCCGTTCCGGGGATGCGCCTGCCGGTGTATGTGGCCCCCGGCCTGCCCTCCCCGTGCCTGTACGGCTTCCCCCGCCCGGCGGTGTACCTGACCCCCGCGGCGGCGGACGACCCGTCGGTGCTGGGCCACGTGCTCGCCCATGAGCGCACCCACTGCCGCCACGGCGACCACATCTGGGCGGTGCTGCGGGGGGCGGCCCTGGCCCTCCACTGGTACAACCCCCTGGTGTGGCTCTCCGCCGCCCTGTCCAGGCGGGACGGGGAGCTGGCCTGCGACGAGGGGGCCCTCAGGGGCGCGGACGACCGGGAGCGGGCGGCCTACGGCCGGGCGCTGATCCGGCTGGTGACCACCAGGCCCGCCCTCACCGACCTGCTCTGCTGCGCCACCACCATGACCGCCGGCAAATCCGGCCTGAAGGAGCGCATCACCATGATCGCCAGGAAGCCCAGAACCCTGCTGGCCGCCCTGGCGGCGGCCGCCTTTCTCGTGGGCCTGGCGGTGGGGTGCACCTTCACCGGCGGGCGGAGCGGCACGTGGGAGCCCCTGTCCGACGAGGAGCTGGCCTATTTCAACGGGAACGAGTTCTTCACCAACGAGATGGACAGTGGGACAGTGGTGCAGATCAACATCCGAAATCAGTTCCTCAGCTCCACCTACGAGAACCCGGAGGACATCAACCTGTTTGAGCTGTTCTACTGCGGGGACGGGACGGAGCAGGGGGAGCTGTCCCCGGAAATCTCCGCCGCCATCGGCGCGGAGGACGCTCCATGTCCGGCCACGGTGCTGACCACCGCCCAGATGGACGCGGTGCTGGAGGAGTACCTGGGCCTCACCCTGGCGGAGACCAACCAGGTGGGGCTGGACGGCTTCACCTATCTGCCCGAGTATGATATTTACTACTATTTCCACGGAGACGCCAACTACCGCGCCTCTGTCACCTTCCAGAGCGGGGAACGGAACGGCAATCTGGTGCGCCTCACCTATAACGACACCTTCATGGGCGACGGCATCAAAGAGGTCACCCTGCGGGAGCACGGGGACAGCTGGCAGTTTGTGTCCAACCTGGCCGTGGAGGAGGGGGACAGCGTCCCCCTGGAGAGCGTCCTGGCCGCCCTGCCGGACAGCCTGACGGACAGGGTGGTGGTGACCCAGGACGGGGAGCTGGGAAGTGACGGCTCCGGCCCCCTGGCCAGCTGCTACTACGCCCCGGAGTACGAGAACGACACCGTCCGGGGCGGATGGCTGCTGGACGTGGCCCGCTATACGCCGGTGGAGTTTGAGCAGTCCTACTACACCTGGGACCTGATCGGGGGTGTCTCCTGCCTGGGGCGGAACGCGGACTGGTACTATGTGTGCCTCACCCCCACCGATGTGAACTACGACCCCGCGCACTATGAGGACTACCAGAGCACGCAGACGGAGCTGCTGGCGTGGCTGGAGGGGCTGGCCGCCGATGCCGGCCTCACCCCCATGGAGGAGGATCTCTTTTCCCAGCGGGTCAGCGGCACCCTCTCCTACCCGGACGGGGAGCACTATACAGTGCGCTACTACCCCTATTACGGCCTGAGCGGCTATGAGGACCAGGCGGACACGGTGTACACCCTGATCCTCTCCCAGCCCGTCACCCTGGGGGAGAGCGGCATCTGGTGCGTGGACCGCTGGTACGATGACGCCGGGAACAGGCATCTGGTGGTCCCGGAAAGTGACCAGACGATGGACGAATACTACGCCGGCCTCCAGGCCGCCTGCGACGCGGGAGAGCGGCCCAGCCTGCTCCAGCCCCTGGAGGTGGCCCGGGCCTATATGGAGGGCTGGAGCGGCCGGGAGCTGTCCCTGGACGCCTTTGAGCTGGTGGGCCCCGTTGATGTCACAGAGCTCTTCGACCTCTACCTGGGCACGGCGGAGGCCGACCTGTACCAGATGCTGGAGCAGTCGGCATAAAACAAGCCCGGTGGGCGGGAAATTTCCCGCCCACCGGGCCTTTTTCTGCTGTCAGGGGCCGGAAGGGCTACTCCCCCTCCGAAGGGGCGGCCTCCTCCAGGACGGCGGCCAGCTGCTCCAGGCAGGCCGCGGCCTCCTCCCGGGTGATGGTGCCGGCGGCGTCAAAGCTCCCGTCCCCGCCGTCGGTCAGGACGCCGGTGCGGACGCAGAACTCCACCGCCGGCCGGGCCCAGGCCGCAATGCCGTCATAGTCGGCCAGCTCCGCGGCGGAGGGGCCGCTCTCCGGCGTCCCCACCCCCAGGAAGCGGGCGTAGTTGTAGAGCATAACGGCCACCTGCTCCCGGGTGACGGTCTGGGTGGGCAGGAACATGCCCTGTCCGTTGCCGCTGACCACGCCGGTCTCGGCGGCCCACACCGCCGCGTCGCTCCCCCCCACGTCGATGAAGGCGGCGCTGGCGCCGGGCTCCGGCCTGCCCGCCATCTCATAGAGCATGGTGACGAACTCCAGCCGGTTCAGCGGGCCGTCCGCCGAGCCGGGGTAGAGGGTCCAGGTGCTGGTGTGCTGGGGGAAGAGCCGGTCGAGCGCCTCGGTCTGATGGGAGACATAGGCGGCCAGCAGGGCGGCAGGGGCGCCGCCCTGGGCGGCAAACCGCCCGTCCTGCGCGGAGGACCAGACCACCTGCCCCTCCGGGAAGGCCGGGTCGGACAGCCGCCGGGCGGACACGGCCACCCGCAGCACCTGGTCGTCCTCCACCGGCTCGCCGTCCAGGGCGAGGCCGTCCACCTGCTCCCCCTGCCCGGCGCCCAGATAGAGGGTGTAGTCCAGGCCGTAGAGGGCGTCGGCCTCTCCGCCGCCGGAGATGGAGCCGTCCGGCTCCAGCGTGTAGTCCTCGGCGCACGCCTCCAGCCAGGCCTTCAGCTGCGCCCCGGTGAGCTCCACCGCTACGATGGGGGCGGAATCCGGAAGCAGGGCGGCGCAGTCCGCCAGGGACAGCTCCAGCGTGTCCTCCCCCTCCTCAAAGAGACCGGCCACGGTCTGTCCCCCCAGGTCTCTGGGGGCCAGCAGGGCCCCGTCGGCCCCGGCGGCCCACACCATCGCCTGGGCCGCCAGCTCCGCCGTGGCGGTCTGGACATAGCGGGGGTCCCCCGCCTCGGACCAGTCGCCGGCCAGGGTGCCCACCGGCTCCTGGAGCCGCTCCTCCGCCGCATCCCAGCTGTCGGACAGGAGCTGGGACAGTCCGCTGTCCGGCTCATAGTCCTCCAGCTCCAGCAGGGTGCTCTCCCCCACCACCGGCGTGCCGTCGGGTGCGAGGGTGACGGCGGTACGCGTCAGGGCGGCGCCTCCCCCGCTGACCCAGGCGACGTCCTCCCCGTCGGCGTTCTGGAGGGTCTCCGCCCCCGCGGAGCCGCGGCCGCCCACCACCAGGTCGATGCCGCTGGTCTGGGCGGCGAACTGGGCCACCGCGTCCCGCTCGGCGCTGCAGACCACCACCACCAGGTCGCAGTCCTCCGCCTCCAGCCGCTCCTGCCAATAGCAGCTCCACTCCCAGGCCAGGCTGTTCTCCTCGTTGTCCTGGTGGGCAAAGCGGACGTCCTCCTGGTACTCCGGCGGCAGGGCCCCGCCCACATCCGCGGCGGTCAGGCCCAGCACGCCTACCCGCACCTCCGTGCCGTCCAGCTCCACAGAAAAGACCTCATAGGCGCCCTCCACCGGCTCCTCGCCCTCTCCGTCCAGATAGGTTCCGGAGAGGACCTGGACGGGGCTGCCCTCCCCCTCCTCGGCCTCCAGGGCGGCGAAGAAGTCCGCCCGGTCCTCCGGCGCAAGCCGCAGCTCGCCCAGGCCGGGGACCAGCACGTCGTACCCGATGGCGCGCAGGGCCAACGCCTCCGCCGCTCCGCCGTCCTGGAGCAGGCTGCTGTCCACGGCGTCCCCGCTGTCCAGCAGCAGGGCGGCCTCTGCCGTGTCCGCATCGCCGGCCACAGCCGCGGCCACGTTCTGATAGCCGGCCCCCGCGTCCTGGCCGGTCAGGGGGTTCTGGCGGTAGACCCGTCCGGCCATGTCGCCGGTGGTGTAGATCACCAGGGCCGGCTCCTGGGCGCCCTCCGCCTGTCCACCCGCCGCCGCGGCCGCCCCCAGGGGGAGGGCCAGCAGGGCCGCACTCAGCAGGGCCGCCGTCATCCGCTTGAAAAAATGCCGCTTCCGCGCCATTCCAGATCGCCTCTTTTCTCCCATAGGGAAAGGGATTTCTGATGGCATTATAACCCTGCCGCCCCCCCGATGCAACGGAGGGGGTGCGAATGTAAAGAAAAAGAAAGATAGAGGCCGCCCCGCAAGCGGTTGTATCGCTTGCGGGGCGGCCTCAGCGCACCCTGCTCACTTCTGGGGCAGCTGCTTCTTCACCGCCGCCGGGACGCCGGCGGCCAGGGTATAGGCCGGGATGTCCCGCGTCACCACCGCGCCGGAGGCCACCACGGCCCCGTCCCCGATGGTGACGCCGGGGTTGACCACCACCCCCGCGCCCAGCCACACCCGGTTTCCGATGGTGATGGGCCGGGCGAACTCCCCCACCTTCCCGCCGCCGGGGGAGCGCACCATGGCCTCCACCGGGTGGGTGGCTGTGATCAGGGATACCCGGGGGCCGAACATGCACTCGTCCCCGATGGTGATGGGGGCGCTGTCCAGCATGATGCAGTCGTAATTGGCGTAGAAATTCTCACCCACGCGGATGTGGACGCCGTAGTCGCAGCGGAAGCTGGGCTCCACATAGGCCCACGCCCCGGTGGCGCCGAAGAGCTCCTTGAGCAGGGCGCACCGCGCCTCCGCGTCGCCGCTGTCGTCCAGGCAGATCCTCCGGCACAGGGCCTGGGCCCGCGCCCGCATGGCGGTGAGCTCCGCATCGCCGGGGTCATAGAGCTCCCCGGCCAGCATCTTTTCCTTCTCTGTCATGTCCATTTCCCTCCCGACAAACCGGACTGCCCGTATCATACAGAGGGCGGCCCCCTTTGTCAAGGCCCTCTTCCCCGGCGGCTCAGAGCCGGGCCAGCGCGCAGGCGGTCTGGGCGGCCAGGCGGGCGTTGTTGAACACCAGCTGGATGTTGGAATCCAGGCTGTCGCCGCCGGTGAGCTCCTTCACCTTGGCCAGCAGGAAGGGGGTGGTGGCCTTGCCGTGGATGCCCTGGGCGTTGGCGGCGGCGATGGCCTCGTCGATGGCCCTGTTGATCACCTCGTGGTCCATGGAGTACGCCTCGGGGATGGGGTTGGTCACCAGCATGCCGCCCTTGAGGCCCAGCTCCCGGGAGGCGTGGAAGATGGACGCCAGCTCGTCGGGGGTGTCCACCTGGTAGTCCACCTCAAAGCCGCTCTTCCGGGTGTAGAAGGCGGGCAGCTCCTTGGTGCCATAGCCCAGCACGGGCACGCCGTGGGTCTCCAGGTACTCCAGGGTAAGCCCCAGGTCCAGGATGGACTTGGCGCCGGCGCACACCACCATGACGGGGGTGCTGGCCAGCTCCTCCAGGTCGGCGGAGATGTCCATGGTGGTCTCCGCCCCCCGGTGGACGCCGCCGATGCCGCCGGTGGCGAAGATCTGGATGCCCGCCATGTGGGCGATCATCATGGTGGTGGTGACGGTGGTGGCGCCGTCGGCCCCCCGGGCGCACAGCACCGCCAGATCCCGGCGGCTGGCCTTGGTGACGGCCTGGCCCTGCCTGCCCAGGTATTCGATCTCCTCCCTGGTGCAGCCGGCCTTCAGCCGCCCGCCCAGGATGGCGATGGTGGCGGGCACCGCGCCGTTGTCCCGGATGATCTGCTCCACCTGCAGGGCGGTCTCCACATTCTGGGGATAGGGCATGCCGTGGGAGATGATGGTGGACTCCAGGGCCACCACGGGCTTGCCGCCGGCCACGGCCTGGGCCACCTCAGGGGCCACGTCCAGATACTTGTTCAGCGCCATACTTGTTTACCTCCAGTTATATAGCTTCTATCATATCCTAAATGGAATGGAATATCTCGGTTCCCTCGCGGAGAGCGCCGTCATTGCCTCTCATACAGCCGCATGCGCTCCTTCAGAGTGTGAGCGCCCATGGACGGGTTGATCGTTTCCGAACTCTCCATGGCGATGGCCCCGGCGGCCATGGCGGCCCTGGCGGTGCCCGCCAGGTCGGTGCCCTCCAGGTAGGCCCAGGCGATGGCCGCCATGCCCGCGTCGCCGCAGCCGGTGGTGTTCACCATGGCGCCGGGGCAGCAGGGCACGTGGAGCCGCTCATGGTGGTCGGCGGCGTAGACGCCGTCGCCCCCCAGGCTGATGAACACCCGCCGCAGGCCGGTGTCCAGCAGCGCGTCCGCCGCCCGGTCCAGGCTGGCCTGGTCGGTGATGTCCACGCCGGAGAGCAGCTCCGCCTCCATGCGGTTGGGCTTGAGGGTGTGGAGCTTCCCCAGCACGGGCCGCAGCTTCTCCGCCTTGGCGGTGGACACCGGGTCGGCGAAGATGGGCAGGCGGATGTTCTCCGAGAGCCAGGCGATGGACTGCTCCGGGATATTGGTGTCCACCACAATCAGCTGGGCGTTCTGCAGCAGCCTGGCCCGGCCGGACAGGAAGGCGGGGGTCACGTGGTCGTAGATGTCCATGTCGCTGACCGCCAGGGCCATGTCCCCGTGCCCGTCGGCGATGAACAGATAGGTGGACGTGGCCGCCCCCGGCACCGTCAGGCACTGGGAGATGTCAATGCCCAGCTCCCCGCAGGAGGCGGCGATGCGCTGGGCGTTCAGGTCGTCCCCAAAGGCGGTGAGCAGGCGCACGTCCACCCCCAGCAGGGCCAGGTTGTGGGCGATGTTCCGCCCCACGCCCCCCAGGCTCATGCGCACCTGTCCGGGGTTGGAGTCCGCCGCCACCAGCTCTCCATGGGGCCGGCCGCCGATGTCCAGGTTGACGCCCCCCACCACCACCGCGTAGGGGGCGGTGCGGACGATATAGCCCCTGCCGGCGATGTGCCCCTGCTTCATCAGGTTGGAGATGTGCACCGCCGCCGACGAGCGGGTGATGCCCGCCTTGTCCGCCAGCTCCTGCTGGGAGATCAGGGGGTTCTCCTCGATCCACTTGAGGATCTGCCGCTCCCGCTGGGTCATGGCCTCCCCTCCTAAGCAAATATTTATGATGTAATCATATGCTTATCTCCCTGCCCTGTCAAGAGAAACCTCCCCATTTCCGGAACTTTTTTCGCCCGCCCACGTCCAACCGGATAAAGGAGGGATTTTTATGAAAAAGAGCCTGCTGATCTTGTCCCTGGCGCTCCTGCTGGCCGGGTGCTCCGCCGCCCCGGCGGGAGAGACGCTTACTCCGCCCACCCTCGCCCCGGCGGACTCGCCCGCCCCTGAGCCCGTGGACGCCGTCCTGGTGGATCAGGCCCCCTGGTTCGCTACCTTCCGGGTGGTCGCCGGCGCGGAGACCGGGAACCTGGTGCTGGCGGCAAACGACGGCTCCGCCGGCCAGGTCTACACCCTGAGCACGGAGGGGCTATCTCTGGATCGCCCGGTGGAAAACGGGGAGCTCATCAACGTGTACTATGAGATTGTGTTGGAGACCTACCCGGCCCAGTTCGGCGGCGTCACCGCCGTGGAGCACACCTGGACGGAGCGGGACGACCGCTGCGGCCTGTACCTCCAGGTGCTGGAGGACCTGTGGGAAGTGGACCCCGCCCTCAACATGGATCTGGAGGAGCTGGGGGTGGACTTCTCCGGCCTCACCGACCTGACGGAGAGCGAGAAGTCGGCCCTGGCCTGGGTATTCGGCAATGCCCACGGCCTCATGCCCATTACCGGCACCCTGGAGGAGCTCTGGGAGGCCGGCTGCCTCACCCCCATGACCGCGCCGGCGGAGGGGCAGGAGGACAGCTTGGCCCTCTATAGCTGGGAGGGCGGCTGCCTCTTCTCCCTGAGCGGCTCCGCCGAGGGGGGCTTCACCGCCCAGAAGTGGGCCTCCGGCCTGGGCGCCTACGTGTTTGCCGACTGCACCGCCGCCCGGGATTCCGACGGCGCCTGGACGTATCAGGTGGGCAGCGAGGCCATCGCTTAGGCCGCGGCCCGCAGCCAAATATCCCGCCAAACCGGCCGTCTGTCCCAAACCTGTGGACAGGCGGCCGGTTTTCCGCTATATTGAGGGGGAAGAAGGGGGGAGGATGGGCATGAAGGTGGACATACGCATTGACCCCGGCTGCGGGGAGCCGTCCGTGACCATCACCGCCCCGGCCATGACCGACGAGCTGCGGGCCCTGGCCGTCCGGCTGGAGGGGGGCGGGGTGCTCATCGGCTGGGCGGGGGACACCGCCGTCCCCCTGTCGGAGGGGGAGATCCTCCGCTGCTACGGGGAGGACAAGGGCGTGAAGGTGCAGGCCGCCGGCGGGGTGTACGACCTGAGGGAGCGCCTCTACGAGCTGGAGGCCAAGCTGGACCGCCACACCTTTGTGCGCATCTCCCACTCGGAGATCGTCAACCTGCGGAAGATTACCGCCCTGGACCTCTCCCTCACCGGCACCATCCGCGTCACCCTGGCCGGGGGGGCGGTGTGCTACGCGTCCCGGCGGTACGTGAAGAAGATGAAGGAAGCTCTGGGACTTTGAGAGGGGGAACAACCATGCTGTTTGACGACAAGAGGCGGGCCGCCCGCCGGGCCCTTGCCGGCGTCCTGCTGGGGCTGGCGGCCCACGGCCTTATGGGCCGGCTGGCCGGGGACTTTCCCATCGCCGGCCCGGCCCATTTCACCGGGTACGGGTTTCTGGACTGCGGCTTTCCCGACGCCCTGGATGGGTGGGGTGTCGCCCTGTCCTTCGCCCTCTTCGCCCTGCTGGGGGCGGAGGCGGGTGTCGCCACCCTCCCCTTCGCCGGGGAGGGCCGGGCCCTGGTGCTCCGCACCCTGGCCCACTTCGCCCTCACGGCTGGCACCATGGCCCTGTGGGCGGGGCTCACCTTTGACCCGGCCGGGGCCGTGCTGCTGGTCTTTCTGCTGGCCGTGGTCTATGTCCTGGTGTGGCTGGGCCGGTGGGTGGGGTGGTATGTGGAGCTCTCCGCCATCCGGGAGAGGCTGGGCCTCTCCCCCGCCCCCTCCCCGCTCCGCTGGCGGGAGACCCTGCCCTATATCCCCTTCGCCGCCCTGCTGTGCCTGCTCCTGCCCCTGGCGCTGCGGCTGTTTGACGGGGGATATGTGCCGGTGCTGTCCGGGCTTCTCTACCCCTATCTCCTGCTGCCCATAGGGGCCTTCTGCTCCGGCCTGTCCCTGGGGAGAAGGCGGGGCTTCTGCCCCCTGTACCCCGCCGCGTGCGTGCTGGGCGTCCTGCTCTTCATTCCCCTTGCCCGCCTGTTCTCCAACATGTACGACTGGCCCCTGGTGACCATCGCCCTGGTCTGCTCCCTGGCGGGCAATCTGGCCGGTTCCGCCCTCCATCGGGTGCGGAAGGGGGGCGCGGGGGCTCCCCAATGACGCCTGAGACAAGCCGCCCGCGGGAGCTGCAGGCCGCCCGGATGCGCGGCATCCTGTTTGGCTGTCCCGGGCGGTAAATGGGCTGATGGAGTGGTTCATGGCTGGCAGCGGGTTCATCCAGGGCCTGGGACGGCCCCGAAAGGAGCGCATCTGTATGGAAAATTACCCCATTCAGCTTCATCCCCCGACCGAGATGCGGGCGCGGGACACCCGGTGGCTGGCCGCCGCCTCCGCCATCCTGTGGGTCGGGGGCATGGCGCACTTCCTCCTTCTCCCCAAGCTGGTCTGGCACTTCTCCTGGTACCTCCCGATCCTGGGCCTCCTGCCGGCTATGCTGTGCTGGCTGGTCCTCTGGGTGGAGGCGTCGGTCTGCTTCCTGGCCTCCCTGGCGTGCGGCGTCTGGGCCGTCCTCCGGGGGACGCGCTGGCCCGCTGCCTGCGCGGCGGCCAGCGCCCTGGCCCTGCTGCTCCTGCTGGCGGCCTCCCTCCTGTACCCGAGCCTGCAGGAATGGGAGCTGCCCTGGCTGTCCGGGCTGGTGGAGGGGCTGCTGGGATGGCTGATCGCCCCGCCGGACGGCCTGCGCCTGCTCCTCCTGCCGGCCGGCGGGAGCCTTTGAAAGGAGATGCTCGGATGCCTCGAACCCAAGTCCGGCTGTACAACATCCTGCTGCCCATCTGGCTGCTGTGGATCTTCCCACAGGTGTGGCTGGTGATCCTCCCCGGCAACCTGCTCATCGACTGCGCCGTCCTGCTGCTGGCCCTGCTGGCCCTCCGATGCACCGCCAAAAAGATGGTGCTCCGCCGGGTGTGGTGGCGGGTCTGGGCCAACGGCTTCCTGGCCGACGCCGCGGGGGTGGCGTGGATGGTGCTGGGGCTGTTCTCCGCCGCCTGGGGCGGCGGCTGGTGGGAGGCGAACCTCGCCGGCATTGCGGGCAGCCCCTTCCGCACCCCTCTGTCCCTTGTGTGGACGCTGGTCGGGGTGGCCGTCGCCGGCGTGTGCATCTACTTCCTGGACCGGCGCACCCTGGCCCGCTGCCC
Source organism: uncultured Flavonifractor sp. (assembly GCA_944385585.1). Taxonomy (GTDB): domain Bacteria; phylum Bacillota; class Clostridia; order Oscillospirales; family Oscillospiraceae; genus Flavonifractor. The sequence goes on from CALWXU010000010.1 coordinate 25,371, forward strand.
GGAGCTGGATGGCCGCCAGCGGCACAGGGCCGCCCTGGCCCTGGCGGCGGCCACCGCCCCCTGGCTGTTCCTGGTGCCCATGTATTGAACGAAACAAGCGCGGGCTGGTTTTCAACCGGCCCGCGCTTGTTGTATCTCAGGAAATGGATTTTCCCAGGCCGTAGGCCGCCTGGAGCTCTGGCTTTCCGTCGATGTCACCCACGTCCCCGTTGCCCCCGGCCAGCACGTGGCCCAGGTTTCTCCACCGCAGGTGCTCCAGCAGGTGGTCGTAATAGGTGAGCACATCCGCGAAGCCGCTCCCCTCCGCCGCCATCAGCAGGCAGGCGGCCCTGTCGCGGCCCCGCAGCAGGTTGCCGTCCCCCTCCTCCAGGGCGAAGAGGCGGTCAAAGGCGGTGCGGAGCTGGCCGCTCAGGTTCCAGTAGTACAGGGGGGAGGCCAGCACCACCACGTCGCTCTCCCGCACCGCCGGGTAGATCCGGTCCATATCGTCCCGCTGCGCACAGGGGTGCTCCCGGCCGCTGTGGCCGCCGAAGCAGCCCTTGCAGCCGTGGATCTCCATGCCGTCCAGGAAGAACTCGGTCACCGTATGGCCCGCCTCCTCCGCGCCCCGGGTGAACTCCCGCACCAGGGCGGAGGTGTTGCCCTTCCTCCGGGGGCTGCCGTTGAGCACCACAATGTTCTTGCCCATAGAAATATCCTCCTGTTCCGCGGGATTGACTTCCCCCGCGCTTGTTACTATAATCATAGCAGGCATGAGAGGAAAAACAAGTACGCACAAACAAGTGCGATACTATCAAGAGAGAGCAATGCTTACTTTTGGGAGAGTGTCACATGGGCGAGCGGTGCATTTCCAACGAGAGCCTGGGCGCCACCGGGTTCAGCTATACCCTGTCGCTGATCAGCGGCAAATACAAGATGACCATTCTCTACACCCTGATGGAGTTCGGGGTGGTGCGCTTCAATGAGATGAAGAAGTACATCGGCGGCATCTCCTACAAGACCCTCAGCACCACGCTGAAGGAGCTGGAGGCCGACCAACTGGTCCACCGGGAGGAGTACCCCCAGATCCCCCCCAAGGTGGAGTACAGCCTGACGGAGCGGGGGAAGTCCCTGATCCCCATCCTGGACCAGATGTGCGAGTGGGGGGACAGCCACCGTATATAGTCTCTTTTGCTATGCTTTGCATAGCAAAATATTGAGATGCGCCATTTCCTCGCCCCTTTGGGGCAACCGGAAATGTTGCGCAAAAACTTCATGCGCATAACCTTTGCAAATATTCATGGTGTGCCGAACACGCATGAAGTTTTCCGCCGGCCCTTGCAAAACCGGCGAAAAATGATATACTATTGCCCACTGAGACTTTATTTTTTAAGAATAGAGGGAACGACCAATGGAACGCACAAAAATCGCGCAGATCTTTGCCGACCAGGAGCGGTTCGGCGGGAAAGAGGTGCTGGTGTCCGGCTGGGCCCGCACCATCCGGGACATGAAGACCTTCGGCTTCATCGAGCTCAACGACGGCTCCTGCTTCAAGAACCTGCAGATCGTTATGGACTCGGGCAGCCTGGCCAACTACAAGGAGATCGCCTCCCAGAACGTGGGGGCCGCCCTCACCGTCACCGGCACGGTGGTGCTCACCCCCGAGGCCAAGCAGCCCCTGGAGGTGAAGGCCGCCTCCATCGCGGTGGAGGGCCCCTCCTCCCCGGAGTACCCCCTCCAGAAAAAGCGCCACAGCGTGGAGTATCTGCGCACCATCCAGCACCTGCGGCCCCGCACCAACCTGTTCTCCGCCGCCTTCCGGGTGCGCTCCGTGGCGGCCCACGCCATCCACTGCTTCTTCCAGGAGCGGGGCTTCGTCTACGTCCACACCCCCATCATCACCGCCTCCGACTGTGAGGGCGCCGGCGAGATGTTCCGGGTGACCACCCTGGACATGGACAACCCGCCCAGGAACGAGGACGGCAGTGTGGACTACACCAAGGACTTCTTCGGCAAGCCCGCCAACCTGACCGTGTCCGGTCAGCTCAACGCGGAGAACTTCGCCATGGCCTTCGGCGACGTGTACACCTTCGGCCCCACCTTCCGGGCGGAGAACTCCAACACCCAGCGCCACGCCGCCGAGTTCTGGATGATCGAGCCGGAGATGGCCTTCTGCGACCTGAAGGGCGACATGGACGTGGCCGAGGCCATGATCAAGCACATCATCAAGACCGTCATGGACAAGTGCCCCGACGAGATCAACTTCTTCAACTCCTTCGTGGACAAGGGCCTGAAGGAGCGGCTGGAGCACGTGGCCGCCTCCGACTTCGGCCGGGTGAGCTACACCGAGGCGGTGGAGCTGCTCAAGCAGAACAACGACAAGTTCGACTACAAGGTGGACTGGGGCTGCGACCTCCAGACCGAGCATGAGCGGTATCTCACCGAGCAGATCTTCAAAAAGCCGGTGTTCGTCACCGACTACCCCAAGGAGATCAAGGCCTTCTATATGCGCCTCAACGACGACGGCAGGACCGTGGCCGCCTGCGACTGCCTGGTGCCCGGCATCGGGGAGATCATTGGGGGCTCCCAGCGTGAGGAGCGGCTGGACCTGCTGGAGGGCCGCATCCAGGAGCTGGGCATGCGGCCGGAGGACTACTGGTGGTACCTGGATCTGCGGCGCTACGGCGGCTGCAAGCACGCCGGGTTCGGCCTGGGCTTTGAGCGCATGGTCATGTACCTCACCGGCATCTCCAACATCCGGGACGTACTGCCCCACCCCCGCACCGTGGGCAACGCGGAGTTCTGAATCCAAGTACAGACAGGAATGGGCGGTCCGGAGGGGCCGCCCATTTGTGCGTCCAGGCGTGTGTCTGGCCGCCGCGCCCTGTGGGGGCACGGCCTCCCAGGGGGCGCCTACGCGGCGGGCTTCTCCTCCTCCCTGCTTGTCTATTTGGAGGCTCCGCCTCCCCGGGGGGCACCTATGCGCCGGGGCGCTTCCGATGAAAATCCAGCGAAGCCACCTTCAAAAAAGCGGCCCGCCTCCGGGGCGCCTCGATGGCCAAACAGGAAGGACGGCTGAGTCTCAGCCGTCCTTTTCTGTGTTTAGGTTTCCGCCAGGGGCAGGCTCACGGTAAACGTGGAGCCCTTGCCCACCTGGCTCTCCAGGGCGACGGTACCGCCGTAGAGCTGGGTGATGTGCTTGACGATGGCCAGCCCCAGGCCGGTGCCGCCGTTCTTGCGGGCCCTGCCCCGGTCCACCCGGTAGAACCGCTCGAACACCCGGCTCTGGGCCTCCTCAGGGATGCCGATGCCGGTGTCGGCCACGGTGAGCAGCGCCCGGCCGTCCCTGGCCTGCACCCGGACGGTGACAGAGCCGCCCGGCTCGGTGTACTTGATGCCGTTGCTGATGAGGTTGAGCAGCAGCTCCTTCAGCCGCCCCTCCGGGACGGCCACCATGGCCGGCTCGCCGGAGAGGGACAGGCTCACCTCCGCCTGCTGGGCGGACGGGGTGAGCAGCTCCACCGCGCTCTTGGCCACGGCGCTGGCCTCAGAGCGCTCCTCGCACTGGTCGATGGCCACCGATTCCAGCTCGGAGAGCTTGAGGATGTCGTTGATCAGGTCGATGAGCCGGTCCACCTCCACGCCGATCATGGTGATGAACCGCTTCTGATCCTCCGGGGAGGCCACCATGCCGGAGGCCAGCATGTCCGTGAAGCCCTTGATGCTGGTCAGGGGGGTCTTGAGCTCGTGGGACACGTTGGCGGTGAACTCGCTGCGGATACCCTCCGCCTTTTTCAGCTCGGTGACGTCGGAGATGAGGATGGAGGTGCCCACGGCCTGCCCCTCATACTGGCGGCCCACCACCGGCGTGACAAAAAGGCGCAGGCTGCGGGCGTCGTCGGTAAGGGCGTCCACGTCCAGCACCACGGCGGCGCGCTGCTGCCGGGACCGCTGGATGGCCTCCCGCAGGCGGCGGCTGCGGGTCAAGAGCAGGGCGCCGTCCACGTCCTCCCCGTCGGGGAAGCCGAACAGGCTGCGGGCCGCCCGGTTGATGGCCAGCACGTTCCCCTCCCCGTCCAGGAGGATCAGCCCCTCGGACATGCAGTCCAGGATCAGCCCCACCTTGTCCCGCTCGGTGGTGATGGACTGGATGTAGCCCCGCAGACGCTCCACCAGCTTGTCGATGGTGCGCAGGAGGGGGCGCAGCTCGTCATACTCCTTGTCCGGGTCCAGGCCGGCGGGGGGCTCCCTGCCGTCCAGCACCCCCTGCAGGGCGGCCCCCACCGCGTCCAGCGGCGCCGCCGCCCGGTTGGCCGTGCGGCTGGCCAGCACCAGGGTGAGCAGCAGGGCGGCCACAGCGGCCAGCAGGAAGCCCCAGACGCTGCCCAGCACCAGGCCGTTGATGGAGGAGACTGGCATGGCCGCCCGGCCCACCATGTCGTCGGCGAACCGCTTGGCCACATAGAGCATGGAGGTGTCCAGGGTGTCCGACTGGCGCACCGCCTCCCCCCAGCCGGTGGCCGCGGCCTCCGCCACCTCCGGCCGGTCCTCGTGGTCCTCCATGGAGGACGCATCCGCCTCGGAATCAGCCAGAACGGTGCCGTCGGTGTCGATGATGGTCAGGCGCTTGTCCGGCGCGGCCTGGCTGAACTGGCGGAGCAGCTCCTCCGGCTCGGTGATGGCGCTCTGGGCGTCCATCAGAGTGAGCAGCTCCTGCAGGGTATTCCGGGCCGCGTCCATCTCGCGGCCACGGAACATGAGCACGCCCACCACGTTGGAAATGAGCAGGGCGCACACCACTGTGAGCAGCGTGGCGCCGATGATCCGTTTTTTCACTGGCTAAACCCCCTGAAATGAGGCGGGAGGGGACGCGGAGCTGGCGGCCGCGACGGCTCGCGGCCCTGCATGCCGTTTCGCGGCCTGCCCCCGGCCTCGCAGAGTTTTGCCGGCCCCGCCGGCAAAAAGAAATCAAAATTTGTGCGGAGCAGGACACACCCCAGGGTGCCTTCTCTTGCCCCTTCGGGGCAATTCACCTTGTGCGCCTGCGCAGCACACCGATACCCGCTCCGCCACCGGCGGGCGGCCACCCGCGCTGTGCGCGGGTGGGGGGTATCGCGGCCATTGTGCCGCCCTTCTGGCGGCGCGGCGGCCGCGTATCTAGGGTCGAACCTGCCGGGGGCAGGTTCGATGAAAATACAGCGTCAGCCACCTCAAAAAAGCAGATGCAATTCCCCCCTAGAGGTTAAGTCATCTTGTACCCCACGCCCCGGACCGTCGTGATCACGTCCTCCCCCAGCTTCTGGCGGAGGGCCTTGACGTGCATGTCCACCGTCCGGGTCTCGCCGGTGTAGTCGTAGTCCCACACGGCCTGGAGGATCTCATCCCGGGTGAGGGCCACCCCCCGGCGGGTGCACAGCAGCTTGAGCAGCTCAAATTCCTTGTAGGTCAGCTCCACCAGCTTTCCTGCCTTGCGCACCTCCCTGGCGGCGGGGTCGATCTCCACGTCCCCCCAGGAGAGGATCCGGTCCCCCTTGCGCTCGGTGCGGCGGAGCAGCGCCTTCACCCGGGCCTGGAGCTCCATGATGCCGAAGGGCTTGACCACATAGTCGTCCGCCCCGCTCTCCAGCCCCTGGACCCGGTCCATCTCGGCGGTGCGGGCGGTGAGCATAATGACGGGGATATCGGCGGTGTCCCGCCCCTCCCGCAGGCGGCGGAGGATCTCCAGCCCGTCCATGCCGGGGAGCATGATGTCCAGGATGTACAGAACGGGCAGGCTCTCCCCGTCCTCGCCGGCGAAGAGGGCCTCGCCGGACTCATAGGCCCGGACGGCGTACCCCACCGACTGGAAATAGTAGCGGAGCATCTCCCGGATGCTCTCGTCGTCCTCTACGACCGCAATGGCCCTGGCCATGGCAGTCCCTCCTTACCCCAGAATTTCGCCGGTGACGCAGAAGATGGCCCACTGGGCGATGTTCACCGCGTGGTCGGCGGTGCGCTCCAGGTACTTGGCGATGATGATCAGGTCGATGGCCTGGTCGGCCTCCTCCCGGTTGTCCACAATCAGGCCCACCAGCTCGTCCTTGATGGTGCGGAAGTACTCGTCCACCTCGTCGTCCAGGGCGATGACGGCCTGGGCGGCCTCGGTGTCCCGGTTGACGTAGGCGAAGATGGACCGCTTGACCATGATGCCGGCCTTCTGGCTCATGGCCCGGATGTCGGCCAGGGTCTGGGTCTGCTTCTGGCCCTTGAGCAGCAGGGCGATCTCCGCGATGTTGGCGCACTGGTCGCCGATGCGCTGCAGGTCGGTGACCATCTTCAGGGCGGCGGAGATGGTGCGCAGGTCCCGGGCCACGGGCTGCTGCTGCAGCAGCAGGCGCAGGCAGCGGTTCTCGATGTCCCGCTCCATCTGGTCCATGGCCTTGGTCATCTCCACGGCGGACTTGGCGGTGGCCTCGTCCCCGGTGGTCAGGGACTCGATGACCACGTCGATGCAGTCCTCCGCCGCGGCGGCCATGTCGATCATCTCATAGTTGAGCTCCTGGAGCTCGGCGTCAAAGGTTTTTCTCATAGCGTTACTCCTTCTGCGATCTGGGGCGCGGCCGGCATATATGCCGGCCCTGCATCCCATGGCGATTTTGACTGTAGGGCCGCCATATAGGGCGGCCGCCTGTCGCCCAGGAATCAGCCGAACCGGCCGGTGATATAGTCCTCTGTCCGCTTGTCCTTGGGGACGGAGAAGAGCTGGGTGGTGTCGCCGAACTCGATGAGCTGACCCAGCAGGAAGAAGGCGCACTTGTCGGAGACACGGGTGGCCTGCTGCATATTGTGGGTGACGATGACGATGGTGTACTGGTTCTTCAGGTCGGCGATCAGGTCCTCGATCTTGGAGGTGGAGATGGGGTCCAGGGCGGAGGTGGCCTCGTCCATCAGCAGGATGTCGGGCTCCACCGCCAGGGCCCGGGCGATGCACAGGCGCTGCTGCTGCCCGCCGGACAGGCCCAGGGCGGACTTGCGCAGCCGGTCCTTCACCTCGTCCCAGATGGCCGCGCCCTGGAGGGACTTCTCCACGATGTCGTCCAGCCTGCTCTTGCTCTTGATGCCGTGGGTGCGGGGGCCGTAGGCCACGTTGTCATAGATGGACATGGGGAAGGGGTTGGGCTTCTGGAACACCATGCCGATCTGCTTGCGCAGCCAGGTCACGTCCACGCTGGGGTCGTAGATCTCGATGCCCCGGTACTGGACGGAGCCGGTGATCTTGATGCCGGGCACCAGGTCGTTCATCCGGTCCAGGGTCTTGAGGAAGGTGGACTTGCCGCAGCCGGAGGGGCCGATGAGGGCCGTCACCTGCTTCTCGGGTATGTCCATGCTCACGTCCTTCAGCGCCTGGGTGGTGCCGTACCACAGGTCCAGCCCCTTGGTCGACAGGATAATATTCTCGTCCATGATACGGGCTCCTTACTTTTTCTTTAGTTTCGCGCCCACCAGCTTGGCGGTCAGGTTGATGACCAGGGTGAGCAGCATTAGGATGGCGGCGATGGCGAAGGCCACGTCAAACTCGGCCCGCTCCCGGGCGTATACATACAGGGCCACGGTGAGGGAGGCGCCGGAGGAGTGGATGAAGTTGTCAAAGGAGGCGAAGAAGCTGTTCAGGCTCATGCCCATGCCGGCGGTGAAGAGCAGGGCGGCGGACTCGCCCACGATGCGCCCGACGGCCAGGATACAGCCGGTGACGATGCCGTCGATGGAGGAGGGCAGCACCACGGTGCGGATCATGTGCCACCGGCCGGCGCCCAGGCCCAAAGCGGCCTCCCGGTAGGACTGGGGGACGGTTTTCAGGGACTCCTGGGTGGTACGGATGATGGTGGGGATGGTGACGATCACCAAAGTGAGGGCGCCGGCCAGCAGGGAGGCCCCCAGCCCCAGGAGCTGGCAGAAGAACAGCATGCCCACCAGGCCGAAGATGATGGAGGGGATGCCGGTGAGGGTCTCGGTGGCGAACTC
>CALWXU010000011.1 GCA_944385585.1 uncultured Flavonifractor sp.
CGCCGGCGGGAGCCGGCGGCCCTGGCCGCCGCGGCCCGGGAGCTGGACGGGGAGCTGTGGTTCTGGAAGGGCGTCCAATATCTGTTCTTTTCGCAATGGAGCCGCTTGAAACAGCAGGCAAAGGAGCAGGGCATCTCCATCATAGGAGACCTCCCTATCTATGTAGCGGAGGACAGTGCTGATGTATGGGCTCACCCGGAACAGTTCCAAATGGATGGCGACCTGCACTGTGCTGCCGTGGCCGGCTGCCCGCCAGATGGTTTTTCAGCCGATGGCCAGCGGTGGGGGAATCCCCTGTTCGACTGGAACAGGATGAAAGCAGATGGTTATCAATGGTGGATACGCCGCATTTCTTTTCAGTTTCAGCTATACGATGTGGTTCGCATCGACCATTTCCGGGGATTTGAGTCCTACTATGCGATCCCAGCTGATGCGGAAACCGCGCAGACTGGATGCTGGATGCCCGGTCCAGGTCTGGATTTTTTCAACGCGCTGGAAGGTGCGATTGGGAAGCGGCCGATCATCGCGGAAGATCTTGGATTCCTCACCCCTTCAGTCTACAAGCTGTTGGATGACACTGGCTTCCCGGGCATGAAAGTGCTTGAATTCGCCTTTGACAGCCGGGACGGCAGCGGCAGAGTGTACCAGCCGCACAACTATCCGCAAAACTGTGTTGCATATGTGGGCACACACGACAACGATACCGCCTTGGGCTGGCTGGCTGAAGCTGATCCGGCGGATACAGCCTTTGCCCGTGAGTATCTCCACTTGGATAAGGCGGAAGGAGAAAACTGGGGGATGATGCGTGCGATCTGGGCCAGCACAGCAAATTGCGCTATCGTGCAGATGCAGGATCTGCTGGGGCTTGGGAGCGATGGACGGATGAACATCCCTTCCACCATAGGAAACAACTGGAGGTGGCGCGCACGGGCCGGGTTTGACAGTCCCGAACTGGCCCTGCGGCTCCGGCGGCAGATGGAACTCTATGAACGGCTGTCTCAGGGCGGGAAGGGAGAGAAGGCATGAGCGTTCAGATAAATTTGGAGACATTTTTGACGCACCGCGGCATCCATTTGGACACCTGTTCCGATCAGGAACTGATGTATGCCCTGACCGCTGCGGTGCGGGAACTGCAAAAGCCCATGCCCCATGCTCCGGGAGCGCGCAAACTGTATTACTTCTCTGCGGAATTTTTGGTGGGGCGTCTGCTCCGTGCCAATTTGATCAACCTTGGGCTGTTGGAAGAAGTGGAAACGTTGCTGGCTGCCCACGGCCGTTCCCTGGCTCAGATCGAAGATCAGGAGCCGGAGCCCTCCTTGGGAAACGGTGGCCTGGGCCGGCTGGCCGCCTGTTTCCTGGATTCCATCGCCTCCCTGGGCCTCAATGGGGACGGCGTGGGCCTCAACTATCACTACGGTCTTTTCCACCAGCGGCTGACCACCGGACGTCAGACGGAGGAACCGGATCCCTGGATTGCTCCGGAGTCCTGGCTGCTGGATACAGGCTCCTCCTACCAAGTGGACTTTGGCGGGTTCTCCTTGATGGCCAAACAGTACGACCTGGAGATCCCCGGCTATGAGAACGGTATGTGCAACCGGCTGCATCTTTTTGACGTGGAGCATCCGGCAGGGGCACCAACAGATGGCATCCGATTCGACAAAACCGATATTGCCGGCCATCTAACTTCCTTCTTATATCCTGATGACAGCGATGAGGCCGGCCGTCTGTTGCGGCTCTATCAGCAGTATTTTATGGTCTCAGCCGGTGCTCAGCTGATCCTGCGGGAGTTGGAGGAGCGTGGGCATTCTCTGCTGGAACTGGACAAATATGCCGTGGTCCATATCAACGACACCCATCCTTCCATGGTGATCCCTGAACTGCTCCGCCTGCTGACTGGACGGGGCGTGGAGCTGGAGCAGGCCATGGATCTGGTGGAGCGCACCTGTGCCTACACCAACCATACCATTCTGGCAGAAGCCCTGGAAAAGTGGCCCGCCGCCTACTTGGAACAGGTCGCTCCGCAGCTGATCCCCTTCATTCGCGCGCTGGATCAGCGGGCGCGGCAGCGCTGTGACGATCCGGATACGGCCATCTGGGATGAACAGGATGTGATCCATATGGCCCGCATGGACATTCACAACAGCGCGAAGGTCAACGGCGTGGCGGAGCTGCACACAGAGATCCTGAAAAAAACTGAGCTCCACCCCTTCTATGTGCTGTATCCAGAGAAATTCAATAACAAGACCAACGGCATCACCTTCCGCCGGTGGCTGATGGGCTGCAACCCCTCTTTGGCCGGCCTGATCACGCAGGCTATTGGCCCTGATTGGAAACGGGATGCCAAGCATCTGGAAGGATTGCTGGACTATAAGGATGACAGCGCTTTCCTGGAGAAACTGCTCGCTGTCAAAGAGGAAAACAAGTCCGCGCTCGCCCTATGGCTGGCCGGGCGGGGAACCGCCATTGATCCCCACAGCATATTGGACATACAAATCAAACGGCTGCACCAGTATAAGCGGCAGCAGATGAACGCGCTGTATGCTATCTGGAAGTATCTTCAAATCAAGGAGGGAAACATCCCGCCCCGACCGGTGACCATGGTATTTGGCGCTAAGGCGGCCCCGGCCTACACCCTGGCCAAGGACACCATCCATCTGCTCCTGTGCCTGAGCAAACTGATCGAACAGGATCCGCAGGTTTCCCCCTGGCTGAAGCTGGTGATGGTGGAGAACTATAACGTCTCTGCTGCCGAGCGACTGGTTCCGGCCTGCGACATCTCCGAGCAGATCTCCCTTGCCTCCAAGGAGGCCAGCGGCACCGGGAATATGAAACTGATGGCAAACGGCGCCGTCACCCTGGGCACTCTGGACGGGGCTAATGTGGAGATCTCCCGGCTGGTGGGGACGGGAAACATTTACTTGTTCGGCCGATCCGCCGATGAGGTCATCTCCCTCTACCAAAAGGACGCCTATCGCAGCAGTGATTACTGGCAGAAACCGGAGTTGGAGCGGCTGGTGGATTTCATTCTCAGCCCGGAATTGCTTGCCATCGGTGATGCAGATTGCCTGAGCCGGCTCTATAAGGATTTTATCGCCAAGGACTATTTTATGGCGTTGTTGGATCTGGAGGACTACATCGCGGTGAAGGAGCGGTGCCTGGCCGATTATGAAGATCGGACTGCCTGGAGCCGCCGAATGCTATTCAACGTTGCCCGCTCCGGTTTCTTCTCCTCTGACCGCACTATCGCGGAATATGACCAGGACATCTGGCATTTGAAATGAGTGCCATATCAGAAAGGTGTGATCATCATGTCTGAAGTCAGCTTACAGCATATTGAAAAAGTATATCCGCACAGCGGCAAGAAGAAAAGCAATCTCAAGGTGACGGACGAAGGCGTCCTGGCAGTACAGGACTTCAATCTGGATATCCGTGACCGGGAATTTATCGTGCTGGTCGGTCCCTCCGGCTGTGGAAAATCCACTACCCTGCGGATGGTAGCCGGTCTGGAGGAGATCACCCGGGGTGAACTCTATATCGATGGGAAGTTGGTCAACGATGTGGAGCCCAAGGATCGAGATATCGCCATGGTGTTCCAGAGCTACGCACTCTATCCCCACATGACGGTGCGGGGCAATATGGAGTTCCCCTTGAAACTCCGCAAGATGCCGAAAGAAGAAATTGAACGCAGGGTGAACCAGGCGGCGGAGATCCTGGGAATCACAGAATATCTGGACCGCAAGCCCAAGGCGCTGTCCGGCGGCCAGCGGCAGCGTGTGGCCATTGGCCGTGCAATTGTCCGGGAGCCAAAGATACTGTTGATGGACGAGCCGCTCAGTAATCTGGACGCTAAACTGCGCAATCAGATGCGCGCAGAGATCATTAAGCTCCGCCAGCCATTAACACGACGTTTCTCTATGTAACGCACGATCAAACAGAGGCGATGACGCTCGGGGATCGTATTGTCATTATGAAAGACGGCGTGATCCAGCAGATCGGGACGCCGCAGGAGGTATTCGACCACCCGTCTAATCTGTTTGTCGCAGGCTTCATTGGAGTACCCCAAATGAATTTCTACGACGCGGAGCTGGCCCTTGAGCGCGATGGCCGCTATGTTGTTCACATGGAGAATGTGCAGATCATTCCTTCAGAAGTAAAACAGGAGCGGCTTCGCAGTGCTGGAGCCACATCTCAGCCCATTACGTTGGGTGTACGCCCAGAGCACATCGCTTTGTTGGGGGACGGCGATAACATGTTCCATGGCGTAGTGGAAGTAACAGAAATGATGGGGAGTGTAGTCCATCTTCATGTCAATGCTTGTGGGCGGGACAGCATCATTGTTGCCCAGACCGCTAACCTGGAGGGACCGACACCTGTAACTGCCAAAGTCGGGAATGCAATCTCTTTTATTTTTGGCGGCAATGTGATCCACCTCTTTTCCAAGGAGACGGGTCGAAACCTGGAATATTCTGAGCACGCATAAAATTTGTATGCGGCATCTGCTTTGCTCTGGATCGAGCTGCAGATGCCGCATTTCTACGATTATACGCCATTGCGCATGGCATTACGGAAACACTGGTCCTTTACGGCACCCAGGGTTTTTCCATAAGCTGTATAGTCGTATAATAAAACGGGTGGGGAGAACATCGCCAGTTCTCCCCACCCATTATATAAAATCAAATCACTCTTTCCCCATACACGGCGTTAAGCCCCATAGGTTCACATTGTGTACCTATGGGGCTTAAGCCTTAGGTGTGGTCTTTTTCGTGGTGGAGACGACAGAACTCGAATCTGTGACCCCTTGCGTGTGAAGCAAGTGCTCTACCGGCTGAGCTACGCCTCCATATTGGTGACCCGTACGAGACTCGAACTCGTGTTACCGCCGTGAAAGGGCGGTGTCTTAACCACTTGACCAACGGGCCATGTTGCCCAAGCAGGCTGGGGTGCCCCGAAAAAGGGCTCCCAAAAGACGGCACGTGCCGTCTTTTGGGTCTGGTAGCGGCACCTGGATTTGAACCGGGGACACTGCGGGTATGAACCGCATGCTCTAGCCAACTGAGCTATGCCGCCGTGTATCCCCTGCCGAACAGGGCAGGGTTTAGTATACCCGATTTTATCCCCTTTGTCAACTCTTTTTTCAAAAACTAGTCGATTTTATATCCGACGCCCCAGACCGTCTTGATAAAGCGGGGATTGCGGGAGGGCTCCCCCATCTTTTCCCGCAGGCGGCGGATGTGGACCATAACGGTGTTGTTCCGGTCCAGGTACTTCTCCCCCCATACGCTCTCAAAGAGCCGCTCGGCGGAGATCACCTGCCCCCGGTTCTCACACAGCATCCACAGGATGTCGAACTCGATGGGGGTGAGGCCCAGCTCCCGGTCGTAGAGGGTGCACTCGTGGGTGGAGCGGTTGATCACCAGGCCGTTGAAGTCGATGATATCCCGGCTGTCCCCGGCCTTGTCCGGCTCATTATAGCGGGTGTAGCGCCGCAGCTGGGCCTTCACCCGGGCCATGAGCTCCAGGGGGTTGAAGGGCTTGGTCATGTAGTCGTCCGCCCCGATGGTCAGCCCCGTGATCTTGTCCATATCGTCGGCGCGGGCGGTGAGCATCAGGACGGGGAAGTGGTGCTCCTTGCGGATCTCCCCGCAGAGGGTCAGGCCGCTGATGTCCGGCAGCATCACGTCCAAGATGGCCAGATCCAGGGGCTGCTCCCGCACCAGGGCCAGGGCCTCGGTGCCGGTGCCGCACTTGAACACCGTGCAGCCCTCGCTTTTCAGGTAGACCTCCACCAGATCGGCGATCTCAGGCTCGTCGTCCACAACCAGAATCCGCGCGTCCACGGCGCTCCCTCCCCAGTCCGTTTTGTGTCATTATACCTGCGGGCCGGGCCGCCGTCAAGGACGGGGGAAAAACGTAAGAAAATCATCAGAAACGGGGGCGGCCCGGTCATAGGCCGCCCCCGCCTGCTATTCCGCCCGGTTGAGCTTCTGTACGGTGAGGGTGGTCGTCACCGAGGTTGTGGGGGCGCTGGCGTTGTAGGTCAAAGAGAAGGTGGTGGCCGCCGGGGCGTTGAAGAGGAAGGTGCGGGAGCCCCCCGCGGAGGAGTCCCCCACAGCGGTGCGGAAGTAGACCCCCAGGTTGACCTGCGGGACGCCGCCCACCGCCGGAGTGACCTGGAGATAGCCCGGCTGGAGCAGTACGGCGGCCACGTCAAAGGTGACCAGGTAGAAGCCCGGCTGGAGCAGCAGGGACAGGTAGTCGGGCGCGGGGGTGATGGCCCCTGTCGGGTCCGGCGTCAGCGGATAAAGCGGAATCGGGGTGCCGCTGGGCACCTCCCGCAAATCAGAGAAAAAGCTGGCGGCCGCCTCCGTACCCGGCATCCCGGGCGCTCCGGTGGGGCCGGTAGGGCCGTCCCGCCCCTGGATTCCCTGGGGGCCGGTAGGTCCGGCAGCGCCCTGGGGGCCTGTGGGCCCGGCAGCGCCCTGGGGGCCCGTAGGGCCCGGCGCACCCTGGGGACCCGTGGGCCCGGCAGCGCCCTGGGGGCCCGTGGGGCCCGGCGCGCCCTGGGAACCCGTGGGCCCGGCAGCGCCCTGAGGGCCCGTGGGCCCGGCAGCGCCCTGGGGGCCTGTGGGCCCGGCAGCGCCCCGGGGGCCCGTGGGGCCCGGCGCGCCCTGGGGACCCGTGGGGCCCGGCGCACCCTGGGGACCCGTGGGGCCTGTGGGGCCGGAGCCCCCGGTCGGACAGGGCGGGCAGGGGGGCGGACAGCCGCAGCTGTGATACAAGTACATGGCAAGAACCTCCCGCGTCATTCTATGCCGGATTCTCCCGCGTGTGTAGTGACTTTTCCTTTAAAGGGTGGTACAATAGTGTCCATTGGACAGGCCGCAGGCGGCCGGCCAGCAGTCTTGGAGAGGGGGCGGGGGGATGAACGATTTTGACGCGCTTCTGGCCCGGGTGCTGGGGCAGGCCCGGGCCCTGGGGCTGCCGGTGTCGGCGCGCATTGACCCCCATGTGGCGGTCAACCGCCGGGCGGTAACCCGGTTCGGCTGCTGCTTCCAGCGGGGGAAGGACTTCCGCATCGAGCTGACCCAGCGGCTGCTGGAGGCCCCGGAGCGCGCCTGCCTCCAGACCCTGGCCCACGAGGTGCTCCACACCTGCCCCGGCTGCCGCAACCACGGTTTGCGGTGGAAGGAATACGCCCGCCGGATGAACGAGGCCTACGGCTACGCCATCTCCCGCACCGGCAGCTGTGAGGCCCTGGGAGTGGCGGACAGCCGGCCGGTGCGCCATCTGGTGGTGTGCGCCGCCTGCGGGATGGAGTTCCCCCGCAGCCGCCGATCCCCCCTGGTGGACCACCCGGAGCGCTACCGCTGCCGGTGCGGCGGGCGGCTCCAGCGGCAATTCTGAGGAGGGAGGGGCGCCGGTGGACGGAAAATACACCCGCCTGAAGCTGAAAATGCTCCTGCTTGTGGTGCTGGGCACGGTGATCGCCGGGGCGCTGGGCATCTTTTTGCTGGAGGTGGTCATCGACGAGGTGCTCCAGAACCCAGTGGCCCGCCTCTTCCAGTGGGCCGCGGTGGTCCTCTTCGGCCAGAGCGAGGAGGGGGCCGAGCAGCTCTATGAGCGCTACATCCGGGCCAACAAGCAGGAGATCCTCACCGTGGCCACCATGGTGCTCATGCTCATCGCCTTTTACATCGCCATGGGCCGGTTCACCCGCTGGCTGGACGACATCCGCACCGCCACCCGCCAGGTGGTGGCCGACCACAGCCGGCCGGTGGCGCTGCCCCGTGAGCTCGCCCCCATCCAGGCGGACCTCAACGCCATCCAGGCGCAGCTGCGGGAGCGGGAGGCGGCCGCCCGGGAGAGCGAGCAGCGCAAGGGGGACCTGGTGGCCTTCCTGGCCCACGACCTCAAGACCCCGCTGACCTCGGTGGTGGGCTACCTGACCCTGCTGCGGGACGACCCCGGCCTGACGGCGGAGCAGCGGGCCAAGTACACCGGTATCGCCCTGGACAAGGCCCAGCGGCTGGAGGAGCTGCTGGGGGAGTTCTTTGACATCACCCGCATGGATCTGGAGGGGGAGCCGGGGGAGCGCCGGCCCATCCAGCTGTCCATGCTGCTGGAGCAGCTCACCGACGAGTTCTACCCCCTCTTCGCGGAGAAGGAGCTCCGGTGCTCAGTGGAGATCGAGCACCACCTTGTGGTGCTCGGCGACCCGGACAAGCTTGCCCGGGTGTTTGACAACGTGCTGCGCAACGCCGTCAGCTACAGCGCCCCGGGCGGCCGGGTGGACATCCTGGCCCGGGCCGACGGCGCGCGGGCGGAGATCACCATCCGCAACGAGGGCCTGGAGATCCCCGAGGGGGAGCTGGCCAACATCTTTGAGAAATTTTACCGGCTGGACGCCGTCCGCTCCTCCCGCACCGGCGGGGCAGGGCTGGGCCTGGCCATCGCCAGGGAGATTGTGGAGAGCCACGGGGGGAGCATCCGGGCCGAGAGCAACGGGCGGCTGACCAGCTTTGTCATCTCCCTGCCCCTGTATCAGGACGAGGAGGATCGCCATGGAGGACATGCAGACCGCGCTGGCGTACCTGAATCAAAATAGACTGCTGTACCTGGACATGCTGGAGGTACTCCGGCGGGGTTCGGCGGAGGTGCTCCAGGCCGGGGCGGACGGGGTGCTGCTCTACGACTGGGAGGGGGAGGAGCATATGCTCTCCGCCCGCAGCCGGGCCGCCCTGGAGGGAATGCTGCCCGCCCTGGCGGGCAGCGAGACCGTGGTGGGGCATGAGATGTGGTACCGGGACGAGCTGGCGGAGCGGCTGGGGCTGTGGGAGGAGATGCCCTGCTACCAGGCCGCCTGGCTCTCGCCGGAGCCGCCGGAGCCGCCCCCCTTCGCGGGGGAGCTGCGCCCCCTGGGGATGGAGTGGGCCCCCTTCGTGCTGGAGCACTACAGCAACAGCGCCATCGGCGGCCTGCCCCACGTGGAGGAGGCCCTCCGCCGGGGCATGCTGGGGGCCTTCGTGGACGGGGCGCCGGCGGGCTTTGTGGGCTTCCACCCGGAGGGGACCATCGGCCTGCTGGAGGTGCTGCCCCCCTACCGCCGCCGGGGCCTGGGGGAGGTACTCCTGCTGGGGGCGGTGCGCCTGGCCCTGGCCCGGGGGCAGTACGCCTTCGGGCAGGTGCTGGTGGACAACGCCCCCTCCCTGGCCCTCCAGAGAAAGGCGGGCATGACCATCTCGGCGGAGACCCTGTACTGGCTGTTCCGGCCGGAGGGGACGGAGGAGGGGTGTACATGGAGCTGAATCTGGAGGAGGCCCTGCGCTATGCGGGGGTGCCCTCCCCGCCGCCTGCGGAGCTGCGGCGGGAGACGGCGGAGGTGGCCGCCGGACTGACGGCGGCCGTCACCCCCCGGTGGCGGTGGCGGCTGCTCTCCCTGGAGCACACGGCGGAGGGGCCGTACCTGCCGGAGCTGGACCTGCTCCTGCCCGGGCGGACGGCGGCGCTCATGCTGAAGGAGTGCGCCCAGGCCGCCCTGCTGGCCTGCACCCTGGGGGCGGTGTTCGACGCCCGGCTCCGGGCCCTCCAGGCCCGGGACATGGCCCGCGCCGTCCTGCTGGACGGCTGCGGCAGCGCCTGGGTGGAGGCCGGCTGCGACGCGGCGGAGGAGGAGATCTCCGGGCGCCTGCCCGGCCGCTTTCTCACCGACCGGTTCAGCCCGGGGTACGGCGACCTGCCCCTGTCCCTCCAGCCCGCCCTCTGCGGGGCGCTGGACGCCCAGCGGACCCTGGGGCTGTGTGTGACGGACAGCTGCCTGCTCACCCCCGGCAAGTCGGTCACCGCCCTTTTGGGCGTCGCCGACCGGCCTCAGATGGCCCGGGTGCGGGGGTGCCGCTACTGCTCCATGAACCAGACCTGTCAACTGCGCAAAGGAGGCAAGAGCTGTGGGCTCTCTTGATTTTACCGATCAACTGATCCTTCTGGACGGCGCCATGGGCACCGTCCTCCAGCAGCGGGGCCTGCCCGCCGGGGAGCGGCCGGAGCTGCTCTGCCTGACCCGGCCGGAGCTGCTGGAGGAGATCCACCGGGAATACATACAGGCGGGCAGCCGGATCATCTACGCCAACACCTTCGGGGCCAACGCCCACAAGCTGGCCGGCACCGGCCACAGTGTGGAGGAGGTGGTCACCCAGGCTGTCCGCATCGCCAGGAGGGCCGCGGCGGGCACCGATACCCGGGTGGCCGTGGATATGGGCCCCCTGGGGGAGCTGCTGGAGCCCATGGGTGGAGTGTCCTTTGAGGACGCCTGCGACCTCTTCCGGGAGGTGGCGGTGGCCGGGGCGAAGGCCGGGGCGGAGCTGGCGGTGATTGAGACCATGACCGACCTGTACGAGGCCAAGGCCGCCCTGCTGGCCGTCAAGGAGAACACCGATCTGCCCGTCCTGGTCACCCTGTCCTTTGAGGCCGGCGGGCGCACCTTCACCGGCTGCACCATCCCCTCCATGGCCCGCACGCTGGAGGGCCTGGGGGCCGACGCCATCGGCCTGAACTGCTCCCTGGGGCCTGACATGCTGCTCCCCCTGGTGCAGGAGCTGTGCGGGAGCACCCGCCTGCCGGTGGTCGTCAAGCCCAACGCCGGCCTGCCCGACCCGGTGGACGGCCATTACCACATGGACCCGGAGGCCTTTGCCCAGGCCCTGTTCCCCTGCTGGGAGGCGGGGGCCTCCCTCTTCGGCGGCTGCTGCGGCACCACGCCGGACTACATCCGCCGGGTGCGGGAGGTTCTGGCGGGCAGGGCCCCCGTCCGCCGGGCGTACCGGCCCGTCTCCTTCCTGTGCACCCCCACCGTTCCTCTGAGAATCGACGGGGTGCGCACCATCGGGGAGCGCATCAACCCCACCGGCAAGAAGCGGTTCCAGCAGGCCCTGCTGGAGGGGGATCTGGACTACATCCTGGACGTGGGCATCCAGGAGGTGGACGCGGGGGCGGACATCCTGGACGTGAACGTGGGCTACCCCGGCGTGGACGAGGCGGACATGCTCCCCCGGGTGGTCAAGAAGCTGCAGAGCGCCCTGGACGTGCCCCTCCAGCTGGACTCCTCCAACCCCGCCGCCCTGGAGGCCGGCCTGCGGGTGTACAACGGCAAGGCGGCGGTGAACTCCGTCAACGGCGACCCGGCGGTGCAGGAGCAGATCCTGCCCATCGTGAAAAAGTACGGCGCGGCGGTGGTGGGCCTGGCCCTGGACGAGGGGGGCATCCCCCACACCGCCCGGGAGCGGGTGGACATCGCCCGGCGCATCCTGGAGGCCGCCCTGGCCCACGGCATCCCCAGGGAGGACGTGTGGATCGACTGCCTGACCCTCACCGTCTCCGCCCAGCAGGGGCAGGCGCGGGAGACCCTCGCCGCCCTCCGGGCCGTAAGGGAGGAGCTGGGCCTCCAGACCGTGCTGGGGGTGTCCAACATCTCCTTCGGCCTGCCCAACCGCGCCCTGGTCACGGAGACGTTTTTGGTGCAGGCCCTGGAGGCCGGCCTCACCCTGCCCATCCTCAACCCCAACCAGAAGGCCATGATGGACGCGGTGGCCGCCTTCCGGGTGCTGTCCGGGGAGGACGATGGGTGCCGGGCCTACGTGGCCCGCTTCGCCGGGGAGAGCGCCCCGGCGGCTCCCGCCGTCCCCGCCGCCGACGGCGGCCTGACCCTGGAGGAGGCGGTGATCCGCGGCCTGCGCGCCGACGCGGCCCGGCTGGCCAGGGCCGCCCTGGAGACCGAGGAGCCCCTGTCCCTGGTGAACAACCGTCTGATCCCCGCCCTGGACGCGGTGGGGAGCGGCTATGAGGGGGGCACCCTCTTCCTCCCCCAGCTGCTCAGTGCCGCCCAGGCGGCCCAGGCCGTGTTTGAGGTGCTCAAGGACGCCCTGGCCCGCACCGGCGGCAGCATGGCGGCCAAGGGGGCCCTGGCGGTGGCCACTGTCCGGGGGGACATCCACGACATCGGCAAGAACATCGTCAAGACCGTGCTGGAGAACTACGGCTACCAGGTCGTCGACCTGGGCCGGGACGTGCCCGCCCAGGCCGTCTGCGACGCGGTGGCGGAGAAGCACATCCCCCTGGTGGGCCTGTCCGCCCTGATGACCACCACCCTGCCCGCCATGGAGGAGACCATCCGGATGCTCAAGGCCCTGCCGGAGCCCCCCGCCGTCTTTGTGGGCGGCGCGGTGGTGACGCCGGAGCACGCCGCGCGGATGGGGGCGGACTACTACGCCAAGGACGCGCGGCAGAGCGTGGCCGTCGCCCGGGAGGTGCTGGGCGCATGAGCAAACGCTTATATACCCCAAAACATCCCCTGCTCTTCGACGGGGCCATGGGCACCCTATTCGCCGCCCTGCCCGATCGGGCGGGGGAGTGGTGCGAGGGGGCCAGCCTGACCCACCCCGAGGAGATCTCCGCCATCCACCGCGCCTATCTGGACGCGGGGGCCGGGGCCATCAAGACCAACACCTTCGGCGTCGGGGCGGAGCTGGCCCGGGGGGAGGACGCCCAGGTCCGGGAGCTGATTGACGCGTCCAGCCGCCTGGCCCTGGAGGCCGCCGCCCCCCACGGCGCGCTGGTGTTCGCCGACCTGGGGCCCATCCCCGGGGACAGCCCCCGCTCCCCGGGGGAGCTGTTTATCCGGCAGGCGGAGCGGTTTCTGGCGGCGGGGGTGACCCATTTCCTGGCGGAGACCCTGTCCTCTGACGAGGGGGCGGCGGAGCTGGCCGCCTGGCTGACCGAGCACTGCCCCGAGGCCCTCCTGATCGTCTCCTTCGCCGTGGGGGCCGACGGCTTCACCCGGGACGGCCTGCCCGGCCGGGACCTGCTTGCCCGCACGGCGGCCCTGCCCGGCGTGGACGCGGTGGGCCTCAACTGCATGTCGGGGCCCCACCACCTGCTCTCCCTGATGCGGGACCTCCAACTGGAGGGGACCATGCTCTCCGTCATGCCCAACGCCGGCTACCCCACGGTGCTGGGCCGGCGCACCGTCTACCAGGGCGCGCCGGACTACTTCGCCCAGCAGATGGACCAGATCGTCCGCGCCGGGGCGGCCATTGTGGGGGGCTGCTGCGGCACCACGCCGGAGCACATCGCCCGCCTGTCCGCGCTGCTGGAGGAGGGGCGCGGCCCCACCGCCGTCCCCAGCTCCGGCCCCGCCTCCGCACCCGGCCGGGCCCCGGCGGGGACGGACCGTCTGTGGAGCAGGCTGGACCGGGGGGAGAGGGTGGCGGCGGTGGAGCTGGACCCGCCGGCCAGCGACCACATCGCCCCCTTCCTGTCCGGGGTGGGCACCCTGCGGGACGCGGGGGCCGACGTGATCACCATCGCCGACTGCCCCGTGGGAAGGCCCCGGGCGGACAGCTGCCTGCTGGCCTGCAAGGTCAAGCGGGAGCTGGGGGTGGAGGTGCTGCCCCACATGACCTGCCGGGACCGGAACCTCAACGCCATCAAGGCTTTGCTGCTGGGATTGTCCATGGAGGACGTGCACAACGTGCTGCTGGTCACCGGCGACCCCATCCCCGGCGAGCGCCGGGACGAGGTCAAGAGCGTGTTCAACTTCAACTCCCGCAAGCTGGCCCGCTACGTCAGCTCCCTGGGGGAGGACACCCTGTCCGTCCCCTTCCGCCTGTTCGGCGCGCTGAACCTGAACGCCCGGAATTTTGACGTGCAGCTCCGCCTGGCCCGGGAGAAGGAGGACTGCGGCATCCAGGGCTTCCTCACCCAGCCGGTGCTGTCCCGGGAGGCGCTGGACAACCTGAAGCGGGCCCGGGAGGTTCTGAAGGGCAAGCTGCTGGGGGGCATCTTCCCGGTGGTCAGCTACCGCAACGCCTGCTTCCTCAACAACGAGGTGGCGGGCATCCGGGTGTGCGACGAGATCGCGGCGCTCTACCGGGACAAGAGCCGGGAGGAGGGGGAGGAGATCGCCCTGACCGTCTCCGCCGCCATCGCCAAGGAGATCGCCCCCTATGTAGACGGCTTCTACCTGATGACCCCCTTCCAGCGGGTGGGGCTTATCGCCCGCCTGCTCCACAGGCTGCGGGCGGACGGCCTCCTGCCCCCCGCCCAGGCGTGAAAAAGCCCGGCGGCCCTCTTCGGGGCCGCCGGGCCTGTTTCCGCCAGGGGCCGTCCGCCGCCGGCTACCGCTGGTCCAGGGGGACGAAGGTGCGGGGCGGGGACACGGCCTTGTAGGCCGGGCGGATGATGCGGTTGCCGGGCTGGAATACCTCCTCCATGCGGTGGGCGCACCAGCCCACCATCCTGGCCACTGCAAAGAGGGGGGTGTACAGCTCCACCGGTATGCCCATCATCTTGTACACCAGGCCGGAGTAGAAGTCCACGTTGGCGCACACCACCTTCTCCTCCCCCTTGACGGAGAGGAGGACCTCCGGGGCCAGGCGCTCCACCCGCTCGAACAGCTCGAACTCGTCCAGCATGCCCTTGCTCTCGGCCAGCCGGCGGGCAAAGCGCTTGAGCACCACGGCCCGGGGGTCGGACAGGGTGTAGATGGCGTGGCCGATGCCGTAGATGAGCCCCGAGCGGTCCCCCGCCTCCTTCCGCAGCAGGCGGGCCAGGAAGGCGCGCACCTCGTCGTCGTCGGCCCAGTCCCCCACGCCGGATTCGATGTGGCGGAACATCTCCATGACCTTCTTGTTGGCGCCGCCGTGGCGGGGCCCCTTCAGGGAGCCCACCGCCGCCGCGACAGCGGAGTAGGTGTCCGTGCCGGAGGAGGAGAGCACCCGGCAGGCGAAGGCGGAGTTGTTGCCGCCGCCGTGCTCGGCGTGGAGCACCAGGCACAGGTCCAGCAGCCGGGCCTCCTCCTCCGTGTAGCGGTTGTCGTGGCGGACGGCGTAGAGGAAGTTCTCCGCCACGCTCAACCCCGCCTGGGGCCGGTGGAGGTAGAGGGATTCGTCGTCGTAGTAGTGCCGCTTCACGGCAAAGGCGTGGGCCACGACCACCGGCACCCGGGCGATGAGCTCCACCGCCTGCCGCAGCTGGTTGGCCAGGGACATGTCGTCCGGGTTCTCGTCATAGGAGTAGAGGGCCAGCACCGACCGGGCCAGCTTGTTCATCACGTCGGGGCTGGGGGCCTTGATGATCATGTCCTCGGTGAACATGCGGGGCAGCGTGTGGCACTGGTCCAGCAGCGCCTGGAACCCCTCCAGCTGCGCCCGGGTGGGCAGGGCGCCGAAGAGCAGCAGGTAGGCCGTCTCCTCAAAGCCGAAGCGCCCCTCCCCCACAAAGCCCTGGATGAGCTCCTCCACGTCGATGCCCCGGTAGAGCAGCTTGCCCGGCGCCGGAACCCGCTCCCCGTCCTGGACATAGTAGCCCAGCACGCTGCCAATCTGGGTCACCCCCGCCATGACGCCGGTGCCATCCGGGTTGCGCAGGCCCCGCTTGACCTGGTATCGCTCATAGTCGGCGGGGTCAATCCGGTTATGCGCCCGGTATTCCCCGCATAGACTGTCCATAAGGGCGGCGCTGGCCGCCGGGTCCGTCTTTTGCATGTCCCATTGCTCCTTTGCCCATTTCTTTTCGTATTATTGTAGTACGTTTCCGCGCTACAGTCAATCTAAAATACCAGGCCGGGAGATATCTGCATGGCAACGAGAAAAAACTTGCAAAAAAGAGCGGGCGGAGTGGGGGTGCGGCAGGTGGTGGCCACCGCCCTGGCCCTGCTGCTCACCCTGTTTCTGCTGCCCCTGCTCATGCAGGGGGAGGACGGCGCGCCGGAGAGCGTCCCCACCGGCACCCTGCCCATCGACCGCACCGTGGTCACCCCCGGCGTCACGGCCGACGGGCAGGTGTCCGTGACCGTGCAGGTGGGGGAGGGGGAGGTGCTCACCCTCCCCCTGGACAAGTACCTGTGGCGGGTGGTGGCCGCCGAGATGCCCGCCTCCTTCGAGCCGGAGGCCCTCAAGGCCCAGGCGGTGGCCGCCCGCACCTACACCCTGTCCAAGCTGGAGCGCACCTCGGAAAAGCACCCCGGCGCAGACGTGTGCACCGACATCGCCTGCTGCCAGGCCTACATCACCCCCGAGGAGGCCGCCGCCAACTGGGGGGACAGCGCCCAGGCCTACACCGACAAGATCACCGCCGCCGTGGCGGACACCGACGGCCTGGCCGCCCTCTGGCAGGGGCAGCCCATCCAGGCGGTGTTCTTCTCCTCCGCCGCCGGCCGGACGGTGAACGCGGTGGAGGTGTGGGGCAACTCCATCCCCTACCTCACCGGGGTGGACAGCCCGGAGGGGGAGGAGGTGCCCAACTACCGCACCACCGTAACCGTGCCGGTGGAGGAGTTCCGGACCAAGCTGCTCTCGGAGTACCCGGACGCCGACCTGTCCGGCACCCCCGCCGGGTGGTTTGCCAGCCTGGTGAACAACTCCGCTGGCGGGGTGGACTCGGTAGACGTGGGGGGCGTCACCGTGACGGGCGCCGCCCTGCGCACCCTCTTCGGGCTGCGCTCCACCAGCTTCACCGTCACCGCCGACGAGCAGCTCGTCACCTTTTCCGTCACCGGCTACGGCCACGGGGTGGGCATGAGCCAGTACGGCGCCAACGCCATGGCCAAATCGGGCAGCACCTTCGACGAGATCCTGAAATGGTACTACACCGGCATCAACGTGGCCCCCTACACCCCGAAGGAATGACAAAAACAAGGTTCCGGCCCGCGGGCCGGAACCTTGTGTCTGTCTATATGGATGATCTGGGGAAGCGCCCGCCCGGATGGGCGCGCCTCACCGCCGGCCGCCCCGGCGGGAGCGGCCCCGCTCGGCCTGGCGCAGCTCGGAGAGCTTGCTGTCAGAGGATGCCATGAACTGCTTGAGGCGGTCCTCAAAGGTGGCGGGCTCCGCCGGGGCGCTCTTGCCCCGGAAGCCGCCGGCGCTGTGGCCCCGGTCCCGCCCGGCCGGCCGGCCCTGCCCCGCCGGGCGGGGGGGCGGGTCCATGGCCTTCTTGATGGAGAGATTGATGCGGCCGCTCTCGTCGATGCCGATGACCTTGACCTTGACCTCCTGCCCTTCCTTCAGATGATCCTTTACGTCGTTGACATAGGAATAGGCGATCTCAGAGATGTGCACCAGCCCCGACTTGCCCTCCGGCAGGGAGACAAACGCGCCAAACTTCGTAATGCCTGTGACCTTTCCTTCCAGAATCGAACCAACACCAAACTCCATACTCCCAGCTAAATCCTCTCTCTCCCAAAAGATTTTCAATCAGTGAAACGGAAAATGTACTCGCCCGGCTCCACCAGGCCCAGCTTGCTGCGGGCCAGATCCTCCTGCCGCCCCGGGTCATCGCTGTTTTCCACGGCGTCGGCCAGCTCGGCGTTGATCTGCTTCTGCTCGGCCACCTGGGCCTGGGCCTCGGCCAGATCCCCCTGGGCGGTGAGAATCTGCTGCCGCAGATTGAGCAGGCCGGTGGCGGCGGCGATGAGCAGGGCCAGCACCACCAGCTTGGTCAGCAGAGACGCTTTTTTCAGTTGCATGGGCGCCGCCCCCCTCCCGCTCCCGGCGGTCCGACCGGTGCAGTGCATCCATTTCCCTGGATAGTAGCTTTATTTTATACCACTTGCGCAGAGAATGGAAGCATTTTTTTGCCTTTTTCCCAATTTTTTTGCCCAGCCGCAGCAAAAGCACAACCGGTAGTGCCGCCACCCCGCACACAAACCCAAGAAGGTCCGCCAGCCGGTAGCCCAGCCAGAGGAACCAGCGGCTCAACAGCCAGAAGTAGGCCGCCGCGCCGGCCAGCACGGCCAGGATCAGGTAGGCCCGCACCTCCCCGCTGCCGGCGGTGATGGTATAGACGAACAGGGCGGCGGTGACCACCAGCCAGAACAGCAGGTCCAGGACCCCACCCAGCAGGGGCAGGGGCAGGCGCACCCGGAGGATGCGGAACACGTCGTAGAGCAGCCCCACCGCCGCCCCCAGGACCAGGGCCCCGGCGAAAAACAGGCCCTGGTCGGCCATGGGCACCGACATCTCAGCGGAACAGCCGGGCGAACAGGCCGCCCCGCTCCCGGCCCCCGTCCTCGTAGGTGAGGGAGTCGATGGAGCCCTCCACCTTCAGATCCCCGCCGTCCAGGCTCAGCTTCTCGATGTGCAGCTCCTCCCCCCGCACCACCAGGGTGCCCCGGTTGGTGAGCATCACGATGGTATTCTCGTCAAAGCTCTCCACCTCCTCCACCCCGGACACGGAGAGCTGCTCCCGCTCCTCCAGGATGATGTGATGGGCCGCCTCCGGCCGCGCCCGGCTGTCCTCATAGGGCATACTCCACCCCGCCTTTCCCATAGTCTTACCCCATGTATATGGGACAGGGTGGGCGGTTATGCCCGCGGCTCAGTCCAGATCCCGGGCCCGCATGCGGTCGCTCTCCCGCTTCCGGGCGGCCTTCTGCCCCACCGCCCAGACGAGCAGCAGGATCAGGGTCGGGAAGAGCAGCATGCCCCAGTCCTCCCGGAGGGTGATGAGCCCGTGTTGGAAGAGCACAACCACCAGGACGGCCCACACCAGCGGGACAATGCCGCCCAGGAACCAATATTTGGGGCTCCGCCGGGAGGCCCAGAAGTGAAACAGCGTGACCGCGGCGGCGATCACCAGGGTGAGCGCGGGGTTCATAGGGATCCCTCCTTGTGTTCTTCCGCCTGCCTGCTCTGCTGGCGGTATTTCTCGATGATGAGCTTCGCCGTGTCCAGATCCACCCGGCCGTCCACCGCCAGCCCCTTGATGAAGGCGGGGAAGGGGGCCTCCTCCTTTTTGTCGTTGAGCTGGATCTTCTGGATCAGCTTGTCCAGCCGCAGCCGCACCGTGGGGTAGGATACCCCGTACAGCTTGGCGACCTCCTTCAGGGAGCCGGAGGACAGCACAAAGCTCTTCAGAAACGCCGCGTCCTCCAGCTCCAGCCCCAGCATCCACTGGGGGATTTTGTCCAGTTCCAAGAAGGCAACACCTCACTTTTAACTTTAATATAATTTATTATAATATGAATAAAATGAAAGTCAAGATAAAAATAAGGCAGGGGCGATCTCACGCGACCGCTCCTGCCTGAACGCCGCCAGGTTACGCCCCCCGCCGCTGCAACGCGGCGGCCAGCCGCCGGCTCAGGGCGAAGGCCAGGGCCAGCTTGGCCAGATCGGGGAGGACAAAGGGGAACACACACCACCCCAGCACGGTGAGCAGCCCCACCGGGCCGGAGGCGGCGGCGTACACCGCGGCGTACCACACCGAGCCGAACAGGTAGCACAGCCCCAGCCCCAGCACGCAGGAGCCCAGGAACACCGGGGCGGATTTGCCCAGCCAGCGCTCCGCCCCCCACACCGTCAGGGCGGTGAGCAGAAAGCCCAGCAGGTAGCCGCCGGTGGCCCCCAGCAGGGCCCCCAGCCCCCCCTGGAACCCGGAGAACACCGGCAGGCCCACCGCCCCCAGCAGCAGGTAGCCCGCCACCGACAGGGCGCCCAGCTCTCCCCCCAGCACCCCCAGGGTCAGAAACACGGCGAAGGTCTGGAGGGTGAAGGGGACGGCGGTGGGGATGGAGATCCAGGAGCAGATGGCAGTCAGGGCGGCGAACAGGGCCGCCCTGGCCAGATTTCGGGTGCGCATCGCAATTCCTCCCAAACCGTAAACTTTATTTCTATTTTAGTTTACAATCAAGATTTTGTCAACCGCATATCTGATCCAGTTGACAAAAGGGAGGCCCGGTGGGTACAATGGAGCCAGGACAAAAGAAGGAGGGATGTCCATGCTGCGGGACCAGGTGCTCTCCCTGCTGAAGGGGGGCGGGGAGCTGTCCGGGGAGGCCATGAGCCGGGCCCTGGGGGTGAGCCGGGCGGCGGTCTGGAAGGCCATCGAGGCCCTGCGGGAGGAGGGGTACGCCATCTCCTCCGCCCCCCGGCGGGGCTACAAGCTGGAGGGGTCGCCGGACCTGCTCTCCGCCGGGGAGCTGGCGGCGGCGGTGGCCGGCCGCCGGGTGGGGCAGGAACTGGTGTGCCTGGAGACGGTGGACTCCACCAACAACGAGGTCAAGCGCCGGGCGGTGGACGCCGTGCCAGACGGGCTGGTGGTGATCGCCGGGGAGCAGACCGGGGGCCGGGGCCGCCGGGGCCGCGCCTTCCTGTCCCCGGCGGGGAAGGGGCTGTACCTGTCCGCCCTGCTGCGGCCGGCGTGCGGCCTGGAGCAGGTGCCCGCCCTGACGGCGTGGACGGCGGTGGCGGTGTGCGACGCGGTGGAGGCGCTGTGCCGCGTCCGCCCCGGCATCAAGTGGCCCAACGACGTGATCCTGGACGGCCGCAAGCTGTGCGGCATCCTCACCGAGCTGGAGCTGGAGGCGGAGACCGCCCAGCTGCGGTACGTGGTGGTGGGCCTGGGCCTCAACATAAGCCAGACGGAGGCCGACTTCGGCCCGGAGGTGGCCCCGGCGGCCGTCTCCCTGGCCCAGGCCCTGGGGACGGCCCCCCGCCGGGCGGACGCGGCGGCGGCGGTGATCGCCGCCCTGGACCGGATGTACCGGGAATTCCCGGCCCATGGGGCGGAGTGGCTGGCGCGCTACCGGGCGGACTGCCTCACCCTGGGCAGAAGCGTGCGGCTCCTCCGCCCGGGCGGGGAGGAGGAGGCCGAGGCCGAGGCCATCGACGAGAGCTTCGCCCTGGTGGTGCGCCATCCCGGCGGCCGGCGGGAGACGGTGTCCTCCGGCGAGGTGTCCGTCCGGGGCCTGCTGGGGTATGTGTAGCTCCCGCGCCTGCGGGACCAAGATTTGCGCTGACAGGAGGGAAACGCAGTGGATGAGCTGTGGCTGAACTGGGCCGTTGAGCTCCAGAGCCTGGCCCAGGCCGGGCTGACCTACGGGAAAGACGTGTACGACCGGGAGCGGTATGAGAGAATCCGGGAGATCGCCGCCGAGATGGTGGCCCATAAGACGGACATCCCCGTAGGGAAGGTGAGGGACCTGTTCTGCAATGAGACGGGATACCAGACCCCCAAGCTGGACACCCGGGCCGCCATCTTCCGGGATGGGAGGATCCTCCTGGTGCAGGAGCGGGACGGGCGGTGGGCCCTCCCCGGCGGCTGGGTGGAGGTGAACCTGTCTGTGGGGGAGAACACCGTCAAGGAGGTCAAGGAGGAGGCCGGCCTGGACGTGACCGCCGACCGGATCATCGCCGTCCAGGACCGGGCCAGGCACAACCTGCCCCGATACGCCTACGGCGTGTGCAAGATCTTTGTGCTCTGCACCCTCCTGGGCGGGGCATTCCGGGAGAACAGCGAGACCCTGGGCTTCTCCTGGTTCCCCGAGGATTCCCTCCCGGTGCTGGCCGGGGAGAAGAACACCGCGGAGCAGGTGGCCATGTGCTTTGCGGCCCACCGGGCGGAGCACTGGGTCACCCGGTTCGACTGACCGCCTCCGCAACCCCCGGTTGCAGAAGTTCCAGCCGTGGCTGGTTGCGCCGCAACCGGCCCTCGGGGTACGCTCATGGTGGAATCCAGACCAGATCACACCAGGAGGTGGCAGTGATGAAGCTGTCCGAGAAAATTCTCTACTACCGCAAAAAGTCCGGGCTGTCCCAGGAGGAGCTGGCCGGCCGGGTGGGGGTGTCCCGCCAGGCGGTGAGCAAGTGGGAGCTGGGCGACGCGGCGCCGGAGGTGGACAAGCTCCGGGCTCTGGCCCGGGAGTTCGGCGTCACGGTGGACGAGCTCCTCTCCGAGGAGGCGCCCAGGGAGCCGGAGCAGGCCCCGCCGCCCCGTCATTCGCCCACGGCGGGCTGGCTGGGCCGCATGGTGGGCCGGTGGGGCTGGCTGGCCGGGGTGTACATCGCCCTCAGCGGGCTGGGGGTGGCCCTGGTGGGCGGCCTGGCCCGGTTTGCCTTCTCCCAGATGTTCCGGATGGTGTCCGCCGGGTGGGGCGCCATGGATCCCTTCGGCTCCGGCGGGTGGGAGCTCGTCCTCCCCGACGGCACGGTCACATCCGGCGGTATGTCCGGCATCTCCTCCATGGGGCAGGTCTTTTTGACCTTCGCCACCGTCATCCTGGCGGTGGGGCTGGTCATCACCCTGGCCGGGGCGGTGCTGTCGGTGGTGCTCTACCGGAAGGGTCGCAAAAACCGCTGACCGCCCTCTCTCCCCGCGTCAAAAAAGCCGCAAGTCTGAAAATTCAGGCTTGCGGCTTTTTGCCGTCTATATTATAATAGGCCAAGTCATGTGTCAAGACACCTGTAAAGGGAGAGAGATTATGGGAAGCGTCAAGGAGTTCTGCAAACGGAAAAATATTGTCATCTCGGCCAAACGGTACGGGGTGGACGCCCTTGGGGCCATGGCCCAGGGACTGTTCTGCTCCCTGCTCATCGGCACCATCCTCAATACCCTGGGCACCCAGCTGGGCCTGCCCTTTCTGGTGACGGTGGGGGGCTACGCCTCCGCCATGAGCGGCGCGGCCATGGCCGTAGCCATCGGCTACGCCCTCCAGGCCCCGCCCCTGGTGCTCTTCTCCCTGGTGACGGTGGGCTACGCCGCCAACGCCCTGGGCTCCACCACCCTCTCCGGCGGCAGCGGGGCCGGCGGGCCCCTGGCGGTACTCTTCATCGCCGTCATCGCCGCCGAGCTGGGCAAGGCCGTGTCCAAGGAGACCAAGGTCGACATTCTGGTCACCCCGTTGGTGACCATCTTAGCGGGGGTGGGCCTGTCCGCCCTGTGGGCCCCGGCCATCGGCACCGCCGCCTCCGCCGTGGGGGACTTCGTCAAGTGGGCCACGGTGCTCCAGCCCTTCTGGATGGGCATCCTGGTGTCGGTGGTCATCGGCATCGCCCTCACCCTGCCCATCTCCTCTGCTGCCATCTGCGCCGCCATCGGCCTCACCGGCCTGGCGGGCGGAGCGGCGGTGGCGGGCTGCTGCGCCAACATGGTGGGCTTCGCCGTCCTCTCCTTTAGGGAAAACCGCTGGGGCGGCCTGGTGAGCCAGGGCCTGGGCACCTCCATGCTCCAGATGGGCAACATCGTCAGGAATCCCCGCATCTGGCTGCCCGCCATCCTCACCTCCGCCGTCACCGGCCCCCTGGCCACCTGCGTGTTCCACCTGGAGATGAACGACCCGGCCTCCGCCGTGGCCTCCGGCATGGGCACCTGCGGCATGGTGGGGCCCATCGGGGTCTACGCCGGGTGGGTCAGCGACGTGGCCGCGGGGGCCAAGGCCGCCATCACCGGCTTCGACTGGCTGGGGCTGGTGCTCATCTGCTTCGTCCTCCCCGCCGTCCTCACCTGGCTGTTCGGCCTGTTCTTCCGGAAAATCGGCTGGATCAGGGAGGGGGATCTCACCCTGGA
The DNA here is from genome assembly GCA_944385585.1 of uncultured Flavonifractor sp. Taxonomy (GTDB): domain Bacteria; phylum Bacillota; class Clostridia; order Oscillospirales; family Oscillospiraceae; genus Flavonifractor. The sequence goes on from CALWXU010000011.1 coordinate 23,332, forward strand.
GTGAGGGGGCGGCATGCCCCCGCCAGGCGGGAAACGCGCAAAGCTGCGCACGGCCTCCAGCAGGATTCCATAAGACAGCAAAAGAAGCAGCACTTGGATATTTGTCCGAGTGCTGCTTCTTCATATACCAGGCGATAACAGGATTGCAGGCAGGCCGCAGCGCCGGTATAATGGAAGAGCGTGACCTGTACCGCCGGCCCGCCGGGGGGCGGCGAGGAAGTTTGCGAGGGGGCACAGTGCCGCCGGGAGGGTGAACTGATATGGCTTTTTTAGACCCATGTATATTGGCACAGCATGATAAAGAAGTTGTGACCTGTTTGCCCGGCAATGCCACAAAAAAGCTCTTGGAAGAAATTGTAGACAAGTATATTGAACCGCAGCTATTGAAAATAAATTGGAGCTGGGGAGACCGACTACTGAACAGCTCGATCATTTATCCATACTGTGGCTTGAATCGCCACTTTACAGAAGCAAGGATATGGCTCTCTCAATTATATATAGCCTGACGGCCATGGATTCATGCGCTCATCTCCGCGCCAAGAGCCGCCGCTGGAAGCGGCGGCTGCCTGGACATCCCGGAGGAGGGCTATCTCCACCTGATACGCCGCCCGGAGGGCGGTCTGCTGGACGTGGACAGCTTGACGGCCATCTCCATCTGCGGGGTGGAGATCCCCTGACCTGATGGATCTGCACTGCCCCCGGCGGGTCTGCGGCCCGCCGGGGATTTTCGTCCCCTCCCGCCCGTAGACAAAAGCCTATTGACAGCGTATAATATCCCCATACTACATAGAATGGGGAGCACGCCATGGACATCAACGCCAACAATGGCCATGAGGCCTATGACGGCCAGGAGGTCATTTTTGTCGATACCCACCTGATTCAGAAGGCGGTGGCCGGCCTCCAGCGGGCGCGGGAGGAGTTCCAGGCCCTGCTGGAGCAGGCGGAGGGAGGCGACCCCTCCGCCTACTACGACGTGGGGGTGCGCTACGCCGAGGGGGACGGGGCCGACCGGGACCCGGCCCAGGCGGCCCGCTGGTTTGCCCTGGCCGCCGAGGAGGGGGACCTCCGGGCGGTGGACCTGCTGGGCCGGTGCTATCAGGCCGGCTCCGGCGTGGAGAAGGACGAGGAGCGGGCCTTTGCCCTGTTCCAGCAGGCCGCCGAGGAGGGCTACGTCCCCGCCCAGTGCGACCTGGGCCTGTGCTACGAAAACGGCTGCGGCACCCCCGCCGACCCCGCCCGGGCGGCGGAGTGCTACCTCCAGGCCGCGGAGCAGGGCTACGCCCCCGCCCAGACCAACCTGGCGGTGTGCTGTTTCAACGGCATCGGGGTGGAGCCGGACACCGCCGCCGCCCTCCACTGGCTGGAGAAGGCGGCGGAGCAGGAGTTCCCCCGGGCCCTGAACATCCTGGGGGACTGCTACTGGGACGGCTCCGGCGTGGAGAAGGACCGGAACCGCTCTGCCCAGCTCTACCGCAAGGCCGCCGAGGCGGGCTATCCCCCCGCCCAGTGCAACCTGGGCCTGTGCTACGAGCACGGCGACGGGGTGGAGGCGGACAAGGAGACGGCGGTGGAGCTCTACCGGCAGGCCGCCCAGGAGGGCTATGCCCCCGCCCAGACCAACCTGGCCGTGCTCACCCTCCACGGCGTGGGCACCCCGGCCGACCCCGAGGGGGCGGTGGCGTGGCTCCAGAAGGCCGCCGACCAGGACTTCCCCCGTGCCCTGGACCTGCTGGGGGACTGCTGGCTGGAGGGCCGGGGGGTGGACTGCGTGGACACGTGGCGGGCCGCGGCGCTCTACCGCAGGGCCGCGGAGGCGGGCTACCCGCCCGGCCAGTGCGACCTGGGCCTGTGCTACGAGAACGGAAACGGCGTGGACGAGGACAAGGAGCAGGCGGCCCGGCTCTACCGGCAGGCCGCCGACCAGGGCTATCCCCCCGCCATGTGCAACCTGGCGGTGTGCTACCTCAACGGCATCGGCCTGGAGGAGGATCTGGACCAGGCCCTGGACTGGTTCCACCGGGCGGAGGAGGCCGGCTCCCCCCGGGCCGCCGGCATCCTGGGGGACTTCTACCTGGAGGGCCGGGGGGTGGAGCAGGACAAGGACCAGGCGCTGGCCCTCTACTTCCGGGCCGCCGAGCAGGGCTACCTGCCCGCCCAGTGCAGCCTGGGCCTGTGCTATGAGACGGGGGACGGCGTGGACGAGGACAAGGAGAAGGCGGTGTCCTGGTACCGCCGGGCCGCCGAGGGGGGCTACGCCCCCGCCCAGACCAACCTGGGGTACTGCTGCCTGGTCGGCATCGGGATGGAGCCCGACCCCGCCGCCGCCATCCCCTGGCTGACGCGGGCCGCGGAGCAGGACCTCCCCCGGGCCCAGAGCCTTCTGGCCGGCTGCTACCGGGACGGCGAGGGGGTGGAGCGGGACCTGGTCAAGGCCGCCGACCTCTACGGCCGGGCCGCCAAGCAGAGCTACCCGCCGGCCATGTGCAGCCTGGGCCTGGCCTTCGAGCTGGGGGACGGCCTGGCCCGCGACCCGGCCAAGGCGGTGTACTGGTATCAAAAGGCCGCCGACGCGGGCTATCCCCCCGCGCAGGCCAACCTGGCGGTGTGCCTCCTCAACGGCACCGGCACCGCCGCCGACGAGGTGGAGGCCGTTCGCTGGCTGGAGGCGGCCGCCCAGCAGGACTTCCCCCGGGCCCTGTTCCTGCTGGGGGAGTGCCACCGGGCCGGCTGGGGGACCCGGCCCAGCCGGGAGCGGGCCGCCGAATACTACCACCGGGCCGCCGAGCTGGGCTACCCCGACGCCAAGGAGGCCCTCAAAAAACTGGAGGACCAGGCGGCGCTGAAAACCCCGCCGGTGAAAGCCCCGTCGGGGAAAAAGCGTTCCTTCCTGGGGCGGCTCTTCGGCAAGTAGGATCTCATCGACCCAGATTCGCAAAACTGCCATACTCGCGGCCATTCAGTGGGGGCTCCGCCTCCCGGAGGGCGCCTGCGCGGCGGGCTTCTTCTCCTCCCTTGCTTGGCCTGCTTGGGGGCTCCGCCTCCCGGAGGGCGCCTACGCGGCGGGCGCCCCCATTTCTTCCCGAAGAAATGGGGGGAAAGAAGGGGCAGGGGAGGGATTTCGATTTCCCTCCCCTGCACCCCTCCTTGAAACGACCAAAAAGGGGGTTCCGACCCCCTTTTTGGATTTTCCCCCAAGCCGTCCTACAAATACGCTGCCGGCGGAGGGGCCTTACTTTGTAACGGCCCCTCCGCTCCGGCCCACGAGCGGCGGCCCCGTTACGGAGTAAGGGGCCGCCGCCGGTAACTTCAGATAGAACAGCCTGGGGGGTACATCCAATAGGGGGGCCCGCAGGCCCCCCTGATTGGTCGTTTTAAGGGGAGAGGTGCAGGAGAGGGGGAAATCGAAATCCCCCTCTCCTGCTGGTTTTCCCCCCGCTTTTGCCATCAAAAGCGGGGCGCCCGCCGCGCAGGCGCCCCCCGGGAGGCGGAGGCTCCCATTGGCCGGCCGCCATATATGGCGGCCCTACTATTGTGATTCTTCCTCTTTAAGGTTGTCCAACGCAACGCGGGTGGCCTCAATCACAAATTGCGAGAAATTACAGTCTGTCCCCTGAATGGCTTTTTCAACGGCTTCTATCACTTCATTGGGAAATCGGATGCTCTTTGAAGTGGAGCCAGGTGTGGCCGGAATCTTAAATTTACGCACAAGATCACCACGCAATACATTTTGTCATTTACAATGTAGTGCAATTCGTGGTATAAGTAAGCAAGACAAAATGTAATGCAGGCGGAGGTGCGTAATATATGGATTGGGAAACCGCGTTTGAGAACTGCCCGCCCTACGGGGCAGGCAAGGCTGCCTACGGCCCGGAAGATGTGGCGTGCATGGCGGAGATGGAGCGGAGCATGGAGGCCCTTCTCCGCTGGCTGGAGGCGGAGGGGGTCTATTTCCTGAACGAATACCTGGAGAGCTACCGCCGCTATGTCCGCCGCCAGTGCCGCTATTACTACTACCGGGGCACCCTCCACGGCGCCCGGGAGGCCCTGGACGCCTGGGCGGAGGAGCACGGGGGCTAGGGCTTGCGCAATCTCTTCCACTATGATATAGTAGGGGGCAACAGCGGCCGGGGGAGAGCGCCCGGCCCTTGGATTTGAGGCCGCGCCCCCGGACGGGAGGGCGTTTTGGGTACGGAACGGGGTTTCGGTTGCCTGTGGGGGCCTTGAATCAGGCAGATCGAGACGAAAGGAAGTTTGTACCCGTGGAAATCAACGGCGAGCAGGTCAACGAGACCAAAACCTACGCCCAGCTGGGCCTATCTCCGGAGATCATGAAGGCCATCGACAAGAAGGGCTACGTCCAGGCCACCCCGGTGCAGGCCGGGGCCATCCCCTACTTCATGGAGTGGAAGGACGTGATCGCCAAGGCCCCCACCGGCACCGGCAAGACCTTTGCCTTCGGCATCCCCATGGTGGAGCACATCGACCCGGCCTGCCAGGACGTGCAGGGCCTGGTGCTGGCCCCCACCCGGGAGCTGGCGGTGCAGATCCAGGAGGAGCTGCGGGACCTGTGCGAGTTTAAGGAGGGCGTGCGCACCGTCTGCCTCTACGGCGGGGCCCCCATCGACAAGCAGATCAATACCTTAAAAAAGAGGCCCCAGATCGTGGTGGCCACCCCCGGCCGCCTCATGGACCACATGAAGCGGCGCACCGTGCGGCTGGACAAGGTGCAGACCGTGGTGCTGGACGAGGCCGACCGGATGCTGGACATGGGCTTTGTGCGGGACGTGACCCGCATCCTGGACCAGCTCAAGCACCGGCGCAACCTGGGCATGTTCTCCGCCACCATCAGCCGGGAGGTGATGGACATCTCCTGGGTGTACCAGCGGGATCCCATCGAGATCACCGTCCGGCCGGTGGAGGAGTCCAAGCCGGACATTACCCAGTACCGCATCGATCTGGACGGGCGGGAGCAGAAGCTGGACACCCTGGCGGCCCTCATCACCCACGGGGAGTACGAGCGGGCCATCGCCTTCTGCAACACCAAGAACATGACCGACCGCCTGGCCGGCCTGCTGAAGATGCGGGGCATCTCCTGCGAGGCCATCCACGGCGACATCCAGCAGCGCATCCGGGAAAAAACCCTGGAAAAGTTCAAGAAGGGGGAGATCGCCGTGCTGGTGGCCACCGACGTGGCCGCCCGGGGCCTGGACATCGACGACGTGGACGCGGTGTTCAACTACGACGTGCCCGACGAGCTGGAGAACTACACCCACCGCATCGGCCGCACCGGCCGGGCCAAGAAGCACGGCGTGGCCTACACCTTCATCGCCACCGTCACCGAGGGCATCCGCATGGACGACATTGTGCGCAACACCAAGGCGGAGGTGCAGCGGCTGCGGTACGACGAGGACGGCTGCCTCATGCTGGTGGAGGACGGCAAGTAATTTTCATCCATTTTTAAGAAAGCCCGAAGGACTTTTTAACCCCTCCCGTGGTATCCTGTATCCAGAAAACAAGATGACCTGGGAGGGTTTTGTATGAACGAGACGAAAAAGCTGTACCGGCTGGACCACGGCGTGCTGGCCGGCGTGTGCGGCGGCGTGGCCGAGTACTTCAACGTGGACGCCAACCTGGTGCGCCTGATCTGGGTGGCCCTGTGCTTCGCGGGGACCGCCGGGTTCTGGCTGTATGTGGCGGCGGCCCTGCTGCTGCCCAGGAAGAGCCAGGCCTATCCCGGATACTGAGGCCGGGGAGGGAACCAGGGGCCGCCCGGAGGGGCGGCCCCTGGTCTTTCTGTTTGGAGGAATTTGGATGAGCTTTTACCAGCGGGTCTATGAGCTGGCCCGGCGCATCCCGGCGGGGAGGTGCGCCTCCTACGGGCAGCTGGCCCTGATGCTGGGCAATCCCCGGGCCGCCCGGGCGGTGGGATACGCCATGGGGGCCTGCCGGGACGCCTCCGTCCCCTGCCACCGGGTGCTCCGCGCCGACGGCTCCATGGCCGCGGCCTTCGGCCCCGGCGTCCAGCGCGCCCTGCTGGAGGCGGAGGGCGTCCCCTTCACCGCCGACGGCCGGGCGGACCTGTCCCGCTGCCGCTGGGACGGCACATGACGGTTTTGCTTGCCATTTCTCCACGGGCGTGGTATGATTTCGGCGAATAACGCAAACAGATAAGGAGACGAACCCCTCATGATCGATTTCCACGCGCCCACCCCGGCGGACAAGGCCTGGGTGGACGGACTGCTGGCCCTGGGCAACTACCGGGGCTGCGACTATAACTTCACCAACCTGTATGTCTGGCAGCGGACCTACTGCTGTGAGATCGGGCAGGTGGGGAACTTCCTGGCCACCCACCTGCGGGGCCGGGTGGGGGACAGCTACCTGTACCCCGCCGGCTCCGGCGACATCGCCGGGGCCATCCGCGCCCTGGAGGCCGACGCCGCGGAGCGGGGCCACCCCCTCCGCCTGGTGTGCCTCACCCCCGGGCAGATGGCGGAGCTGGAGGAGTTCTTCCCCGGCCAGTTCGCCTACACCGCCGACCGGGACGGATACGACTACCTGTACGACGTCAACCGCCTGGCCGACCTGGGGGGCAAGAAGCTCCACGCCAAGCGCAACCACATCAACCGCTTTGTGGAGAACAACCCCTCCTGGGCCTACGAGGAGATCACCCCCGCCAGCCTGCCGGAGTGCCTGGAGATGGACAAGGAGTGGTACCGCCGCTCCCTCCAGCGGGAGGGGGAGGCGGAGGAGCGGGACCTGGGCGACGAGGGCATCGCCCTGCGCTCGGCCATGGAGCACTACGGTCAGCTGGGCCTGGAGGGCGGGCTGATCCGGGTCCACGGCGAGGTGGTGGCCTTCACCATCGGCGACCGGCTGTCCGCCGACACCTATGACGTCCACTTCGAGAAGGCCTACGGCGAGCTCCAGGGGGCCTACGCCATGATCAACCGGGAATTCGCCCGCTGGGTGCGGGCGCGCCATCCCGAGATCAAGTACCTGAACCGGGAGGACGACCTGGGCGTGCCCGGCCTGCGCAAGGCCAAGGAGAGCTACTACCCGGACCTGCTGGTGGAAAAGCACACCGCGGTTCTGAAAAAACCGCTGCAGGCGTTTTCCCTGTAAGGTTTTTCGTCCACACCCACCGGGCGGCGCCCCGCCCACGAGAGAAAGGAGCGGCTCATGATCGACATCCGCCTGTCCCGACCCGAGGAGACCCCCGCCCAGCAGCGGCTGTGGAAGGCGGTCTTTGGGGATGACGACGCCTATATCCGCCTGTTCTACGACTGTCTGGGGGGAGGACTCCAGGTTCCGGTGGTTGTGGAGGGCGGGGTGCTGGTGTCCATGCTGGCCCTGCTGCCCATGGCGCTTTCCCTGCCCGGCGGTGGCACGGCCTCGGCCCAGTACGTCTACGCCCTGGCCACCGACCCGGCGGCCCGGGGCAAGGGCTACGGCCGGCAGCTCCTCCGCTGGACGGACCGCTTTCTGTCCGGGCAGGGTGTGGACTGCCTCACCATCGTCCCCGCCGAGCCCAGCCTGTTCAAGTTCTTTGCCACGGTGGACTTTGCCGCCAGCTTCTCCACCCGCAAGGTGGAGCTGCTCCAGAACATGGTGGCCGCTCCGGAGGCCGGGGACTTTGCCGAGCCGGCGGCGCCGGCGGCGTACAACGCCATCCGGGACCGGCTGCTGGCGGGCACCCCCTCGGTGCGCTATCCGGAGAAGCTGATCCGCCTCCAGCTGGGCCTGGGGGCCCTGTCCGGCGGCGGCCTCTACCGGGTGGTGGCCGGCGGCGCGGAGGGCTGCGCCGCCGCCGAATATGTGGACGAGGACAGCGTGCTCTTTAAGGAGCTGCTCCTGCCGCCGGAGGCCATGGCCAGGGGCCTGGCGGCCCTGGCGGCCCTGCTGCCCGGCCGGCGCTGCCATGTGCGCACCCCCGCCGGATGGGAGGGGCTGAAGGGCAGCTATCTCCAGCCCTTCGGCATGCTCAAGTGGTACAACGCGGAGAAGGAGGCCCAGTGGGGGCAGGGCACCCACGGCTATCTGGGGCTGGCCTTCGATTGACCCCGTCTGTGAAGCGCGCGGAGCAGCTGCTCCGCGCGCTTCTGTTGTAAAAGAAAACCACCGGCGCTGCCGGTGGTTCCAAAAAGCTTTAGCTATGCGAAAAAAGTATCCTCCTTTGGTA
>CALWXU010000012.1 GCA_944385585.1 uncultured Flavonifractor sp.
GACAACCTGACCGCCCCCACCGGCGACCCGCTGAACCGCGACAACGCGGCCCTGCTGGTGTACAACGCCCTGGACATCGAGATGATCCAGAGCTACCGGGACGGCTACGCCATCGCCTACGGCGACAACCGCACCCTGCTGTCCACCAAGTACGGTGTGTACCGCATCGAGGGCGTGGTGGTCGGCAACGAGTGGGCCCAGCTGGAGAACACCGACTCCGACGCCGCTCTGGCCGCCGGCAAGACCCGTCTGTCTGAGGTCGTACTCATCGACTCCGACACCGTGAACACCATCGACAACACCGACGACGGCACGCCCCAGCCTGACACCACCTTCAACGTGAGCACTCCCGTTGAGTACCTGGGCCAGACCGTGACCATGTACGTGCGCAACACCACCGTGCTGGCCAACTCCCAGGTCCTGGGCGTGTACCTGAAGGACGGCGTCAACAACGTGCTCACCACCGCCGAGTCTCAGGACACCATGAAGGACTACCTGAAGGGCACCGGCCTGAACGTGGACGGGGACACCCGGTACTACGTCAACTACGGCTACATGTCCGGTGGTGAGGACGCCGCTACCACCGCCATGAGCTTCGAGAGCACCACCGGCCGCTTCACCAGCCTGAACAACAAGACCAACGGCTACGGCGTGGAGATGACCGTCATCGACAACGACCAGGACGGCCTGGCCGACTACGTGCTCTACCTGCAGGAGACCCTGTCCCACGTGATCTCCCGCGACGACACCCGTGAGACCGTCACCCTGAACGGCTTCAACAGCAACCGGACCATCGACCTCTCCGACGTGGTCACCGAGGCCGAGATGGCCGAGAACGACCTGGTGCTGGCCATCTCCTACGGCGGCCGCTACTATGTGAGCGACCCCGAGGTGGTCACCGGCGAGATGGAGTCCTTCCAGTCCGACAAGGCCAAGGAGCAGACCATCACCGTGGGCGGCACCGAGTACAACCCCTCCTACATCCAGTACGCCGCTGACACCGCCGACAACACCCACGAGTTTGACATCGCCCAGTGCGATAAGGACGGCGTGCAGTTCGACACCAACTATGACTTCATCCTGGACTCCAACGGCAACGTGATTGCCTACCAGCCCAGCGAGGAGGGCCTGTACAACTACGCCCTGATCCTGAACTCCGGCTACGAGTCCGGCGCCTTTGCGTCCGATGCCTCCGGCAAGGTGACCGTACTTCTGCCCGACGCCACCGAGGCCACCTATACCCTGAACTTCTCTGCCTCCGCCCGCAACGTCGGCCAGCAGATGAGCGACTGGATCAACGACGTTGAGAACAACACCACCGACTACTACACCACCAACATGGGCATCCAGCAGCTGAAGGCCTTCCTGGGTACCTCCGACTCCGACAACTCCACCACCGCCCCCTGGGCGCAGACCTCCACCGGGACTCCGGTTGTGATCGGCGGCTCTGACGTGGAGAAGTACGGCTTCGCCGGCCACGAGGAGCTGGACGGCAATACCGGCCTTGCCCAGGAGGACTACAAGGACGGCCGCGCCATTGGCTACGTCATCGGCTACAGCCTGAACGACGACAATGTGCTGACCATCACCTCCATTGTGGGCTCCAACACCGAGAACAGCGTCATCCTGTATGACCCCTCCGACCTGAATGGCAAGGTCCGCGATGACTACAAGTCCGGCGCCGGCCGTCTGTCCTACACCCTGGACACCGGCGTCAGCGACCGGGTGGCCATTGACCGCAACACCGTGGCCTTCTACTGCACCTTCGACAGCAACGGCGACGTGGACACCTACGGCGTGGCCGTGGGCTACAGCGAGATGAGCGATGTGGACGCCGGCAAGGACTTCGTGTCCGCCTACGTGCCCAACACCCGCGACGCGCTGGCCGGCGTGGTCCTGTTCAACGCCGAGGGCGTGCAGGCCGAGAAGGACTATGTCTTTGTCCTGAGCCGCAACACCGTCAACACCAACGACTACGCCATCCTGGACGTGGTCTATGAGGACGGCACCGTGGGCCAGATGACCATCGACATCGACAACTACGATGACATCTTCCGCGGCAACGACGACGCCTTCCGCATGGCCTATGCCTACACCACCGACGCCAAGGGCGTGTCCGAGCTGACCGCGCCCACCTTCGGCCGCAACGCCAACGTGGCCAGCAACCTGCAGGTGGCCTTCGGCTACGCCTGGCAGCTGGACAACGGCACCATCGCCCTCTACTCTGACGAGAAGGGCACCAGGCGCGTGGACACCTACTCCTTTGACGACCAGATCTGGTACGTGATGAACACCGACGGCGACGACACCAAGGCTCCCGCCGGCGCGTTCTCCGAGAACACCGGCCGCGAGGTCGTGCTGGTTCTGGACGGCAACGGCGACAAGGTGGTTGCCGCCTTCATCGAGCGCGTCCTCACCAACGAGGGCAACCCCGGCTACGTGGGCGACGTGCGCCTGCCTGACCCCGTCATGGAGCTGAGCGCCGCCACCACCAGCGCCCGGATTCGGGAGGCCTTTGATGAGGGCTACAGCGTGCTCATCGACGACAACTACACCCTGACCGCTGACCTCCGCATCCCCAAGGGCCTGGGCCTGCAGGTGACCGGCGACCTGAACATGAGCTTCTATGACATTGACAGCACCGGCATCCTGATTGTGGACGACGTGCTGAACACCGGCAGCGGCACCAAGACCCTGACTGGTACCGTCCATGCCGGCACGCTGACCCTGGGCAGTGACACCACCATCTCCGGCACCGTGTCCGTGGTCAACAATGTGGAGACGGCCAACTGCCACCTCACCATCAACGAGGGCCACACCCTGAACGTGGACGGCAACATCACCAGCACCACCGGCAGCCCCTATGTGACCACCGTGAAGGGCACCCTGAAGGTGCGGGGCAACGCCGACGAGCACATGGTCGTTGACAGCGGCGCTGTCGCTACCATCGACGGCAACATGACCGGCAACCTGATCATGAACGCCGGTGCCAAGGGCGTGACCATCGGCGGCAACTATACCGGCGATGTGGGCCTGAACGGCGGCGCGCTCACCGTGGAGGGCGATCTGACTCAGACCGCGTCCGACATCGTGGTGGATGCTACCCGCTCCCTGGATGTGGGCGGCAGCCTGACCAGCGGCGGCGACCTGACCCTGGACGACGGCGTGACCGTGGAGATCGGTAAGAACCTGACGGTCGTTGACCTGACCATCAACGACGGCAGCGCCCTGTATGTGGGCGGCCTCAAGACCGTGAGCGGGACTGAGACCGTTAACGACGGCACTGTGGAGGACTCCCTGGGCTCTACCACCAAGCTGCCCGCTGGTGCCTCTGTAAGCGCCATCAACGAGGCCCTGGCCGCTGCCGGCGACAACGGCGTGGTTGAGCTGAACGCCAACCTGTCCACCGGAACATACAACATCCCCTCTGGTACGACGCTGGATCTAACCGGCAACGTGTCCAGCGGTGTGAAGTTTACCGGCGGCGGCACGCTGAACGTGGCTGGCAACATTGCTGACAGCGAAGATGTAGCCACCGTGGCTGCGCTGCCCACCACAAGCGGAGTTGTGAACCTTGAGGCTCCCAATGTTGTGATTGGCACCCACACTGGTACGATTGGCTCTGGTACTTTGCTTTTCAATGCCAATACATGTGATGGCCAGGCCCTGTATCAGTTTGACTTCAGCGCCCTCCCTGGCTGGTCGACTGGAACTTCTTCCGTTGACATTGACAGCACTGGACTTCCTGGTACTACGATGACCGGTCCGACTGACCTGATCGGTCTGTATGAGGCTGTCGAATCCCACACTATTGAAGTGGACATTGACGGTGACTCAACTGTCGACTACACCTTCCGCATCGTTTCCAACTACTAATCACCCATCAGCGAAGCAGGAGGCCGCCCGGCTGGGCGGCCTCCTGCTTTTTTCCTATTTGACGGCCAGATAGTAGTAGGTCACGCCGGAGCTGCAGCAGTTCTGCCCCGCCGTGAAGCCAGTTTCTGTGAGCGTCAGGGAGCCTGCCTCCGGGTTGAGGGGGTTCCCCCACAGCCCCAGCCCCCGCATACCCGCGTTGACCGCGGTGCCCCTCCAGTTCTCCACCAGAACCGCCTGGGGCTGAAAGCCCAGGTTCACGCTCCGGGTGGAGCCGTTGCCGCTGTATGACCCGGAGACCGCCCGCGACTTGACCGCCGCCTCCGCCATGGCCGCCGCGATCCCCGTGTCGATTTTGGCGAAGTCCTCGTTGAAGCCGGTTCTGAGGAAGTCGTCCTCCGGCGCCCACTGGTGGAGCTGATAATTGCTTGTATAAGTTGCCATAAAAATCCCTCCCGGTTGTCATGCCGGGAGGGATTTTGCGGTACGTCCAAACGCGGGGCGCCCCCTCGCGGGGCGCGCCTAATGGGCCCCCCGCCGAAGTAGGGCCGCCATACATGGCGGCCGCACAATGGAGGCTCCGCCTCCCGCACCAACGGGGCGGCCGGGCAATAGGATAGGTTGCGGGGCTCCGTCCCCGCCACCTGAATCTATGTAAGGAGAGCGGAGAGCTATGAATCCCTCATTGAATACCCTACGGGTGGGGGAGCGCGCCCGGGTCAGCCGCATCGAGGCCGAGCCCGCCATGCGCCGCCGCCTGCTGGAGCTGGGGCTGATCCCGGGCACGCAGGTCACCTGCACGGCGGTGAGCCCCGCCGGAGACCCCGCGGCCTACGCCGTCCGCGGGGCGGTGATCGCCCTGCGGAAGCGGGACGCGGCCGGCGTCCTGCTGGGGAGCGGGCCGGCATGGGACTGACGCGCGCCGCCGCCGGCCCCGGCGCGGCGGACACGGCCCCGTCCATCCGCCGGGAGCGGCCGGAGGACCGCATCATCGCCCTGGCGGGCAACCCCAACGTGGGCAAATCCACGGTGTTCAACGCCCTCACCGGCCTGCGCCAGCACACGGGCAACTGGCCGGGCAAGACGGTGGCCACCGCCCAGGGCCGGTGTACCCACAGCGGCCGGGGCTATGTGCTGGTGGACCTGCCCGGTACTTACTCCCTCCTGGCCCGCTCGGCGGAGGAGGAGGTAACCCGGGCCTTCCTCTGCGCCGGCGGGGCGGACGGGGCGGTGGTGGTGTGCGACGCCACCTGCCTGGAGCGCAACCTGATCCTGGCCCTCCAGGTGATTGAGCTGATCCCCCGGACGGTGGTGTGCGTCAACCTGCTGGACGAGGCCGCCCGCCGGGGCGTCCGGGTGGATCTGGAGGCCCTGTCCCGGCGGCTGGGGGTGCCCGTGGCGGGGGCCTCGGCGGGCCGGGGGGAGGGGCTGGACGGCCTGCTGGAGGCGGTGGAGCGCACCGTCTCCGCCCCGGAGCCGCCCACCCCCGCGGAGGTGCGCTATCCCCCGGCGGTGGAGTTCGCGGTGTCCTCCCTGCGCCCCCTGCTGGAGGCGCGGCTGGACGGGCGCATGCCCGCCCGGTGGCTGGCCCTCCGCCTGCTGGAGGGGGACGACGCCCGGCTGGACGGCCTGGCCGCCGGCCTGGGCTGGGACCCCCGGACGGACAAAACCGTGGGGCCGGCCCTGGAGAAGGCCAGGGCGGGGCTGGCCCGGGCCGGCCTGCCCCAGGCGGAGCTGGGCGACCGGCTGTCCGCCGCGGCGGTGGAGCAGGCCGCGGACATCGCCGCCCAGGTGACCGCCGCCCCGGAGGGGGCGGCCGCCGGCGGGCGGCTGGACCGGCTGCTCACCAGCCGCGCCGCCGCCATCCCCCTGATGCTCCTGCTGCTGGCCGGGGTGCTGTGGCTCACCATCGCGGGGGCCAACCTCCCCTCCCAGCTCCTCGCCGGCGGCCTGTTCTGGGTGCAGGACCGGCTGACGGAGCTATTTGCCCTCCTGAACGCCCCCGACTGGCTCCACGGGGCCCTGGTGCTGGGGGTGTACCGGGTGCTGGCCTGGGTGGTGTCCGTCATGCTGCCCCCCATGGCCATCTTCTTCCCCCTGTTCACCCTTCTGGAGGATCTGGGCTACCTCCCCCGGGTGGCCTTCGTGCTGGACCACGCCTTCCAGAAGGCCCGCGCCTGCGGCAAGCAGGCCCTGACCATGTGCATGGGCCTGGGCTGCAACGCCGCCGGGGTGGTGGGCTGCCGCATCATCGACTCCCCCCGGGAGCGGCTCATCGCCGTCCTCACCAACAGCCTTGTGCCCTGCAACGGGCGTTTCCCCCCTCCGGGAAAAGGGCAACCCGCCCCCCGCCAGCAGGGCCTCCAGCACCTCCAGCCGCGCCTCCGGGTCCGGCGCCGGCGTCAGCTCCACCAAAACCCGCCGGGGCCTGTTTTTGGCCATAGGCTCCGCCTCCTCTCCCCCACAGGCTATGCGCCGCGGGACGCAAAAAGCCCCCGGCCCGCCGAACGGCGGGCCGGGGGCTCTCCTTTTCGCATGCGGTCACACCACTGGCTCCTCCATGGCAAACCGCTCCGCCGCCTGTCTGGCGGCCCCATCCATCAGGCGGGAGAGACGCTCCACAATATCCTCCGGCTCCTCCCGCATCTCCCCGGCGAACCAGCCCAGCATCATGCCGGAGACGGCGTACATGAAGAAGTCGGTGAGGAATTCCCGGTCCTCCCTGGACAGGGACAGCCGGCTGGCCGCCGGCTCCAGGTTGGCGGCCACCACGGCCCTGGACACCCTGCGGATCTGGGCCTCCAGATACTCCCGCCCGCCGGAGCAGTAGATGTGGTGGATCACCAGATGGTTGTCCTGGGCATAGCGGAACATGGCCAGCAGGGCGTCCTGCCAGCACGCCGTCCCCTCCAGGGCGCGCTCCGCCTCATGCTCCAGGAGCCAGCACAGCAGGTCGTAGATGTCCTGGAAGTGGTAATAGAAGGTCTGGCGGTTGACCTCGCACGCCTCCACCAGCCCCTTCACCGTGATATCGTCCAGGAACCGCTTCTGCAGCTGGGCTTTCAGCGCGTTTGCCAGAGCCAGCTTGGTGCTGGGGGCCATCCGCCTCACCTCCTCCGGAAAATTTCATACAAAGCCGGTAGAGGTTATTATATCACATTGCGGCGGCCAATTGCAATCCCGGGAAAAGTGTGCTATGATCTCAAATCAGAACCGCAAAGGAGAGGAACCGACATGACCATCAACTACCGCCCCAGGGGCGTGTGCTCCCAGCAGATGACCGTGGAAATCGAGGACGGCGTGATCCAGTCCTTTCAGGTGAAGGGGGGCTGCGACGGCAACCTCCAGGGCATCTCCCGCCTGGTGGAGGGGATGCGGGTGGACGACGCCATCCGCCGCCTGGACGGCATCCACTGCGGCTTTAAGTCCACCTCCTGCCCGGACCAGCTGGCCCAGGCCCTCAAGCAGTACGAGGGGGAGTAACGCAAACACGCCGGGACGCGCTGCGTCCCGGCGTGTTTTGCGTCCGGGGGTCAGCCGCCTTCGGCGGCGGTATAGGCCAGCCCCAGCAGAGAGAGGCCGGTTCCGTCATAGGTCACCGGGCCGGCGAGGTATGCCACCGTGGACAGGGTGGGCACGCCAGCCGTGTCCTCCACGTCAATTTCCGTCCGCAGCGTGTCCCCCTCCACCCAGAATCGGACGTGGCTCCCCACCCGCCGGTTGGCGGGCAGGCCCAGATCCATGTCCCCCACCTCATAGGCGTCGATGGCCCCACCCAGGGTGAGCTCCGCCCCCTCCCACTCAAATACGTACAGATCCTGCATGAGGACGCCGGTGCCCGTGCCGGGCGTGGGGATCACGGCCAGCTCGTCCGTACCGTCCCCGTCAAAGTCCCCCCACACCGGATTGGCGGGGTGTACTTGGGAGGTAACCTGGTACGTCAGCTCCGGGAAGTAGGCCAGATGCCCGCCCACGCACAGCAGCAGGCCCTCCTGCCCTGTTGTGTGCCCGTCAAAGGCGAACACGGCGGCGGTGCGGTCGCGGTTATTGGAGAGGCCGATGAGCTTCACCGGGGCCTCGTGCCAGTTGTAGTTGTCGGGCCAGAACTCCCCCTCCACCTCATAGGACGGCCAGGGCAGCTCATCCGGAAGGATGGCCTCCGGGTTTGAGATGGGCGCTGCGGGCGCTTCGGAGGATGGGAATTGCCAGGTCAGCGGGTAGCTCCCCTCCGGCATGAGGGCGCCGGTGGCGGTGTTCAGCTCCAGGGCGCCGTCGGCATAGTTCACGTGGGAGGCATAGGCGGCCACCGCCGTCATGGGCATATCCCGGGGATAGAGCAGGGCATAGACCGCCAGCTGCTCCTCCAGCTCGTATTGGAACCAGGAGCCGCACACCACCGGGCCGCCCAGGGGCGCGTCGGCGTCCTCCCCGGAGAGATCCGCCGTCCAGTCCGCTGCGCCGGTCTGGAGCAGATAGCTCTTGGTCTCCGGGTCGTAGGTGCTGTCCACGGCGGCATTGATCTGCGCCGCCAGCTCCTCCTCCGTCAGGGAGTCGGCCAGTATCGGCCCCAGGGCGGTACCAGCCGTTACGCCATCCCCCCATTCAAAGAGATCCAGCCGCCAGGACGACACGCCGGTGCCCGTGCCGGTGCAGGTGACGGCGGCCAGCTCCCTCTCCCCGTCCCCGTCGTAGTCGTCCAGGGACAGGCCGGAGAAGATGATCTGCGGGCCGGTGTTGTAGGTCAAATTGGGGAAATAGGAGAGCCGGCCGTTCCACTCCGCCAGCAGGCCGTCCAGGCCGGTCTCCTCCGGGTTCAGGCCGTAGAGGGCCGCGCTCCCGTCTGGCAGGGCCCCCAGCAGGCGCACGGGGGCGCCGAGCCATTGCTCCGGGCTCACCGTCAGCTCCCCCAGCTCGCTGTACTGGGCCTGGGGCAGCTCCAGGATCTCCCAGGTCTCCCCGGCGTCCCGGCTGAACAGGACGGCGCTCTCCGGCTCGCCGCTCCGGTAGCCCGTCATCACCGCCAGCACGCCGGAGCCGCTGGCGTACATCCGGCTCATCTCCCACTCCTGATCGGACAGGGGGAGGGCGATCCGCTCCCAGGTGGCCCCGCCGTCGGTGGTGCGGAACACCGGGGCGTCCGAAAAGTGGCTGAACCCCAGGAAGCCCACCAGATTGTTGACAAAGCAGCTGCAGGAGGGGTACCAGTGCATCTCCTGGGGGTCGGGCCGGCCGGTTTCCGCCCAGGTGCGGCCCCCGTCGTAGGTGCGGTAGACATAGGTGTCCGCGTTGCCAATCCCCCGGCCGATGGTGAACACAAACCAACCGTTGAGGCCGTCCACCATCCCGCCGGTGCCGGACAGCAGGCCCACCAGATCCGTGGCCTCATTTCGGCCCGCCAGATCCTGGTGGCCCCACTCCCAGGGCACGGGGATCAGGGTGTCCAGGCTCGTCCACTCCGCGTCGCCGGGGTAGCGGATGCGCAGGTTCTCCGCGTCCCACTCCGGCCGGGGGGTGTAGGCGTAGACGGTAAAGGCATGGTCGCTCTGGCTGCCGTCGGCCCAGGTGCAGGACAGGGTGTAGCGCTGGATCTGGTCAGAGGGGTCCCCCAGGGCATGGCCCCCCAGGTACTCCAGGCGGATGCCGAAGGAGCAGCCGCCCCCGCCCTCGGAGAGGGTGACCATCGTCCCGTAGGCCGCGCCGCCCCCCTCCAGCGCATAGGCCGTCACATCCTCCGGAAGGGTGACATGCAGGAACGTCCCCATGGCCGCCGTGGTGGAGGCGTCCCCGGCAAGGTCCACCCGCTGATCCCCCGCCACCACCACCGGCTCGGTGAGGGGGCCGGGGGGCACCGAGGGCAGGGTGAGCTGGAAGGCGTACTCCAGGGTGTGGGTGCGGAGCACCCCGCTCCGCCAGGTGCAGGAGAGCACATAGGCCCGGGTCTCCATGCCCGTGCCGGGGGCGTCCTGCCGGGGCTCCACCCGCAGGAGGAAGCCGTTTTCCGCCCCGTAGGGGGACAGCTCCACCTCCTGGGGATTGACGGCCGTGCCGTCCTCCACCAGGTACTCGGTCAGCGACCATTCATCGGGGAATTGCCCGGAATCCAGGTAGAGATCCACCCAGGGGCTGGGGGCAGGGACGGTGCACGCCGTCTCTGGCAGCTCCTCCGGCCAGGGGGCCGCGTCCGGCCTGCCCATGCTGGTCACCTCCACCCCCTCCGTGTCGTCCGTGTCCAGGTGAACCCGGAGGACGGGGAACTCGCCGTTTGCGGAGGTGTCCGGGAAGGCGGGGTCGGTGGCCAGGGCCCACACCAGCAGCACCCCCGCCACAGAGACGACCGCCGCCACCCACCGGGCGGCGGGCTTCCACTTCAGGGCCCGGCGTATGCGGTCCTTCACCCCCGTCTCCCCAAAGCCGGGGGGCAGCAGGGGCCCCCGGTGGGGGGAGGCCAGGGCCAGCAGGGCGGCGGAGTAGTCCCTGGGGCTGCCGCCGGACCGGGCCAGCACCTTCTCATCGCAGAGCAGCTCCAGATCCCGGCAGAACAGCGCCCAGGCCAGCCACAGCAGGGGGTTGAACCAGTGTGCCCCCACCGCCAGGAAGTAGAGGGGCTTCAGCCAGTGGTGCTTCATCTGGATGTGGGTCTCCTCGTGTATGCGCACCCAGCGCAGGTTCTCCCCCTCCAGCCCGGCGGGGACGTACACCCGGGGGCGGAGCAGGCCGAACACGAAGGCGGTGGAGACGCGGTCGCTCTCCCACCACCAGCCCTCCCGGACAGAGCCCCGCCGCACGGCGGTGGACAGCAGCCGGCGCAGCCGCAGCCAGGAGATCAGGGTGTATCCCCACACGGCCGCAGTCCCGGCCAGCCATACCCACGCCAGCACGTCCAGCACCGTGGGGCCCTCCGCCGGCACAGGCTCCGGGGCTGGCGCCGTCTCCAGAACGGAGAAGCCGGGGGCGGCGGACTCCGCCGGGGCCGTGGGGACCTCGCTGGCCGCCGGCGGGGTGAGGGCGGGCTGTACATCCGGCGGGACCTCCTGCCCCGCCGGGGCCAGGGCGTCCACCCGCGCCTCCACCGCCGGGGTGAGCCACCCCATCAGGCTGATGGGGGAGGTGAGCAGGCCCACGGGGAGGACCATCCGGACCAGCACCACCGCCCACAGGAACAGGCAGGCCATGGCGGGCAGGCGGAGCCGACGGAACAGCCACCGCAGGGGCAGGGCGATCACCGTCACCCCGGCGGCCATCAGGCTCATCTGGAGCAGCACCAGAAACGCCTCAGTCATGGCTCTCCTCACTTTCCGCGATCAGCTTCCGCAGCTCCTCCGCCTCCTCCTGGGACAGCCTGTTGCCCTTGAGAAAGGCCGCCACAAAGGCGGGCAGGGAGCCGCCGAAGCCCCGCTCCACCACCGCCGCGCTCTCGTACTGCCGCACCTGCTCCCGCTTCACCAGGGCGGTGACGGTGGCGCGGTCGTTGCGCAGGAA
The DNA here is from genome assembly GCA_944385585.1 of uncultured Flavonifractor sp. GTDB lineage: Bacteria > Bacillota > Clostridia > Oscillospirales > Oscillospiraceae > Flavonifractor. The sequence goes on from CALWXU010000012.1 coordinate 11,353, forward strand.
GCCCCGCTCCGCCAGCTTGCGGATCAGGTTGAAGGCGGTGGACTTCTTCCAGCCGAAGGCCTCCTCGCATCGGCGGGCCAGGGCGGTGGAGTTCACCGGCTCCAGGCTCCACACCAGGTCCATGAGCCGGTACTCCGCGTCAAACAGCTTATACTCCTCCATGGTATCCCCTCCCGGTTGGTTTGTTCAAAGAAACCTATCTTCTAAGGCTAGTTTATCCGAACAAACCTCCCCTGTCAAGAGATATTTTCCCACCTCTCCCCGCGTACCATGGGACGGAGGGGGTGGAACCTGTGCGCTTTGCCATCTACAGCCGCAAATCGGTGCTCACCGACCGGGGGGAGTCGGTGGAAAACCAGGTGGAGCTGTGCCGCCGCTATCTGGCGGCCCAGTACCCGGAGGTGGGGCCGGCGGAGATCGCCGTGTACGAGGACGAGGGCTTCTCCGGGAAAGACTTCCAGCGCCCCCAGTTCCGCAGGATGCTGGAGGACATCCGCCGGGCGCGGCCGGAGGCCCTGGTGTGCTACCGCCTGGACCGGGTGAGCCGCAGCGTGGGGGACTTTGCCGGCCTGATCCGGAAGCTGGAGGGCTGGGGGGTGGGCTTCCTGTGCATCCGGGAGAGGTTCGACACCTCCACCCCCATGGGCAAGGCCATGATGTACATCGCCAGCGTGTTTGCCCAGCTGGAGCGGGAGACCATCGCCCAGCGGGTACGGGACAACATGCGCCTGCTGGCCCGGACGGGGCGGTGGCTGGGGGGCGTGCCCCCCACCGGCTTCCGGGCCGAGCGCGGGGCGGAGGTGATCGTGGACGGCCGCTGCCGCACCGCCTGCCGCCTGACGCCAGAGCCGGCGGAGTGGGCAGCGGCGGGGGAGATCTTCCGCCTCTTTCTGGCCCGGCAGAGCCTCGCCGGCCTGCCCGCCTCCCTGGCCGATGCGGGGGTGCTCAACCGGCAGGGGAAGCCCTTCTCCCCGGCCGGCCTGCGGGAGATTCTGCAAAACCCGGTGTACTGCGCCGCCGACGGCGACGCCTGGGCCTGGTTTGCGGAGCGGGGGGCCGATGTCTGCTTCGGCCGGTCGGACTGCGACCCCCGGCGGGGCCTGCTGGCCTACCAGAAGCGGGACTACGCCGGCGGCCGCGCCCCCCGCAATCCGGTGGAGAAGTGGATCGTGGCCCTGGGGCGGCACCCGGCCCTGGTGCCGGGGCGGACGTGGGCCGCCGTCCAGGCCCTGCTGGGCCCGGGCCGTGCCCCGGCGGTGCACCAGCGGCGGGCCCTCCTGTCCGGCCGGCTGCTCTGCGGCCGGTGCGGCGCCCCCATGCTGCCCAAGGCCCGGCGGAGCGGGGCCTACGACTACATCTGCCGGACCAAGCTGCGGGGCGGGGTGTCCGCCTGCCCCTGTCAGAACCTCAGCGGCGCGGCTGTGGACGATCTGGTGCTCTCCCGGGCGCTGGAGCACCTGCCCGGGGAATACGCCGCCCTGGCCGGGGCGGCGCTGGACCGGGCGGAGCAGCGGGCCCTGTGCCGGGCCCTGGTACAGGCGTGCCGGTGGGACGGGGAGGCCCTTTATCTGACCCTGTACCGGCTTTGAAGTTGCCCTTTCGCCGGCGGCCCATTCCCCACGCTGCTGGCAATTCTCTCCATGTTCTTCGCGGGCACGGCGGGGGGGCTGGCGGGGGGGCTGCTGTCCGCCGGGCTCCTGACTGGCGTCATTTTGCTGGGAATCCTGCTCACCTTCTGGGCCTCCCGCCTGCTGTCCGCCACCGTCTTGAAGGGGGTGCCCTCCGCCTTCACCCTGGAGCTGCCCCCCTTCCGCCGCCCCCGGGTGGGGCAGGTGGTGGTGCGCTCAGTGCTGGACCGCACCCTCTTTGTGCTGGGGCGGGCGGCGGCGGTGGCCGCGCCGGCTGGCCTGCTGATCTGGCTGTGCGCCAATGTGCAGGTGGGGGGCGACAGCATCCTCAACTGGTGCACCGGCTTCCTGGACCCCTTCGCCCGGCTGCTGGGCCTGGACGGGGTGATCCTCATGGCCTTCCTGCTGGGCTTCCCCGCCAACGAAATCGTACTCCCCATCGTTATCATGGCCTATCTCTCTACCGGGAGTATTCTGGAATACGACAGCCTGGACGCCCTGCGGCAGCTGCTGGTGGACAACGGCTGGACGGGTCTGACCGCGGTGTGCGCCACCCTGTTCTCCCTGGCCCACTGGCCCTGCTCCACCACCTGCCTCACCATCGCCCGGGAGACCAAAAGCGTCAAGTGGACCCTGCTGTCCATCGCCCTCCCCACCGGGGTGGGCATGGCCCTGTGCTTCACGGTGGCCACCGTAGCCCGGCTGCTCTTTTAATAAAAATTTAAGTTGACGGGGCGGCGGGCATATGCTACATTATGGATGGCAAGGAAACTTTACAAACAAAAGGGAGGAGAATACCTATGAGACACACCTGGATCCGCCGCGCGGCGGCCCTCGCCCTGTCGGCGGCCCTGCTGGCCGTGCCCGCCCTGGCGGCGGAGGAGCCCGCGCCCCAGCTGCCCGACGCCTGGGCGGTGGAGGCGCTGGCGGACAGCTATGCCCTGGGCCTGGTGGACGACAGCTACACCACTTATATCCAGAGCACGGTTACGGCCGAGCAGCTGGAGGCTATGACGGACGTGGTGGCCGACAAGCTGGCGGTGCTGGAGCTGCCCCAGCGGGCGGCGGACACCGCCGGGCTGGTGGTGGACACCACCCGGGGCGGCGTGATGAACGCCCTGTATCAGGAGGCGGCGGCCTACGACATCGACGGCGTGGAGGGGGGCGCGGAGGCCTTCCTCACCGGCCTGGGCGTGGTGCAGGGCGACCAGAGCGGCAGCCTGCATGAGGAGCGCCCCTGCACCTATCAGGAGGCCATGGTCATGGCCAACCGGCTGATCCTTGCGGTGTATGACGCCAACGACGCCGGCTCCAGGGGCCTGCTCTGGAGGGCTGTCAACGGGGACAACACCCTCTACCTGCTGGGCACCATCCACATGGACCGGAGCAACGCCTACCCCCTGCACAAGTCGGTGCGGGACGCCCTGGACGCGTCCCAGGTGGTGAGCTTTGAGCTGGACCTCAACGACCAGGAGGGCATGGCCCTGCTGGCCTCCCTCCAGACCTACTCCGACGGCACCACCCTGGCCGACCACATCAGCCCCGAGCTGTACGCGCGGGTGCAGGCGGCGGCGGAGGCCCTGGGCATGGGCCCCAACGGCTTTGACAGCTACAAGCCCTGGGCCCTGGCCTCCACCTTCGGGATGTTGAGCCTCCAGGATGACACCACCAGCGCCAACGCCATGGCCGTGGACGCCTACATCAACGCCTACGCGGTGAACGCCGGCAAGACCATCGACGCGGTGGAGACCTACGCCTTCCAGGGCGGCATCTTTGACGGCCTGTCCGCCGAGTATCAGGAGACCTATCTGGACAGCAGCCTGGCCATGTATGAGACCGCCCTCAGCGGGGAGACGGTCAGCGAGGAGGCCCAGGCGCTGGCCCAGGCCCAGCAGGCGCAGATCGCCGCCATGTTCGACGCCTGGAAGAACCGGGACCCCGAGGCCTTCCTGGCGGTCTACGACAAGCAGGCCATCCTCAACAGCGACGACGAGCTCAACGCCAAGCTGTTTACCGAGCGGGACCCGGGCATGATCGCCGCGGCGGCGGAGTACCTGGAGACCGAGGGGGAGAACACCTTCTTCCTGGCCGTGGGCGCGGGCCACATGGTGGACCCGGGCGGCATCGTCTCCGGCCTGCGGGAGCTGGGCTACACCGTGGATCTGGTGGAGTGAGATGGACGAGAAGCTGAGAGAGCAGATTGAACAGGTGCTGGCCGCCCAGGTGCGGCCCTACCTCCACGGCCACGGCGGTGAGGTGGAGGTGGTGAGCCTGGAGGACGGGGTGCTGCGGGTGCGGCTGCTGGGCCAGTGCTCCGGCTGCCCCTCCGCCACCATCACCACCGAGCAGATTATTGCCGAGGCGGTGTGCGCCGCCGTGCCCGCGGTGGAGCAGGTGGTGCTCATCCAGGAGGTGAGCCAGGACCTGCTGGACCAGGCCAAGGCCATCCTGAACCACACCTGGGAGAACGGCCATGGCTGAGGCGGCGGTGGGCGTGCGCTACTGCGGCGGCTGCAACCCCCGCTTTGACCGGGTGGCCGGGGTGGAGGCGCTGAAGGCGGCCTGCCCCGGGGCCGGCTTCCACACCGCGGAGCCCGGCAAGGCCTACGACGTGCTCCTGTCGGTGGGCGGCTGTACCGCCTGCTGCGCCGATCTGGCCGGCCTGACCGGCCGGGAGGTGGTGATGATCCGCACCGCCGGCGACTTTAGCCGGGCCGAGGCGGCCATCAATGCCGTCTGTGCCGGCTGGACCCGCAGGCCCCCGGCACAGGCCTGATCAGAACAGAACGCAGGGCCCCGCCAGTCTGGCGGGGCCCTCTCTTCTGCCGCCGCGGCCCGGGGCGCGGGGCTTCCCCCGTCCCCTGCCCGGGCGGCGCGGAAGGTCCCCTGCCCGGGCGGCGCGGAAGGCCCCTTTACTTCCGGCGGGAAACGTGTTAGAATACCTCCGACTGGTTTCCACACCCGGTCCAAGCGCGGCGATGCCGCGTTCGTTCGGCGGCTTCGGCCCAAAAATCCGCCCGCCGTTCTCTAAATACCAAAATGGAGGTATCTCAACCCATGCGCAATTCCAAGGTACAAAAGCTCGCCATGGCCGCAATGGTGGCCGCCATCTACTTCGTCCTGTGCTACTTCGGCAACATCTTTCAGCTCACCTTCGGGCCCGTCCAGGTCCGTCTGGGAGAGGCGCTCACCGTGCTGCCCTTCCTGTTCCCGGCCACCGCGCCGGGCCTGGCCCTGGGCTGCCTGCTGACCAACATTCTCTCCCCCTACGGCCCCATCGATATGGTGGTGGGCACCCTGGCCACCGCCATCGCCGCCCTCCTCACCGCGAGGATGCCCAGGTGGTATCTGGCGGCCCTGCCCCCCATTGTGATGAACGCCCTGCTGCTGCCCCCCATGTGGGCCTGGGCGGCAACGGGCGCCGTCAACGGCGCGTTCTGGGCGGCCTACGGCTGGAACCTGTGGACCTTTGTTGTGGGCGAGGCCGCGGCCTGCTATGTGCTGGGCACCGTCCTGCTGAAGGCGATGTCCAGGGTCAAATATTTCCGCCCCATGATCCCCGCCGCGCATCTCAACTAACACCGGGCGGCGCGCTCCGTCCGCCCCTGCTGGAGGTTTTCACCATGAAAGTCCGCAAGGCTGTCATCCCCGCCGCCGGGCTGGGCACCCGGATGCTCCCCGCCACCAAGACCGTCCCCAAGGAGATGCTCCCCATGGTGGACAAGCCGGTGATCCAGTATATCATCGAGGAGGCGGTCTCGTCCGGCATTGAGGACATCCTGATCGTCACCAACCGGGCCAAGTCCGCCATGGACGACTATTTTGACTACTACCCTGAGCTGGAGACCCGCCTGCTCCAGGCGGGGAAGGAGTCCGAGCTGGTGGAGGTCCGCCGGGCCGCCGATCTGGCCAACATCTTCTATGTGCGGCAGAAGGAGACGAAGGGCCTGGGCCACGCCATCGGCCGGGCCCGCCGCTTCGTGGGGGACGAGCCCTTCGCCGTGCTGCTGGGGGACGACATCATGCGGGCGGAGAAGCCGGTGACCCTCCAGCTGGTGGAGGCCGCGGAGAAGTACGGCGCCTCCGCCGTAGGGGTGCAGCGGGTGGCCACCGAGGCCATCTCCCGCTACTCCTCCGTGAAGGTCTCCCCCCTGGAGGAGCGGATCTTTGACGTGTCCGACATGAACGAGAAGCCCACTCCGGAGCAGCGGTTCTCCAACTACGCCATCCTGGGCCGGTATGTGCTCACCCCGGACATCTTTGACATCCTGGAGAACGTGCGCCCCGGCTATGGAGGCGAGATCCAGCTCACCGACGGCCTGCGGGAGCTGTGCCGGCAGAGCCGCATGGTTGCGGTGGACTTCGAGGGCCGCCGGTACGACACCGGCAACCTGTGCGGCTTCCTGGAGGCCACCATCGACTTTGCCCTGGACCACCCGGCCACCGGGGCGTGGCTCAAGCGCTTCCTGAAGGAGAAGGCCGGGGCGCTCAAGTAAATTGTGTGGAAATCCGGGGGCCTGCGCACAACGCGGGCCCCCGCCTTTTCATCAGAAAAATTTTTGGAAGGCCTGAATGGATCTCCCTGTCCCAAACGTATTCCTAGTGAAGCCGGCAGCGGCAAATGGATGAATATGGAGGGAATCGGGTATGAAACGGATTTTTGTCAGGGCCTCAGCGGCGGCGGCCGTGCTCGCGGTTGTTGTGACCACCGCACTGGCGGCAGGCCCCGGTGTCGGGCGGTATACTCTGGACATGGACGGCGACGGCCTCTGCGACTACGCCGGACAGCACTGCCGTTACACGGACGGCGACGGCGACGGCCTCTGCGACTACGCCGGACAGCACTGCCATTATACAGACGCCGACGGCGACGGCCTCTGCGACTATGCCGGACAGCACTGCCATTACACGGACGCCGACGGCGACGGCCTCTGCGACGCCTGCGGCGGGATCTGTCAGGCAGAGGGGGCCGGCTTCAGCGGGGGCCGCCGCGGCGGGGCAGGCTCCGCCGCCGGCTGGCGGGGGCGCGGCTGCCGCGGGGGATTCTGCGGATAACGGATGGGGTTGGCATGCGGAGCGAACAAGAGGTTGACACGGCCATCGAGCGGTATGCGGACATGGTCCGGCGGCTGTGCATGGTACATCTGAAGAATGAGGCCGACACCGAGGACATCTTTCAGACCGTGTTTCTGAAATATGTCCTCAGCTCCGCTGCCTTTGAGAGCCCGGAACACGAAAAGGCCTGGTTTATCCGGGTCACCATCAACGCCTGCCGGGATCTGCTCCGGAGCATTTTCCGCCGCCGGACCGTGTCTCTGGACGAGGTCCTGGAGACCCCTGCCCCGGCAGATCCGGACCACCGGGAGGTGCTGGAGGCGGTGCTCTCCCTGCCCGGGAAATACAGGGACGTGGTCTATCTGCACTACTACGAGGGCTATACCGCCCCGCAGATTGGCCGGCTTCTCGGGAAAAATGTCAACACGGTCTATACGCTCCTGACGCGCGCCAAGCAGCTGCTGAGAGAGCGGTTGGGGGGTGACGGCGGCAATGGATGAGCGAATCAGGGAGGCCTTTCAGCAGGTCCGTGCCGGGGAGGCGCTCAAGCAGCGGACGCGGGCGTACCTGGCGCAGAGGACCCGGGGCCGCCCGGCCGCGCCGGCGGGACGGCGGCGGCTGGCCCCCGTCCTGGCCTGCCTGCTGGTCATGGCGGTGCTGGGCGGCGGCTCCTGGCTGTATTTCGTCCCCACGGCCTCCATCGACATCGACGTCAACCCGTCTCTGGAGCTGCGCATCAACCGGTTTGACCGGGTGCTCTCGGTGGAGGGGTATAATGACGACGGGCGGGAACTGGCGGACTCCCTGGACGTGACCTTCTGGGACTACAACGACGCGGTGGAGGCCATCCTGGAGAGCGACACCCTCTCGGCCCTGCTGGCCGGGGGGGAGGTTCTGACCATCACCGTGGCCGGCTCGGACCAGGTGCAGTGCGGGAAAATCCTGTCCGACATGGAATCCTGCACCGCGGGGCGCCAGAACGCCCGCTGCTACGCCGCCGCGGCGGACGACGTGGCCGCCGCCCACGACCTTGGCCTCACCTACGGAAAATACCGGGCCTACCTGGCCCTGCGGGCGCTGGACCCGGATGTCACGCCGGAGGAGGTCCGGGACATGACCATGCGGGAGCTCCGGGACCGGATTCTGACGCTCTCGCCCGGTGGGGAGGCCGAATCCGGGGCATCCGGGCACCATGGCTGGGGCGGAGGGTACGGGCACAGATGGGGGGCAGCCACACCCTGAGGCCGATCCTGCTGTCCCATATCGCGGTCAACACCTTCGGCAGCTGATTTTGCCGCCTTTTTCAGCGGAAAAACGGAAAAAATCCCTTGACTTTCGGTGGGAATCCTATATAATAATATAGCTTGTTTCGACGAACAGGCACATCCTTGCCCCCGCGGAAGGGCGGGGGCCATACGTCCATAAGGAGGTGCAAACAAATGGCAAAACTGAGCGGAAACTATGAGGTGGTGTTCATCCTCAACCCCAACCTGGATGAGGAGGCCACCGCGGCCATGGTGGCCAAGTTCAAGACCCTGGTGGAGCAGAACGGCACCCTGGCGGAGGTTGACGAGTGGGGCAAGCGCCACCTGGCCTATCCCATCAACGACCTGACCGAGGGCTACTACGTGCTGATGACCTTCAGCTCCAAGCCCGAGTTCCCCCGGGAGCTGGACCGTATCCTGCGCATTACCGACGGCGTCATGCGCTCTCTGATCGTCTGCAAGGACGACGAGTAAGAGGGGGCAGGCAGAGATGCTGAACCGGATTATTCTCATGGGCCGGCTGGCCCGCGATCCCGAGCTGCGCCATACCCAGACAGGCACCCCCGTGGCGTCCTTCCGGCTGGCGGTGGACCGGGACTTTAAGGACAAGACCACCGGCGAAAAGGCCACCGACTGGATCGACGTGGTGGCCTGGCGTCAGACGGCGGAGTTCGTCTCCCGCTACTTCGCCAAGGGCCGCATGGCCGTGGTGGAGGGCCGCCTCCAGATGCGTGACTGGACGGACCGGGACGGCAACAAGCGCACCAGCGCTGAGGTTGTGGCCGACAACGTGTATTTCGGCGAGTCCAGGCGGGACGCGGAGGCGGGCGGCTATGCCGGCCCCTCCTCCGGCGGTTACGGCGCCCCGTCCGGCGGCTACGCGCCGCCCCCGGCGCCGGCCTCTGGCGGCTACGCGGCCCCCATGGGCGGCGGCGACCAGTTCGCCGAGCTCTCCGACGACGACGGGGAGCTGCCCTTTTGACAGACACCTGCCCGCGCCGGGCGCGGGTCACAAAAACAAGACGGGCTACAGGCCCGTGGTAAAGGAGGTTCCCTGTTATGGCTATGGATAGAGAGCGCCCCCGCGGCCGCAAGCGCCGCAAGGTCTGCACCTTCTGTGTGGACAAGGTGGAGCACATCGACTATAAGGATTCCGCCAAGCTGCGCCGGTTCCTGTCCGAGCGGAGCAAGATCCTGCCCCGCCGCACCACCGGCACCTGCGCCATGCACCAGCGTCAGCTGACCGAGGCCATCAAGCGCGCCCGTCAGATCGCGCTGCTGCCCTTCGTCACCGACTGAGTGAACCATGAAAACCCGGCCCCGGAGCAAACGCTCCGGGGCCGGGTTTTTAGCTGGCCGGCGGGAGAGATTCCGGCTGTTCCGGGGCCTGCGGGAAGATCACGGCGGCCTTGAACAGGTCGCCGTCGATGTCCAGGCGGAACTGGCCCCCCTGCAGCTCGGTGAGGCTGCGGGCGATGGACAGGCCCAGGCCGGACCCCTCGGTGGCGCGGGATTCGTCCCCCCGCACAAACCGCTCCATCAGCCGCTCCGCCGGGATGTTAAGGGCCTGCCGGGACACGTTTTTGATGGACAGGCGCACCTGCCCCTCCCACTCCGTCACGGCGATATAGACCCGGGTGCCCTCCATGGCGTATTTGTTGCAGTTGGACAGCAGGTTGTCGATCACCCGCCACAGGTGGCGGCCGTCGGCCATGATCCAGGCCTCCGCCGCCGGATACTCCGGCACCGCGGTCAGGCCGGACTGGGCAAACCGCTCCTCCCACTCCCCCAGGGCCTGCTGGAGCAGCTGCACCATGCCCAGCCGCTCCAGATGGACCGGCAGGCTTCCGGTGGACGCCTTGGACGCCTCCACCAGGTCCTCGGTGAGCTTTTTCAGCCGCTGGCTCTTGCGCTCCAGCACCTCCAGGTACTCCAGGGCGTGAGGGCTGTCCAGGCCCTGCTTGCGCAGGAGGTCCACATAGTTGATGATGCTGGTCAGGGGGGTTTTCAGGTCGTGGGACACGTTGGTGATCAGCTCGGCCTTGAACCGCTCGCTGCGCAGCCGGTCGTCCACCGCCGTGCCCACGGCCTCACCCAGGTCATTGAGCTGCTGGGCGTGGTCGGCCAGATCGCTGTACATGTGGCTGGTGTCGATCTTGAACTCCGGCTCGCCGCCCAGAATCCGTGTCGTGCCGTCCCGCACCCGCCGCCACTGGATCGTCCAGCGGCACAGGGCCAGAAGGGCGACGGCCTGGAAGGCCAGCCATATGGGGAAGGGCAGCGCCATGAGAAAGACGCTGCACACCACATAGAGGACGAACAGCAGCGCCGTCCGGCCGGTGAGGGGCCACGACCGGGCCAGGGCCCGGAGGCCGCGGCCCGCCAGGCTTCCCAGCATCCGCAGCAGGTTGTTGGACCAGAGCGTGCCCGTCTTGACCCGGTCGGCGATGGTGAGGCAGAGGGCCAGCAGGGTGCCCGCCACCCCTGCGGTGATGGCGCCCAGCCCCACCCACAGCTCGGTGATCAGCTCCATGGTGTTGAGGCCGTAGGTGATGGAGTCCCCGGCGTTGATGAGGACAACGATGATCCAGAAGGCGCAGAAGGCCAGCAGATCCAGGGGGATGCGGTCAAACCAGTTGAGGACAGGGCGGGGCTGCCCCGCCCGCCAGCCGGCGGCGCGGAACAGGAACACCAGCAGGAGCACGGACAGCGCGTCCAGCACCACCGCCAGCACCGCCACCAGCGGCAGATAGCCGGCGTAGCTCTGGTAGTCCGCCCGGCCGTCCCAGAACTCGTCCTCCACCACCAGGGGGTCGGCCACGCCGTACTCCAGGGCCAGCACCGACTGGGTCACCCGGCTGTCCCTGGCCTCGTCGTAGTCCCAGTCGTCGTAGCCGTCGTAGGTATAGCCGTAGAGGGCGGCCTGCTCGGCCTCCGACGGGAGGAAGAGCTGCAGGGTACCGTCGGGGAGGGTCACGTTGAGCAGGTAGTACCCCCGCTCGCTGTCCCAGATCTTGTAGTCGTTGGCGGTCTCGCCGTTGTCCTGGGACAGGGTGAGCTTGATCTGCTCCACCGCGTGGACGTGGTCCTCCAGAACGCCGGTCCCCTCCAGGTTGGAGTAGATCAGCACCCCCGTGTCGTTGCGGCGGATGTTGAAGCGGAAATTGGTCCGCTCCGCCGACAGGGCCTCCTCCAGGATCTCCAGCCGCCGCTGGTCCAGGTAGGGCAGGGTGCCCTCCCACTCCTTGGTCTGGAGCAGCCTGGCAAGCTCACGGAGCTGGAACTCCCGGTTCACGAGGTCGTCGTCATAGTCGCTGCTGTCGTAGTAGCTGTTCCCCAGCCAGAGGGTGTCCCACTGGCTGATGGTGAACAGGGTGGCCCAGAAGCCCCCGGAGACCACCGCCAGGGTCAGCAGCACCGCGGCCGCCTTGGCCGCCAGGCTGGTCTTGAACTTGTTCATGGGATCACCTCGGAAGGGCAGCGAATAGTGAATAGTAGGGATGCTCAGTGTCCGCTCTGTAAAATAAAAATCTGTGCGGAGCAGGACACACCCCAGGGTGCCTTCTCTTGCCCTTTCAGGGCAATTCACCTTGTGTGCCTGCGGAGCACACCACTGTTTGCTCCGCCACTGGCGGGCAACCACCCGCGCGGGCGCGGGTGAGGGGGGTATCGGCGGCGGTTTCCTTGGGAACCGCCGCCGTATCTAGGGTCGAACCTGCCGGGGGCAGGTTCGATGAAAGTCGGGCGTCAGCCACCTCAAAAAAACAGATGATAGTCCCCCCTAGACAACTTTCTCCATCTTGTAGCCCAGGCCCCATACCACCTTGATATAGCGGGGGTTGGCCGGGTCGATCTCCAGCTTCTCCCGCAGGTGGCGGATGTGGACGGCCACCGTGTTTTCCGAGCCCAGAGATGGGTCGTTCCACACCAGCTCGTAGATCTGGCTGGTGGAGAACACCCGGCCGGGGTTTTTCATCAGCAGCAGGAGGATGTTGTACTCCAGGGGGGTGAGGCTCACCGGCTCCCCGTCCACCGTCACCGACTTGGCCCCGTCGTCCATGGCGATGCCGCCGTTGGTGAGCAGGGAGGGATTGTCGTTCCCGCCGCCGCTCTTGCCCCCCAGGCTGGTATATCGCCGCAGCTGGCTCTTCACCCGGGCGATCACCTCGATGGGGTTGAAGGGCTTGGTGATGTAGTCGTCCGCGCCGATGTTCAGGCCCAGGATCTTGTCGCTGTCCTCGCTCTTGGCGGTGAGCAGGATGATGGGCACGTTGCAGCTCTCCCGCAGCTTGGCGGTGGTGCGGATGCCGTCCAGGCCGGGCATCATCACGTCCAGCAGGATCAGATCCACCGGCTGGCGCTTCACCGCCTCCAGGCACTCCAGCCCGTCGTAGGCCTTCACCGTCTCATACCCCTCGCTGGTCAGATAGATGTCCAGGGCGGATACGATGTCCCGGTCGTCGTCGCAGATCAGAATGGTGTTCATACCCTCACCTCGTCTTGCAGAATCAGTCTAGCGGAAAAGATTTAAGTCCCACGGGGGAAATGTTTTAAGAACGCTTTAAGACATGGAACATTTTACCCTAACTTCCGTCCAAAAAGCAACTACAATCCAAAGGAGGGGTTCCCCGTGAAAGGAAAGCTGCTGTCTCTGCTCCTGCCCCTGGCCCTGCTGGCGGGCTGCGCCGCCCCGGTTGGGGCCTATCGTCTACCGGCGGAGGTGACCGACCTGTCTCAGCCCGTTGAGGCGGGAACGCCCGCGCCCCCGGAGGCCGACGGGGCGGCGGACGCCGCCATCGGAAATCTGGGAGCCCAGCTGCTCCGGGCGGTGCGGGAGCCGGGGGTGAACACCCTGCTCTCCCCCCTGTCCATTTCCCTGGCCCTGTCCATGACGGCCAACGGCGCCGCCGGGGACACGCTGGCGGAGTTTGAGGCCCTGCTGGGGGCGGATACGGACACCGTCAACGCCAACGCCGCCTCCCTGCTGGCCGAGTATCGGGATTTGGGCGGCAGCACCGTGTCCAATCTGGCCGACTCCCTGTGGCTGGACGACAGCCTGGAGGCCAACGAGCGGTTTCTCTCCCGGTGCACCGCCTTCTACGGCGCGGGACTGTACCAGACCGATCTGGCCACCGAGCGGACCAGGCAGGCGGTCAACGGCTGGGTGGAGGCGAACACCAACGGCATGATCCCCGAGATCCTGACAAAGGTGCCGGCGGAGGACGCCGCCCTGCTGCTGGTCAATGCCCTCTATCTGAAAAACACCTGGGCCGACGAGTTTGCCCCGGAGAACAACCGGGAGGACAACTTCTATTATGCCGCCGACGACAGCGCCGCGGTGACCGACTTCCTCTCCAACGGCATCCGGCAGGAGCAATACTTCCGCACCGGGGACGCCGCCGGGGCGGTGCTGCCCTACGACGACGGGCGGCTGGCCTTCGTGGCCGTCCTGCCGGACGAGGGGCTGGATTCCTGGCTGGAGGGGCTGGACGGGAACACCTTTTCAGAGCTGATCACGGCGGCGGCGGACACCCGGCTGCTGCTCCGCATGCCCAAGTTCGAGGCGGAGTGGGGCGGCGAGCTGGCCGACGCCCTGTCCGCCCTGGGCCTGGACACCGCCTTTGACCCGGCCCGGGCTGACTTCTCTGGAATGGGCGCCGCCGAGATCGGCGGCCCCCTGTTTATCAGCTCCGTGGCTCACCGGGCCAAAATCCAGGTCAATGAGAAGGGCACCGAGGCCGCCGCCGCCACAGCGGTGGAGATGCGCTCAGGGGGGGAGCCCATGATGGAGGAATACGAGGAGCTGATCCTGGACCGGCCCTTCTGCTACGCCATCGTGGACCTGGAGCGGGGGGTGCCCCTGTTCCTGGGGACGTTTGAGCGGCCATAACCGGCGGGCGGATGATATCCGCCCCTACAAAATCGCGGAGATCTGTGGTATACTGGGAGAAAGGAGGCGCGGAAGATGGTGCTGTGGCTGGGGACAGGGGACGCGTATGAGCTCCTGGAGGGGCTGGTAAAGGCGGAGTACGGCCTGCCCGCCCTGCCGGCTGTGGAGCGGGACGAAAACGGCAAGCCCCGCTTCCCGGGCGCGCCCGGCCTCCACTTCAACCTGAGCCACAGCGGGGGCCTGTCCCTGTGCGGCGCGGGGCGCGCGCCCCTGGGGGTGGACGTGGAGGTCCTCCGCCCCCGGCGGCCCGGGCTGGCCCGGCACGTGCTCTCGGCGGAGGAGTACGCCTGGTTTCTGCGGCAGGGCGGGGACTGGGGGGCGTTTTATACCCTCTGGACGCTGAAGGAGGCCAGGGTCAAGTGCACCGGCGCCGGCCTGCGGCAGGCCCCCCGGAGCATCGCCGTCCCCCTGCTTGCCCCGGGGGAGGCGGGGGCGCTGGACGGGCTGGTATTCCGGGCCTATTCCGGCGAATCCTGGCGGGCGGCGGCCTGCTGCGGGGCGGGAGAGGCCCCTCCCCGCCAGATTGTTAGAATTTCTTAATCATTCTTTAAGGATTGCGCCGAGGTTTTCTAAAGAAAACTCCGTTATACTGTCAAGTGTAAAGGAGGGGAACCCCCGTGCGTATTCTGATTCTCACCGGAAAATTCGGTATGGGCCACTGGTCGGCCTCCCAGTCCCTGCGCCAGCAGCTGCTGCGGGCGTTTCCCGGGGCGGAGGCGGAGGTGCTGGACCTGGTGGCCCAGGCCATGCCCAACGCGTCCGAGGCCATGTACAAGTGCTTCAACCTGCTGGTCACCCGGGGCAGCGGGCTGTTCAACCTCTATTATAAATTGACGAAGGATCTGCCCGCCGACACCTGGACGGTGCTGGACGACCTGTTTCTGGACAGCCTGACCGGGCTGTTTATGGACAGGGGGCCCGACGTGGTCATCGCCACCCACCCCCTGTGCGCCCGGATGGTGTCCCGGTGGAAGGGCGCCACGGGGAGCCGCCTGCCCCTGGTCACCTGCGTCACCGACCTGTCCAGCCACTCCGAGTGGATTCACAAATACACCGACTGCTACCTGGTGGGCTCCAACGACCTCCGGGAGAAGCTGGCCTCCAAGGGGGTGGACCGGGACAGCATCTGCGTCACCGGCATCCCCGTCCGCTCTGAGTTCAAGCGGCCCGTGGTCCGCCGGCCCGGCCGCACCCGGCAGCTGCTGATCATGGGCGGCGGGCTGGGCCTGCTGCCCAGGAGGGACAGCTTCTACGAGGCGCTGGACGCCATGCCCGGCGTCCACACCACCATCATCACCGGCCGCAATCAGAAGCTCTACGACCGCCTGGCCGGCAGGTATCCCAACATCCAGGTGCTGGGCTTCACCGACCGGGTGTACGACTACATGGCCCGGGCCGACCTGGTGCTCACCAAGCCGGGCGGCATCACCCTGTTTGAGACCATCTTCTCCGAGCTGCCCATCCTGGCCTGGGAGCCCTTTTTGGAGCAGGAGAAGCTCAACTCCCGCTTCCTGGTGAAGCGGGGCCTTGGCCGCACGGCGGCCAAGGAGCCGGAGGCGTGCCTGGAGGCCATCCGGTCGCTGATCTATGACGACGGGGCCTTGGAGGACATGCGCGCCAATATGCGCGCCATGAAGGCCCAGCTGGAGGAGGAGAGCCTGGCCCGGATCCTGGCGGGCCTGCGCACAGAGAAGGGAGTGGGCATGGCATGAGCAGGAAGAAAACCCTTGTGGGCGTCGGGCTGATCCTGGCCCTCATGGCCCTCACTGGCTGGATGCTCTTCAAGGACCAGCCCATCACCAGACTGGCACAGATCCTGGGCAGGCTCAGGCCCGGCTGGCTGGTGCTGGGCCTGGGGCTCATGCTGGCCTTTGTGGGGTGCGAGGCCCTGTGCTCCCGCCTGATCCTGGGCCGGCTGGGCCACAGGGCCCCCTACCGCCGCTGCCTGGGCTACTCCTTTGTGGGCTTCTACGTCAGCTCCATCACCCCCTCCGCCACCGGAGGGCAGCCCGCCCAGGTCTACTACATGTCCCGGGACGGCATCCCCGCCGCCCACGGGGCCCTGAACATGATGCTCATCGCCGTGTGCTATCAGGTGGTGGTCATGGGGTACGCCCTGGCCATCGCCCTGCTCCGCTTCGACCTGGTGACCAACCTGGGGGCCGGGCTGGGGCTGCTGCTCCTCTTCGGCGCGGCGGTGAACGGGGTGCTGACGGCCGGCATGCTGTGCCTCATGTTCCTGCCCGGCGCCGCCCGGAGGCTGACGGGCGGGGTGCTCTCCCTGCTGGTCCGGGTGCGCCTGGTGCGCGACGAGGCCGCCGCCCGGGACAAGCTGGAGAAGCAGCTGGCGGAGTACCGCCGGGGGGCGGACTGCGTCAGGCAGAACCCCGGCCTGGTGCCCGTGCTGCTGGGCATCACCTTCTGCCAGCTCACCGCCCAGTTTGCCGTGCCCCTGGTGGTGTACCACGCCTTCGGCCTCAGCGGCAGCGGGGCCGTGGCCATCATCGGCACCCAGGCCCTGGTGACCCTGGCGGTGGCCTCCCTCCCCCTGCCCGGGGCGGTGGGGGCCTCCGAGGGGGGCTTTGTGACCGCCATGAAGCTCTTCTTCGGCGCGGGGCTGGTGGCCCCGGCGGTGCTGGTCTCCCGGGGGATCAGCTTCTACGCCTTCCTCCTCCTCAGCGCCGGCGTAACCCTCCTGGTCCACCTGCGCACCCGGAGCCGCCGGCCCGGTCCGGTGCTCCCCCACCTCCCTAAGCGGGCCCGGGGCCAGGTGGCCGCATAGCGCATTCCCTCTTGTGCCCCGGCCCGTCCTGCATTATAATGGGGGTACGTTTTGTGCGGGAGGACGATTTATGAAGTATTTGGGCATTGATCTGGGCGGCACCAATGTGGCCGCCGCCGTGGTGGACGCGGAGGGCTCCATCCTGGGCCGGGCCAGCCTCCCCACGCCCAGGGGGGCGGAGGCCGTGGCCGACCAGATGGCCGCCGCCTCCCGTGCCGCCGCCGAGGCGGCGGAGCTGTCCCTGGACGATATTGCGTCGGTGGGCATCGGCTCTCCCGGCGCCATCGACCCGGAGGCCGGGGTGGTGAAGTTCTGGTCCAACCTGGACTTCCGCGATGTGCCCCTGGTGGAGATGATGGCCAGGCGGCTGGGCAGGGAGATCTACCTGGAAAACGACGCCAACGCCGCCGCCCTGGGGGAGTATGCCGCCGGGGCGGGCAAGGGCAGCCGCTCCCTGCTGCTCATCACTTTGGGCACCGGGGTGGGCAGCGGCGCGGTCCTCAACGGAAGGCTCTACACCGGCTTCAACTACGCCGGCATGGAGGCCGGCCACATGGTCATTGAACACGGCGGCCGGCCCTGCACCTGCGGCCGCCTCGGGTGCTTTGAGGCGTACTGCTCCGCCACCGCCCTCATCAAGCGCACCCGGGAGGTCATGCAGGAGGATTCCAGCTCCCTGCTGTGGAAGCTGGCCGGGAGCCTGGAGGCGGTCAACGGCCGCACCCCCTTTGACGCCGCCGCCCAGGGGGACGCCGCCGCCGGCCGGGTGATCGACGAGTATGTGGACTACCTGGGCTGCGGCGTCGCCAGCCTGGTGAACCTCTTCCAGCCGGAGGTGGTGTGCATCGGCGGCGGCCCCTCCGCCCAGGGGGAGACCCTTATGGCCCCGGTGCGCTACATCCTCAACCGGGAGGATTACGCCCGCAGCAGCCTCCACCGTACCCGGCTGGTGCGGGCCTCCCTGGGCAACGACGCGGGGATCATCGGCGCGGCGCTGCTGCCGCTGTTCCGGTGAGCTCCAAAGGGATTGTCACCTGTTTTTTGAGGCGGCTGACGCCCGATTTTCACCAAACCCGCCCCCGGCAGGTTCGCCCCTGGACCCGGCGGCGGAATCAGGCTTCAACCCGTCATTTCCTGCGGCAGGTGCGTGGGAAATGACGCTTCGCATGGCGGAGGGCCCGCTCTACAGCGGGCCCTCCGTTGGCTCATATCCGGCGCAGGGGCCGGCCTCCTGCGGTTGGGCCGCCTCCCGCTCCCCCTCCCCCTGGGCAAGGGGGAGCAGGGCCAGGGACAGGCCGAACAGGACCGCCGCCGCCACAGCGATGGCCTCTATCTTGTGCTCCTCCAGCCAGGGGCGGTAGGGCTCCAGCTGGGGGAGCTTTCCCGCCCCGGCGTAGAGGCCCGCGGCGATGAGGACGCACAGGGCCAGCCGGGTGATGCTCTGGGACTTTTCCGGTTTGGCTTCCACGGCAGCCGCCTCCTTTCCTGTTCCAGTATAGTGCGGGAGCGGGGGCGGGCAGAACGGGAACCTGCCCCGCCGGCCCGGGCGCTTGTGAAAAATCGGTAAATAATCGGGGGCCGGGGTTGTTCCAGCCTCTGGGATCTACTATAATGTCTTGTGAATAAACCGCAAAACAGCTTATTTGCGCGGCACTGCCGCGCAATGCTTCCCATATGCGCCGATTTCGGCGTTCGCGGGAAGAGTTCAGCCATGGATGAGAAGCGACAAATCCCAAAGGATCAGAGGCGGAAGCATGAAAGAGACGCACGCGCGCAGGCGGGCCCTTCCGACAGAGGCCCCAAAGCCCCGGCGGGAGGTGCCCCGGGTCAATCCCGACCCGGAGCAGGGCCTCAATCTCCACCAGGTCAAGGAGCGGCAGCAGCACGGCTGGGCCAACGACCCGGTGGAGTCCCCCACCAAGACGGTGGGCGAGATTGTCCGGGAGAACGTGTTCACCTTCTTCAACTTTATCTTTGTGGTGCTGGCGGCCCTGCTCATCGCGGTGGGCTCCTTTGAGGACATGCTCTTTCTCCTCATCGCCGCGGCCAACACCGGCATCGGCATCTTCCAGCAGCTGCGCTCCAAGCAGACCATCGACAAGCTCAACCTGCTGGCCGCCCCCCGGGCCAGCGTGGTGCGGGAGGGGAACCTGGTCTCCGTGCCCTCGGCCCAGCTGGTGCGGGACGACGTGGCAGAGCTCTCCTCCGGCGACCAGATCCCCGCCGACGCCACCGTCCTCTCCGGGCAGATCCAGGTCAACGAGGCCCTGATCACCGGCGAGGCCGACGCCATCACCAAGGCCCCCGGCGACGAGCTGCTCTCCGGCTCCTTTGTGGTGTCCGGCCGCTGCCGGGCCCGGCTGGACCGGGTGGGGGCGGAGTCCTACGCCGCCCGCCTGACCCTGGAGGCCAAGAAGGACGTCACCGTGGGCAAGAGCGAGATGATGTCCTCCCTGGACAAGCTCATCCGGGGCATCGGCCTTCTGCTGGTGCCCATCGGCGTGGCCCTGTTCGTCAAGGAGTTCGTGTTCCTGGAGCGCACCGCACAGGAGGCGGTGGTCTCCATGGTGGCCGCCCTCATCGGCATGATCCCCGAGGGGCTGTACCTGCTGACCAGCGTGGCCCTGGCGGTGAGC
>CALWXU010000013.1 GCA_944385585.1 uncultured Flavonifractor sp.
CTTCGCCAAGCGGGAGACCATCCTCCCCGCCCCCGAGTCCGCCCACGCCATCCGGGGCGCCATCGACGAGGCCCTGAGGTGCAGGGAGTCCGGCGAGGCCAAGACCATCCTCTTCGGCCTCACCGGCACCGGATACTTTGACATGACCGCCTACGAGAATTACCTCAGCGGCAGGATGAGCGACCACGTGCCCACCGACGAGGAGCTCCGGAAGGGCTTTGACTCCCTGCCCCAGATCCCCCAGAACCAGGGTCTCTGAGGGCGGCCCCCCGCTGCCGCGCACCCCGCTGCGGCTCCCCGCGAAACTTTGTGTTGCACACCGCCCCCCGAGCGGGTATAATATGGTGGACATCAAACACAAAAGAAGGTTTTGCCATGGAATTCCGCGCAAACGAGGGAAAAAGCGTCACCATAGAGGTCAACGGGAGGACCTACGCCCGCCACGCCATACAGACCCACTTCGTGCAGGTGGGGGAGAGCTACATCGACCTGGTGGAGCGGTACGTCAAGCCTGTGTGGCAGCCGGGGGACCTGCTCTCCTCCAGCGAGAAGATCATCGGCCTGTGCCAGAAGCGGGTGGTGTATAAAAAGGACATGAAGGTGGGCTGGCTGGCCCGGTTCCTGTCCCGCTTCGCCTCCCACTCCTCCGCCGGCATTGGGGTGGACAGCCCCTACAAGATGCAGTTCGCCATCAACGAGCGGGGGGCCCTGTTCGTCATCTGGGCGGCCATCTGCGCCGGCGTGGGCAAGCTGTTCGGCAGGCGGGGCGTGTTCTACGAGATGGTGGGGCAGGAGGTGTCCGGCCTGGACGGCTTCTACGACCACGAGTTCCAGGAGTACGGCGAGTTCGGCATCCGCATCCCGGAGAACCCCGGCAGGGTGTGCGACGAGATCGAGGCCGCCACCGGGGTGCAGGCCATGATCGTGGACGCCAACGATCTGAACGTGGAGATCCTGGGCAAGGCCGCCTCCATCGCCCTGGACGACGAGACCCTGAAGGGCCTCATTCGGGACAACCCGGCGGGCCAGTCCCGGGAGCTGACCCCCTTCATCCTCATCCGGGAGGTAAAGGAGGAGGGCGGGGCCCCGGCGGAGGGCGGCCCGACCGCCTGAGCCCGCCACCATGAAGATTTGATTAAAAAGAGCGAAAGCGCGTTGCGCTTTCGCTCTTTTCTGTTACAATAGGGTTTACGTAAAATCTCCGTAAAGGCGGCATAAACACCCATGACCTATACCGTAGAAGCTCCCCGCGGCAGACAGCGCCGCTTCCGCCGGCCCAGGCTCCCCCTGACGGAGGGGCAGCTGGCCTGGACGGGCCGGGCCCTGCTGGTTTTCCTCCCCCTGCTGGCCTTCGCGCTGGTGGAATATCTGAACTACAACAGCTGGGACGACTTCACCCCCGTGCAGGCGGCCCTCAACCTGGCCTGGTACTACCTGCTGGAGCTGATCTTTTACTTCCTCCGCCGCCGGCGGCGCATTGCGGCGGCCAGGTGGGCCTTCGGTATCGCCTGGGGCATCGGCATGGCCAACCACTACTTAATCTCCTTCCGGGGGCGCACCCTCTTCCCCGGCGACCTCCTCACCCTGGGCACGGCGGTCAACGTGGCGGGCAGCTACGACTACCGCCCCGACGGGATGCAGTGGTGCACCATCGGCATATTCGTCCTGGCGCTGGCCCTCCTGTCCCTCCTGCCGAAGGAGGAGCGGCGGCCCATCCACTGGCCGGGGGCCGCGGCCGCCGCCGGCGGGGCGGCGGTGTTCCTGGCGGTGTTCTTCGCCACCCCCCTGGTGGAGTCCCTGGGCATCGAGCCCTCCATGTGGACCACCCGGGGCAACGGCCTGGTGCTCAACTTCACCGTGTGCCTGAAGTACATGAGGGTGGAGAAGCCGGACAGCTACTCCCAGGAGACCTTAGCGGCCCTCGCTGGGGAGAGCCCCAGCGACACCGCCGATGCGGAGGCATCGGCGGACGGGTCTGTCCGGCCGGTAAACGTGATCGTGATCATGAACGAGTCCCTGTCCGACCTGTCCGTCCTCCCGGGGGTGGAGAGCAACGTGGACGCCATGCCCTTCCTCCGCTCCCTCACCGAGAACACCGTCAAGGGGTACGCCTACTCCTCGGTGTTCGGCGGCACCACCGCCAACTCGGAGTACGAGTTCCTCACCGGCAACACCACCGCCTTCCTCCCCGCCGGCACGGTGCCCTATCAGATGTACGTGTCCGACGGGGACCCCTCCCTGGTGGGGCAGATGGAGGCCCTGGGGTATACCACCATCGCCGCCCACCCCTACCGCTCCTCCGGCTGGAACCGCCCCACGGTGTACAAAAATTACGGCTTTGATGAGGTCTATTTCGAGAGCGACTTCCAGGACCGGGAATATATGCGGGGGGACGAGCGCACCGGCTACGTCACCGACCTGTGCGACTATGAGAACCTGATCCGCTGGTACGAGGAGAAGGAGGCGGGGCAGCCCCTGTTCCTCTTCAACGTGACCATGCAGAACCACTCCGCCTACCAGATGGCGTGGACCAACCTGCCCCGGGAGGTGTGGCTCACCGGAGAACTGGAGGGCCGCTTCCAGACGGTGAACCAGTACCTCTCCCTGGTGTACCAGAGCGACCAGGCCTTCCAGTACCTGATCGAATACTTCTCCCAGGTGGAGGAGCCCACCATGGTCCTCCTGTTCGGCGACCACCAGCCCCAGGTGGCCACCAACTTCTACACCGACGTGCTGGGGGTCAATCCCGACACCGCCGCGGCCCAGAAAAAGCAGATGGTGCCCTTCCTGATCTGGGCCAACTACGACATCCCGGAGGCCCAGGGGGTGGAGCTGTCCCTCAACTACCTGTCCGCCCTGCTGATGGACACGGCCAACCTGCCCATGACCGGGTACCAGAAGTTCCTCTCCCAGCTGTGGGAGGCCGCCCCGGTGATCAACACCGTGGGCGTCCGGGACGCCCAGGGGAACTGGTACAGGGAGAACGCCGCCCTGCCGGAGGAGCTGGACGGGGCCATTGAGGACTACAAGGTGCTGCTCTACAACAACGTGTTCGACAAGAACGACCGGGTGGAGGACTTCTTCACTTTGGCGGAATAGCGGGAGGCCGGCGCGCGGAGCACTCCGCGCGCCGGCCTCTGCCGTTGGGGCGGGCGGCGCCGCCGCCCGCCCCTCGTTCTTCAGTAGATGTTGTCCAGAATCCCCACGGCCTGGGCCACGCAGCCCGACCCGCAGGGGCACAGGAGGCGGGCCCCCCACGCCCGCACCTCGGGGGCGCAGTCGGCGGGGGCGAAGGGGATGGCGGAGACCGCCAGCATGGGGATGTCGTTCTGGTTGTCGCCGATGCAGTAGACGTGCTGGGCCCCGATGCCCAGGCGGCGGGCGAGCAGCTCCACCATGCCGCCCTTGCTGCTCCCCTTGCGGGTGAGCTCCAGCAGCACCAGGTTGGAGAAGATCACCTCATAGTGCTCCCCCCACCGCTCCAGCATGTACCGCTGGGCCTCCAGCAGGACCTCGTTGCGCTGCTGGAGGATGGCCTTGCTCCAGGGCAGGGGCATGTCCGCGATGGGCGTCTCCCGGCTGGGCAGGCCCGCCCGCTCCAGGTGGCGGCGGGTGACGGCGTTGGGCTGGTAGGTGTACACCTGGTCGTTGTGGTAGGCCTCAAACCCGATGGAGGGGATGGCCCGGGCCACCTCCTCCATATCCCCCCGCACCCGCTCGGGGAGGAAGGTCTCGTACACCATCTCCCCGGTGCGGAAGTCGTAGAGGGCGGAGCCGTTGGACAGGATCACCGGCGCGTTGATGGGCACCTGGCCGGCGTGGGGGGCGAAGTTGGGCCGGGCCCGGCCGGTGGCCACGGTAAAGATCCCCCCGCCGCGGGTGAAGTAGTCCAGGGCCTCCCGGTTGGCCGGGGGGATGCCCCCCTCCTCACAGCTGAGGGTGTCGTCAAAGTCGCTGACCAGCAGCACGCCGCTGAATTTTCCCAAATGGTATCCCCTCTTCCCCGCCCCGGCCGGCTGTCCCGCCGGGGAATCTGCCGCCCGGAGCCGCCCTCCGGGGCGGCCTGGGGCCTGCTTGCACACGGGCGCCGCCCCTTTTCAGACGGGCCCTGGGCTCATCCCTGCCGCCCCAGCCTGTCCAGCACCTGCGTAAAGTAGTCCGGCAGGGGGCACTCCACCGTGAGCCGCTCCCCGGTGCGGGGGTGGCGGAAGGTGAGCCTTCTGGCGTGGAGGCACTGGCCCGCCAGGCCGGGCACCGGCTTTTTGCTCCCGTACACCGTGTCCCCCAGCAGGGGGTGGCCGATGGAGGCCATGTGGACCCGGATCTGGTGGGTGCGCCCCGTCTCCAGCTCACAGCGGATGTGGGTGTGGCCCGGATAGCGCCCCAGCACCTGCCAGTGGGTCACCGCCCGCCGGCCGCCCCTCCGGTCCACGGCCATCCTCTTCCGGTCGGCCTGGCTGCGGCCGATGGGAGCGTCCACGGTGCCGGCCTCCTCCCGCAGGGCGCCCACGCACACCGCCTCGTACTCCCGGCAGAGGGAGTGGTCCTGGAGCTGGTCGGCCAGGGCCTGGTGGGCGAAGTCGTTCTTGGCCGCGATGAGCAGGCCGGAGGTGTCCCGGTCGATGCGGTGGACGATGCCGGGGCGCAGGGCCCCGTTGATGCCGGAGAGGGATGCCCCGCAGTGATATAGCAGGGCGTTGACCAGCGTGCCGTCCGGATGGCCCGCCGCCGGGTGGACCACCATGCCCACCGGCTTGTTGACCACCACCACGTCGTCGTCCTCATATACCACGTCCAGGGGGATGTCCTGGGGCACGGCCTCCACCGGCTCCGGCTCGGGCAGCGCCACCGCCAGCACGTCGCCGGGGGCGGCCCTGTAGTTCTTCTTTACCGGCCCGCCCCCCAGGGTCACCGCCCCCTCCTCCAGCAGCCGCTGGGCCGCGGAGCGGGTGAGCCCCGGCACCAGGCGGGCCAGGAGCTGGTCGGCCCGCTCCCCCGCCCGGTCAGCCGTCAGCAGAATCGGCCCCATGGCCCTCCTCCTTGCCGTGGAAAAACAGGTAGTACACGCAGAAGCCGATGCCGCCGCACACCACGCAGATGTCCGCCACGTTGAACACGGCGAACTGCATGAACAGGGTCTGGAACATGTCGGTGACGTACCCGAACAGCGCCCGGTCGATCAGGTTGCCCACCGCCCCGGCCAGCACCAGGGAGAGGGTGAGCATGGCCAGGGGCCGGGGGAAGGCCCGTTTCAGCAGCAGCACCGCCAGCGCCACGGACACCGCAAGGGACACGATGGCGAGCAGCCAGGTGTGCTCCGAAAAAATGGAGAAGGCCGCGCCGGTGTTCTGCACGTGGGTCAGCTGGAGGATGTGGGGCAGGAGGGGCGCGCTCCCCCCCAGGGGGATGTAGGCCCGCACCAGGAACTTGACCAGCTGGTCCAGCCCCACCAGGGCCAAAACAAGGACGGCGTATGGCATGGATGGTGAACTCCTTTGTCGGCTTTGGGAATCTCTCCGGGAAGGGCCGCACGGCCGTGCCGCAGGAGCGGGCCGCTGTGCGCTTCCCTCCGCAGGCCCTATTGTACCATGTCCGGCGCCGGGAGACAAGGGGGCGCCGCGCCCCGGAGGCGCGCCGGGGCGGCCTATTTCCCGTAGACGATGGTCACCGCCCTCTGGAGGTTCTGGATCTCCGCCGCGGCGTGGTCTCCGCCGTACTCCCCGTCCAGGGTCCAGGGCAGGGACCTGTCACAGGTGATCCGCAGCCGGCCGGTGCGGTAGCTGGTGACCAGCCCCCCCTCGTCGGGGGACATGGTGAGCAGGGCCCTGATGATGGCCTGGAGCTGGAGGGGGTTCTCCGGCTGGCGCACCAGCACCACCTCAAAAATCCCGTCGTCCAGGGCCACCGGCTGGGCGGGGGCCCCCTTGAAGCCCCCCACGGACACGGTGTTGCTCACCATGCCGTAGCAGTAGCCCCCCGCCTCCATGCCCCCGTCGTGCTCCACGGTGAGGGGGTAGGACTGGATGGAGGCGACGCGCTTGACGCTCTCCAGCATATAGGCGGTGCGGCCCAGCAGGTTCTTCACCGGCTGGGGGGTGTTGTAGGACACGTCGGTGAAGGCCCCGAAGGCGGCCACGTAGATGAAGTGGGCGTCGTTGAACTTCCCGATGTCCACCGGCCGGGGCACCCCGGCGGCGGCGGCCCTGGCCATGGCCTCCATGCCCCGGGGGAGGGACAGGTTCCTGGCAAAGTCGTTGGTGGTGCCGGCGGGGATGTAGCCCACCTCCGGCCGCCGCTCCGGCGGCAGGGTCATCAGGCCGCCCACCACCTCGTGGAGGGTGCCGTCCCCGCCGGAGCAGACGATGCGGTCAAACTCCCCCGCCCGGCGGGCGGCCACATGGGCGGCGTCGCCGGAGCCCCGGGTGGGATGGACCGTCACGTCCCACGCCTGGGTCAGCTCCTCCAGCACCACGTCCAGCCGGCGGCCCAGCAGCCCCTTGCCCGCGTGGGTGTTATAGATAAACAGCAGCTTTTTCATCTCGCTCCTCCGTCCTCGCGGTCACAGAATGATACAAATTATACAGGGTTTGGCGCAAAATGCAACCTCCCCGGGGGCGGCGGCAAATTCCGGCGGGGGCTTGCTTTTTCCCGCTAAAGTGTGTAAAATATGCTCTGTTATCCCGCGAAACCCCACAGGGCCTGCCGGAGCACTGGGCCGGCGGCTTTCAGGCAGGCCCCGGACTAAGGATGTGCTGTACCCATGGACCGCAAAGCCCTGGCCGCCGCCTTTCCCGTCACCGTCCCGGTGCTGATGGGCTATCTGGCCATCGGCATCGCCTTCGGGCTGATGCTGCAGGAGATCGGCTACAACTTCATCTGGGCCTTTTTCATGAGCCTGACCATCTACGCCGGGTCGGGGCAGTACCTGGGGGTGACCCTGCTGTCCGCCGCGGCGGGCCTGGGCACTGTGGCGGTCATGACCCTGCTCATCAACTTCCGCCACCTGGTCTACGGGCTGTCCATGCTGGAGAAATTCCGGGGCATGGGCTGGCGGAAGCTGTATATGATCTTTTCCCTCACCGACGAGACCTATGCCCTGCTCTCCTCGGCACAGGCCCCGGTGGGGGTGGACCCCAAGAGCTTCTACTTCGCCATCGCCCTGCTGGACCAGAGCTACTGGATTCTGGGCTCGGTGGTCGGCGGGGTGGCCGGGGCGGTGATCCCCTTCAGCACCGAGGGGGTGGACTTCGCCATGACCGCCCTGTTTGTGGTCATCGCCGTGGACCAGTGGAAAACCTACAAAAAGCACCTGCCCGCCCTGCTGGGGTGCGCCGTGACGGTGGTGTTCCTCATCGTCCTGGGCAGCTTCTTCGGGCAGGACCAGATGCTGCTGGTGTCCCTGGGGGTGATCGTGCTGCTCCTGCTCCTTCTGCGGGACCGGCTGGAGGAAAAGGAGGGAGAAGCATGCTGAGTACCGGCGCGGCCATCGCGTCCATCGCCGTCATGGCCATCGTCACGTTCCTCACCCGGGTGCTGCCCTTCCTCCTGTTCGACCGGGGGGAGTCGCCCCCCAAGCTCGTGCTCTACCTGGGCCGGGTGCTGCCCCCCGCCATCATCGCCATGCTGGTGGTCTACTGCCTGCGGGGGGTGAGCTTCGCCGCCCCCGGCGGATGGGTGCCCCAGCTCCTGTGCGTGGCGGTGGTGGCCGCCCTCCACCTGTGGAAGCACAACAACCTGTTGAGCATCTTCGGCGGGACCATCCTCTACATGGTGCTGGTGCAGGCCGTGTTTGCGTGAGGCCCGCCCGCATACGCAGAGACGCAGGCCCGCGGCGGCGGGCCTGCGTCTCTGTTTTTTGAAAGAAGAGAGGAAAGAGAGGGGGTATGGTCATCCCTGACCACGCTGTTATCCTATCCCATCCCTGTGAACCCATTTTGAACCGGATATGAACGTTTTGTAAAAGAACCCCATGGCGGCGTTAAGCCGCCGCCTCCCACACCCCCAGCAGCACCAGTAGCGCCCCGGTGAGGGGGAGGGCGTACCGCCCCAGCAGCCGCCCGGCCAGCCGGTCCCCCAGGGCCCGGCCCAGGGGGAGGGCCCCCAGGGTGGCCAGGAGGTTGGCCGCCGCGGCCAGGCCGGGGGAGATGCCGGAGGCGCCGGCGGCCACCCCCACCCCGGCGTTGTTCACCGCCAGGGCGGCGGCCAGGGCCACGCAGCCCCGCCAGCCGGGGACGGCGGATTCCCCCTCCGCCGGCGGCGCCCCCTGCCGCCGCAGCCAGTCCAGCACGAACCAGGCCCCGATGCCCGCCAGCACCAGGGCGCCCAGCAGCTGGGCCCCCCGCCCGCCCAGCAGCGCCGCCGCCCCGGCCCCCAGGGCCAGGGAGGCCCAGGTGATCCCCGTGGTGAGGGCGGCGATGGCCAGGGCATACCCCCGGCCCACCCGGACCCCCCGGGCGGCAAAGCCGGCGGAGAGCAGGACCGTATCCAGATTGCAGGCCGCCGCCAGCAGCGCCGCGGCCCCCAGCGCGGAGAACCACTCCATCCAACCCCTCCTGTTCCGCCCATCCTATGCGGCGGGGGCGGGGCGGGTGACGGGGTGGCTTTGGGCGGCGGAGTGTGGTATACTGGGCCTTGCCGAGACAGGGGCGGGCGGCAGGCCGGCCCGCCCAATTTGAACAGCAAAAGGAGAGCGGCCCATGAGTGCCAAGGAAGAATTTATCCAGATCTATCGGGACAGCATCCACCGGGAGGGCGCGGACGCCCTGCTGGACTATCTGGAGCACAGGAGCGACTTTTTCACCGCCCCGGCCTCGGCCCGCTACCACGGGGCCTACGCCGGCGGCCTGTGCGCGCACAGCGTCAACGTCTACCGCTGCCTGACGGCCTACCTGGAGCGGGAGCGGGTGAAGGAGCTCTACGGCCTGGAGGTCAGCGGGGAGAGCGCGGCCATCGCCGCCCTGCTCCACGACGTGTGCAAGACCGGCTGCTACCGGGCGGGCACCCGCAACGTGAAGGGCCCCGACGGCAGGTGGCAGGCGGTGCCCACCTTCTACTATGAGGACAGCCTGCCCTACGGCCACGGGGAGAAGAGCGTGTACATCCTCTCCGCCTTCCTCCGCCTCACCCGGGAGGAGGCCATGGCCATCCGGTGGCACATGGGCTTCTCCGGCGACGAGGACAAGCGCCTGGTGGGGCAGGCCCTCCAGCAGTACCCCCTGGCCTTCGCCCTCAGCGTGGCGGACATGGAGGCCACCTATTTCCTGGAGCGGGAGGAGGGATAGGCCATGGCAAAGCGGGAAAACGACCTGGGCCGGGACCCGGTTGGGAAGCTGCTGCTCCGCCTGGCCATCCCCACGGTGACCGCCCAGCTGGTCAACGCCCTGTACAACATTGTGGACCGCATCTACATCGGCCACATCCCGGAGGTGGGGGATCTGGCCCTGACGGGCCTGGGGGTGTGCTTCCCGGTGATCCTCTTCGTCTCCGCCGTCTCCGCCCTGGTGGGGCAGGGCGGCGCCTCCCGGGCGGTGGTGCGCATGGGGGAGGGGAAGCTGGAGCTGGCCAACTCCATCCTGGGCAGCTGCGCCACCCTGCTGGTGATCCTGGGGGCCGCCGCCATGGCGGTGTTCCTGGCGCTCCGGGAGCCCATGCTCTACCTCTTCGGCGCCACGGAGGAGACCATCGGCTACGCCATGGACTACCTGACCATCTACCTGCTGGGCTCCATCTTTGTGGAGATCTCCCTGGGGCTCAACTACTTCATCACCGCCCAGGGCTTCTCCACCATGGGCATGGCCACGGTGGTCATCGGCGCGGTGATCAACATCGTGCTGGACCCGGTGTTCATCTTCGGCCTGAACATGGGGGTTCAGGGCGCCGCCCTGGCCACCATCACCGCCCAGGGGGTGTCGGCGGTGTGGGTGGTGTGGTTCCTGCGGGGCCGGCGCACCCGGCTGCGCCTGCGGCGGGGCACCCTCCGGGTGGACTGGGCGGTGCTCGCCCCGGTGCTGGCCCTGGGCGTGTCCCCCTTCATCATGCAGTCCACCGAGAGCCTGATCAACATTGCCTTCAACTCCTCCCTGAAGGCCTACGGCGGCAACCCGGCGGTGGGGGCCATGACCATCTGCTCCAGCATCATGCAGGTGTTCTCCCTCCTCCTCCAGGGCCTGTCCCAGGGGGCCCAGCCCATCCTGGGCTACAACTACGGCTCCGGGCAGCTGGACCGGGTGAAAAAGGCCTTCCGCCTGCTGTTCATCAGCTCCCTCACCTTCAGCTGCCTGGTCTTTGCCGCGCTGGAGCTCTTCCCCGGCCTGTTCGTCGCCCTGTTCAACGACAAGCCGGAGCTGGTGTCCATCTCCGTCTGGGCCCTGCGCATCTACGCCGGCGGCATCTTCATGCTGGGCGTCCAGTTCGCCTGCCAGCAGACCTTCGTGGCCCTGGGAGAGACCCGCATCTCCCTGTTCCTGGCCCTGCTGCGCAAGGTGATCCTGCTCATTCCGCTGATCCTGATCCTCCCCCGCTTCTTCAGCGACCAGGTGTTCGGGGTGTTCCTGGCCGAGCCGGTGGCCGACGTGGCCGCCGCCGCCGTCACCGGGACCCTGTTCTTCTGGCGCTTCCCCAAAATCATGGAGCACCGCAGGGCGGAGCTGGCGCAGATCCGGCCCCAGCCGTGAGCTTTGTGCTTGAAAGCCGCGCAAAAAGGTGTTATAGTGGGCTTACCATTTTGGAACGATAAGGAGGACATCCAGCCATGAAACGTTTTTGCAGCCGCGCCCTGGCGGCGGTCACCGCCGCCGCCATGCTGGGCGCCGGCTCTTCCGCCCTGGCGGCGGAGGGCACCTCCGGCATCTCCGTCCAGCTGGACGGGCAGACCCTGGCCTTCACCGACGCCGCCCCCGAGGCGCGGGACGGCCGCACCTTCCTGCCCGTGCGGGCCGTGTTCGAGGCCATGGGCGCCCAGGTGAGCTATGACGCGGCCTCCGGCGCGGTCACCGCCGTCCGGGACGGCACCACCGTCACCATGACCCTGGGCTCCACCGAGGCCTCCCTCACCCAGGACGGCGTCACCACCCCCGTGGTCATGGACGTGGCCCCCTACGCCCACGACAACCGCACCTATGTGCCCGTCCGCTTCGCGGCCCAGGCCTTCGGCTGCATCGTGGGGTGGGACGCCGACGACCAGACCGTGATCCTCATCGACACGGAGAAGCTCCTCTCCGACACCATCGCCAGGTACGACTTCACCCTGCTGGAGCAGTACCTGGCCTACGGGCAGCAGTACTCCGCCGGCATCTGGGACGTGGAGGCGGCCTTTGACGCCTCTCTGGCGCTGGGCAGCGCCCTCACCGGCTACGACGCCGCCCCCATCACCGTGGACGGCGACCTCACCGGCACCGTGGCCGACGGCACGCAGATGGACGCGTCCATCGCCCTGCGCATGGACCTGCAGGCGCTGCTGGAGAGCCTGATGGAGGGCGCCGAGGGCGGCATGAGCACCGCCGACACCGCGCTGCTGGACAGCCTGGCCACCGAGGGCATCACCATGGACATCCGGGGGGATCTGGAGAGCGGGCAGCTCTACTTCCACTTCGGCGGCGAGTTCATGACCACCGCCCTGGGGACGGCGGAGAACACCTGGTTCTCCATGGACATGGCCCAGATGTACGCGGCCCTGGGCATGAACTACAGCGCCCTGATGAGCGCCGCCGCCGGCGACGTGGACTACACCGCCCTGCTGTCCACCCTGCTGGCCCTGTCCGTTACCGAGCCCACCGACAAAGACACCGCCTACGCCGAGCTGTCCGCCGCGGTGGATCTGGCGGCCCAGCTGCTGCGGGACGACGCCTGGACGGTCAGCGGGGATGACCGCATCCTCCACTACGCCCTGGAGCAGGACGGCGCGGCCGTGGACCTGACCTTCACCCTCACCCTGGACGGGGAGGCTGTGACCGCCTACGATCTGGCGGCGGAGGTGACCGCCGCCGACCCGGACAGCGGCATGGCCGTGAGCCTGTCCGTGGCCGAGGCCATGGACGCCGACGGGAACATGACGGCCAATCTGTCCATGGACATGGGGGACATGATGTCCATGACCATGGACATGACCGGCGCCTACACCCAGGGCACCGCCGCCCCCGAGACCCAGCCCCCCGCCGGGGCGGAGGTGGCGGATCTGGGCGCGAGCGTTACGGAGCCCGCGCCCGAGCCCACCCAGCTGCCCCAGTGAGGGCCCTGCCATAACCAGACAGACCAAAGGCGGAGGGGCGCCACCGGGCGCCCCTCCGCCTGTTTTGATCTGACGGAAGGTGATTTTTTGTGGACAATGTGACGCTCATCGGCATGCCCGGCTCCGGCAAGAGCACCGCGGGGGTGCTGCTGGCAAAGGCCCTGGGGTATCAGTTTGTGGACACCGACCTGCTCCTCCAGCAGAGGGAGGGGGCCCTGCTCCAGGACATCCTGGACCGGCGGGGGGTGGAGGCCTTCCTGGACCTGGAGGGGGAGGTGCTCCGCGCCCTGGACTGCCGGGGGGCCGTCATCGCCCCGGGGGGCAGCTGCGTCTGCCGCCCCGCCGCCATGGAGCGCCTGCGGGCCCTGGGGCCGGTGGTCTACCTCCGGGTGCCCCTGGACGAGCTGGAGCGGCGGGTGGACAACATCACCACCCGGGGCATCGCCATGGCCCCCGGGGAGACGCTGTCCGGCGTCTTTGCCCGGCGGGAGCCCCTCTATCGGGCATACGCCGGCCTCACCGTGGACGTGGCGGCGGGCCAGAGCCTGGAGCAGACGGTGGCCGCCGTCCTGGCCGGGCTGGGGCGGGCCGGCGTCTTGTAATCGACGGCGGAGTGTGTTATCATCATGTCCGCGAATTCCGCCGGGAAAGGATGCAAACGAGATGGACGAGATCATTCTGCTCAAGCTGGGGGAGCTGGTGCTCAAGGGGCTGAACCGCCGCACCTTTGAGGACCGGCTCATCGCCAACGCCCGCCGCCGGCTCCAGGCCCACGGCAAGTTCAAGGTATACACCAAGCAGTCCACCATGTATGTGGAGCCCCAGGACGACAGCTGCGACCTGGACGGCGCGTGGGAGGCCATGAGGCGCCTGTTCGGCGTGGTGGGCCTGTCCCGGGCCCGGGCCTGCGCGAAGGACGCGGACATCATGCTGGCCACCGCCATTGAGTACCTGGGGGACAGGCTCTCCGCCGCAAGGACCTTCAAGGTGGAGTCCAGGCGGGCGGACAAGACCTTCCCCATGACCTCCATCCAGCTGTCCCAGTACGTGGGGGGCGAGCTGGACGAGAAATACCCCAACCTGAAGGTGGACGTGCGCCATCCGGAGCTGACGGTGTACCTGGAGGTGCGGGACTACGCCGCCTACGTCCACGCCGACCCGGAGCCGGGGGCCGGCGGCCTGCCGGTGGGGGTGGGCGGACGGGCGGTGAGCCTGCTGTCCGGCGGCATCGACTCCCCGGTGGCCTCCTGGATGATCGCCAAGCGGGGCATCGCCCTGGACATGGTCCACTTCTTCTCCTACCCCTACACCTCGGAGGAGGCCAAGCAGAAGGTGCTGGATCTGGCCAAGATCCTCACCCCCTGGTGCGGGCGGCTCACCGTCCACGTGGTGCCCTTCACCGCCATCCAGGAGGAGCTGCGCCGCAGGTGCCCCGAGGAGCTGTTCACCGTCCTCATGCGCCGGTTCATGATGCGCATCGCCGAGAAGGTGGCCCAGCGGTGCGGCGCCGGGGCCCTGGTCACCGGCGAGAGCCTGGGCCAGGTGGCCAGCCAGACCCTGGACGCCATGCGGGCCACCACCGCCGTCACCTCCCTGCCCATCCTGCGGCCGGTGGTGGGCATGGACAAGGAGGAGATCATCCGCGTCGCCCGGAGGATCGGCACCTTTGAGACCTCCATCCTCCCCTACGAGGACTGCTGCACCGTGTTCACCCCCCGGCACCCCCGGCTCCACCCCATGCCCGGGGAGCTGGAGGCCGCCGAGGCCGCCCTGGACGTGGACGGCCTGGTGGCCGCCGCCGTGGACGGCATCGAGCGGGTCCGGGTGTAGGGGCTTTTCGCACATTCCATGTACGGCAGAGCGGCCGCCCATAGGGCGGCCGCTCTTTTTCCGCCCCTCTGCCCCTACGCCCGCCCCGCCGGGACCTTCCCCGCCCGGGGGGCGCGCCGGGGCCGGGCCCGGCGGCGGGAGAGGGCCTTGGCGCACTCGCACACCGCCACCGGCGTCACCGCCAGGGCCAGCACCGTTGCCCACTCCAGGGGGCTCATGGGGACGGTGCCAAACACCGCCTGGAGGGGGGGCATGCAGAGCACCGCCAGCTGCATGGCCAGGCCGATGAGGAAGGCCCGGTTCATGGCCGGGTTGGAGCACACGCCGATGTGGAGCAGGGAGGCCCGCTCGCTGCGCACGTCGAAGGCGTGGAAGAGCTGGGACAGGGTGAGGGTGGCGAAGGCCATGGTGTTGGCGGCGGCCATGGCCCCGCCGGGGGCGGGGAGCACCCAGCCCCCCAGCAGATAGGCCCCCAGGGTGAGCAGGCCCACCATCCCCCCCTGCCAGGCCAGGCGGGAGGCGAAGCCGTGGGCGAAGAGGGAGGCCCCCGCGTCCCTGGGGGGCTGCTCCATGACCCCCTCCTCCACCGGCTCCACCCCCAGGGCCAGGGCGGGCAGGGAGTCGGTGACCAGGTTGAGCCACAGCAGCTGCACCGGCACCAGGGGCATCTGGGGGAAGCGGAACAGGGTGGCGCAGAAGATGGTGAGGATCTCCCCGATGTTGCAGGAGAGCAGGTAGTGGATGGCCTTCTTGATGTTGGCGTAGACCCCCCGGCCCTCCTCCACGGCGGCGACGATGGTGGCGAAGTTGTCGTCGGTGAGCACCATGTCCGCCGCCCCCTTGGCCACGTCGGTGCCGCTCAGGCCCATGGCGCAGCCGATGTCGGCGGTCCTGAGGGCGGGGGCGTCGTTGACCCCGTCGCCGGTCATGGCCACCACCCTGCCCCGGGCCTGCCACGCCTGGACGATGCGCATCTTGTGCTCCGGCGACACCCGGGCGTAGACGGAGAATTTGTCCACCTCCTCCTCCAGCGCCTCCTGGGGCAGGAAGTCCAGGTCCTCCCCCGTCAGGGCCATGTCGCCGGGGCGGCAGATGTCCAGCTCCCGGGCCACGGCCACGGCGGTGAGCTTGTGGTCGCCGGTGATCATCACCGGCCGGATGCCGGCGGCGTAGCACCGCGCCACCGCCGCCTTCACCTCCGGACGGGGCGGGTCCATCATACCGATGAGCCCGGCGAAGGTGAGGTCCTGCTCCAGCACGGCGGGGGTGAGCCGGGCGGGCAGGAGGGCCAGATCCTTATAGGCCACCCCCAGCACCCGCAGGGCCCTGGCCGCCATGGCCTCGTTGCGGCCCTCCAGCCGCCGGGCGGCGGCGGCGTCCAGCCTGCACCGGCGGGCGAGCACGTCGGGGGCCCCCTTGACGCACACCCGGTAGCCGCCGCCGGGCTTCTGGTGGACGGTGGTCATCAGCTTGCGCGCCGAGTCGAAGGGCAGCTCCCCCCGCCGGGGCCACGCCCCCTCCAGGGTGTTCTTGTCCAGGCCCTCCCTGGCGGCGGCCACCACCAGGGCGGCCTCGGTGGGGTCTCCGGCGCTCACCGGCTCCCTGCCCTTCCAGGTCAGGGACGCGTCGGAGCACAGGGCGGCGATGGTGAGGGCGGTCTCCCGCCCGTCGGCCCGGGGCGTCCACACCTCCGTCACGGTCATTTTGTTCTGGGTGAGGGTGCCCGTCTTGTCCGAGCAGATCACCCCCGCGCAGCCCAGGGTCTCCACGGCGGGCAGCTTTTTGACGATGGCCCGCCGCCTGGCCATGCGCCCCACCCCCAGGGCCAGCACGATGGTGACGATGGCGGGCAGACCCTCCGGAATGGCGGCCACCGCCAGGGACACGGCGGTGAGGAGCATGTCCAGCATGGGCCGGCCCTGGAGCAGGCCCACCCCGAACATCACCGCGCACACGCACAGGCACACGAAGGACAGGGCCTTGGAGATCTCCGCCATCTTTTTCTGTAAAGGGGTTTGGCCTTCTCCCTTGTCCATCAGCAGGCCGGCGATGTGCCCCACCTCGGTATCCATGCCGGTGGCGGTGACCACCGCCGTGGCCCGGCCCCGGGTGACCACCGTGGAGGAGAGCACCAGGTTGGCCCGCTCGGCCAGGGGGGCGTCCGGCCTGAGCACCGCCGCGGCGTCCTTGTCCACCGGGGCGGATTCGCCGGTGAGGGCGCTCTCGTCGGCCTGGAGGCCCGCCGCCTCCAGCAGCCGGGCGTCGGCGGGCACCAGGTCCCCCGCCTCCAGGCGGATGAGGTCGCCGGGGACCAGCCGGTCCGTCTCCAGGCGGCACTCCTTCCCGTCCCGCACCACCCGGGCCAGGGGGGCGGACATGGCCCGCAGGGCCGACAGGGCCCGCTGGGCGCTGCCCTCC
This sequence comes from uncultured Flavonifractor sp., assembly GCA_944385585.1. Classification (GTDB taxonomy): domain Bacteria; phylum Bacillota; class Clostridia; order Oscillospirales; family Oscillospiraceae; genus Flavonifractor. The sequence continues at coordinate 16,475 of CALWXU010000013.1, forward strand.
TGGGAGAGGGAGATGGCCGCGTTGACCAGCACGATGCCCAGGATGATGGCCGCGTCCAGCCAGTCCTCCCCCCCGCTGGCCCACAGGCTCAACGCCGCCGCCGCCAGCAGCACCAGCACCATGGGGTCCCGCAGCTGCCCCAGCAGCCGGCGCAGGGGCCCCGGCCGCTTCTCCCCCTCCAGGCGGTTGGGCCCGTACTGCTCCAGCCGCCGCTCCGCCTCCCGGCCGGTGAGGCCCCGGGCCCGGTCGGTCCCCAGGGCCTCCGCCGTCTGCCGCCCGCTGTATGTATGCCATGCGCCCATTGCTCTCGCTCCTCGCTTCCTGGATTTTCCATTTCCTGGGCTCCAGTATAGCAGAGGGTTTGTCCGATTTCAGGGGAATCCCGCCGGGGCGGCGGTCAATCCCAAATTTTTTCCGCCAGCCGGCGGAGGAAGGCCTCGTTGCTGGGCCTGGCCGCCGGCACTCCGCCCATCAGGGCGGCGTAGGGGGCGCCGCCGGAGCGGTGGAGCCGCTCCACCATGGCGCGGATGTTCTTCTCCACACAGCGGTAGCTGGTGTTCTGGGCGGACATGGCGGCGGCGTAGCCCTCCTTGAGGGCCACGGCCCCCGCCGGGCCGGTGGAGAGGACGGCGGCGGTGCGGGCGGCGGCCTCCACGCCCAGGCCGGAGGCCCCCATCCCCTCCAGGCAGGCCCTGGCCGCCTGGACCCGGGGGCCCAGGCAGAGGGAGCGGAGCAGCTCCGGCAGGACGTCGAAATTCAACGGCTTGATCAGGTAGTGGCTGGCCCCCAGCCTGAGGGCCGTGCGGATCAGGGCCGGGTCGGAGGCCTGGGAGGCCACCACCACCGCCGGGCGGAGCGGTCCCCGCCCCAGGGCGCGGAGGACGCTCAACCCGTCCAGGCCGGGGAGGATCAGGTCCAGCAGCACCGCGTCCGGCCGGGTCTGCTCCGCCAGCGCCAGGGCCTCCAGCCCGTCCCCGGCCAGGCCGCAGAGGGTGATCCCCCGCCGTCCCTCCAGCAGGGCGGCGGTGAGCAGGCGGGTCTCCTCCTCGTCCTCCACCACCAGCACCCGGATCTCCGGCGCCATCCCTCACCCCTCCGGGCCCAGCTCCCTGGCCGCCCGGGCGGCCAGGGTGAGCATGTGGGCCGCCATGTCCCGCTCCAGGGGGGAGCACTCCCGCAGGGCGCGGACCAGCCGGTCCAGGCCCGGGTCCTCCGGCGGGATGCCGTGGGCCAGCTCGTCCAGCCCCCGGTGGAACACCCGGCCCAGGTCCACAAAGATGGACATCGACATGCACTTCTTTCCCTGCTCAATCTCACTGACATACTGGGGCGTGATGCCCAGCCGCTCGGCCAGGGCCTCCCGGCTCATCCCCGCCGCCGCGCGGCAGGCGTATACCCGCGCGCCCACGTCCTTCATCAGCCGCCTTTTCTCCTGCTCCTCCATGGTGTCCTCCTCTACAGCGGTAACTATAGCTATAGATTGACACAACTTTGGATTTTTACTATCAACGAAAGACGATTTCTTTGAAACAATTGTTTCTGTTTCCGCCGCGAAAGCTGAAGCTGGCCCCCGCCCGCCGGCGGCGCAAAAAACCGGCACGGCCAAAAGGCCGTGCCGGTTCTGCTGCTGCTTGGACGGAGGGGTCACTCCCCCGCCGGGGTCTCGCTCTCCGCCGCGGGGGTCTCGCTCCCGGCGGCGGGGCTCTCGCCCTCGGGGGCCGGGGTCCCGCTCTCGGGGGCGGGGCTTGCGGTGGCCTGGGCGGCCTGCTCGGCGGCCCACTCCTCCTGCCAGGCCCGGACCAGCTCCACCATCCTGGTGTAGAAGGCGTGGGGGTCCAGCTGCTCATAGGCGTCGGTGGTCTCCACCACCGCCTCGGCCACCCACTGCTCATTGTACTGGTTCATCACGTAGCTGGGGTAGACGGCCTCCATGCTGCTGCGCAGCTCCTGCCGCTCCTCGTCGGTAAAGTCGGTGCGCATCAGGATGTGGTAGCCGTAGCTGGTCTCCACCGGCTCGCTGATCTCCCCCACGGAGAGGGCCTGGGCCGCCTCCACAAACTCGCTCACCAGGGCGCCGCTGCCGTCGGCCAGGGTGCCGCTGCCGTAGAAGGTGTAGCCGTCCGGCATGTACAGGCTGCCGGCCTCGTCCCGGCCGTCGTCGCTGCGCGCGTTCATGACGGCGTCAAACTCGGCGGCGGGGTCGGCGGCGGCCCGGATCTGGGCCAGGAGCTCGCCGGCCTCGGCCTGGACGGCGGCCTTCTGCTCGTCGGTGGCGGCGGAGCCGTCCTCGTTGGTGGGGAAGGCCAGCAGGATGTGCTTGGCCTTGCAGTAGCCCAGCTCCTCAATCATGGCGTCCAGCTCGGCCTGCTGGGGCTCCAGCCCCTCCTCCTCCAGCTGGGCCTGGAGGGCCTGGGACAGGTAGGGCGCCGCGTTGAGCTTGCGGAAGGCCGCCTCGCTGATGCACTGCTGGTCCAGGTAGTCCTGGTAGGTGATGCCGTAGTAGGTCTCCACCTGCTGGGCCAGGCTGCTCAGGTCGGAATCCAGGGCCGCCTGGTCCTCCTCGGTGAGGGACAGGCCCTCCTGGGCCGCGTGGTTGGCCACGGTGGTGTAGAGGATGCTGGTGTCCAGGGCCGCCTCCTTCAGGTAGTCCGCCGTGGGGGTGCCGTCGATCTCCTCCTCCCAGGCCTCGTCGTCGGCCAGATAGCCGCTCCCCTTGGCGTTGGCCACGCTCTGGAGCAGCCAGAACAGGTACTCGTCGGCGGGCACCTCGGTGCCGTCCACCGTAAAGAGCACCGTATCCCGGGGGATGCCGGCGGCCTGATAGGCCACGTCGTCCGGGTCCGCCTCCTCCGCCGCGGGGGCGCAGGCCGTCAGGCCCGCCAGGAGCACCGCGCCGCTCAGGCCGGCGCACAGGAGCCGTTTCCAATTCATCAAGGTGATGTCCTCCTTCCATTGTTGGAACGCGGGATCAGTTTACACCATTTGGCCCCGGCAGACAATCCCAATTTTTCACCCGCCCCGCCCGGCGGGCGGCGCCTGGGCAAAAATCGCCAAATTTCCAGTGACAAGGGGGGCGCGAAGGTATATAATAGAGGGACCAGCCGGCGTGAGAAAGGAGTGAGGCCCATGTACCCTGCGGATTGGGAGGAGTACCAGGCCTGCGTGGAGGAGCTGCTGTCCTCCCCCCAGGTGGCGCGGCTGAAGGACATCCGCCACCATCCTGGGGTGTCCTGCTATGAGCACAGCGCCTTTGTGTCCTACGTGGCCTGGCGTCTGGCCCGCCGGTGGGGGGCGGACGGGACCATGGCCGCCCGGGCCGGCCTGCTCCACGACCTGTACCTCTACGACCCCCGCTCCCTGCCCTCCTGGCGGCAGTGCTTCGCCCATCCCAGGGCGGCGGCGGTGAACGCCGCGGCGCTGCGGGGCGGCCTGTCCCCCCGGGAGGAAAACTGCATCCTGGCCCACATGTGGCCCCTGTCCGTCCGGGCGCCCCACAGCCGGGAGGCCGCGGCGGTCTGCCTGGCCGACAAGCTGTGCGCCGTGGCGGAGGTGCTGCAGGTGTGGCGCCGCCTGGCCCTGCGCCGGGCGCTGCTGGCCGCCTGCCCGTAAGCCTGTCTCTGACAGGCTTACTTTTGTTTTCTGCGGCGTGGGGCGGACAGGCATTTTGTAAGGTTTCGGTCAAGAAAGGGCCGGAAATTTGTGCAGGCCTCCCAAGGGTGAAAAAAAGGCGGTTTTTTTTGAAAATCCCGGTGCATTTTCCCGCCTGCTTTGCTATAATCTGTTTGCAAGAAATCCATATTTGGAGGAGATGGCGACATGAACGCGACTGGAGCGGTGGTGTTCCTCCCCCGGGAGGGGAGCGGCCCGTCCCTGATGCTGGAGGAGCTGCTCTTCGACCCGGCGGCCCGCTGGCTGGCGGAGTCCCTGCGCAGCGCCGGAGTGGAGCGCTTTTTTGTGGTCTGCCACAGCGACGACCGGGAGCGGGCGGCCGCCTGCTTCCCCGCGGGCAGCGAGCTGGTCACCGGCACCACGGAGGACGCGGTGGAGCAGCTGCTGGCCTTCCTGGACACCCTGGAGGGCAAGGCGGTGGTGATCACCAAGCCGGTGCTGCTGGGCTGGAGCGCGGCAAGGACCCTGACCGCCTCGGAGAACGGCGGCGTGCTGGACAACAAGGACACCGGGGTCTACCGGGTGGACGCCGCCGCCCTGTCCGCCGCCCTGGGGGAGGGCGTGGGGCTGGAGGAGGCCCTGAAGGAGAAGGGCGACCGCTTCAACAGCCGGGGCGTCTGGTTCCAGGACGCCCACCCCATCCGCTCCGGCTGGGAGGGGCGGGCGGAGGCTGAGGCGGCGGCCCGGCAGATCGGGGCCCGCCGCCTGATGGAGGCCGGCGTCCGGCTCCTGGCCCCGGAGCAGTGCCTCGTGGGCCCCCAGGTGCGGGTGGGGGCGGGCACCGTGCTCCTCCCCGGCGTCATCCTGCGGGGGGAGACCGTCATCGGCAGCCACTGCGAGATCGGCCCCAACACCGTCATCCGCGACTGCACCGTGGGGGACAGCGTCACCGTCAACGCCTCCCAGCTCAACGAGAGCACGGTGGACGACGGGGCGAGGATCGGCCCCTTCGCCTATGTGCGCCCCAACTGCCATGTGGGGGCCGGCGTGAAGGTGGGCGACTTTGTGGAGCTGAAGAACTCCACCATCGGCGCGGGCACCAAGATCTCCCACCTGACCTACGTGGGCGACTCCGACGTGGGGGAGCGGGTCAACTTCGGCTGCGGCACCGTGGTGGTCAACTACGACGGCATCACCAAGTTCCGCACCGTCATCGGGGACGACGCCTTCATCGGCTGCAACACCAACCTGGTGGCCCCGGTGAAGGTGGGCGACGGGGCCTACACCGCCGCGGGGAGCACCATCACCGACGAGGTCCCCGCCAACGCCCTGGCCATCGCCCGCGCCCGGCAGACCGTCAAAAAGCAGTGGGCGGCCAAGCGCCGCGCCCGCCGAAAGTGAAGCAGTCCCGCCCGCGGGCGGGACAAATATAGAGAATGTGAGAGGATGTTGCAAGCATGATCGCACACGGTAAAGACATCAAGATCTTTTCCGGCACTTCCAACCGCCCCCTGGCCGACGCCATCTGCAAGGAGATGGGCATGGAGCTGGGCAACGCCGAGGTGGGGGCCTTCTCCGATGGGGAGAACTTCGTCTCCATCTACGAGACGGTCCGCGGCTCCGACGTGTTCGTGGTCCAGTCCACCTGCTCCCCGGTGAACGACAACCTGATGGAGCTGCTCATCATGATCGACGCGCTCCGCCGGGCCTCCGCCGGGCGCATCACCGCCGTGATGCCCTACTTCGGCTACGCCAGGCAGGACCGCAAGACCAAGCCCCGGGACCCCATCTCCGCCAAGCTGGTGGCCAACCTGATCACCCGGGCCGGCGCCGACCGCGTGCTCACCATGGACCTCCACGCCAACCAGATCCAGGGCTTCTTCGACATCCCGGTGGACAACCTGCTGGGCAACCCCATCTTCACCAACTACCTGCACGACCGCTTCCACGGCAAGGAGGACGACGTGATCGTGGTCTCCCCCGACGTGGGCAGCGTGGCCCGGGCCCGGGCCTTCGCCCAGAAGCTGGGCATGGGCCTGGCCATCGTGGACAAGCGCCGGCAGAAGGCCAACTCCTCCGAGGTCATGAACATCATCGGCGACGTGAAGGGCAAGAAGGTCATCCTCTTTGACGATATGGTGGACACCGCCGGCTCCCTGTGCGGGGCGGCCCAGGCCCTGGTGGAGCTGGGCGGCGCGGTGGACGTGATCGCCTGCGCCAGCCACGGCGTGCTCTCCGGCCCCGCGGTGGAGCGCATCGAGAAGAGCGTGCTCAAGGAGGTCTACTTCCTGGACACCGTGCCCCCCAAGGAGGGCGTCAGGTGCGACAAGATCAAGTACCTCTCCGTGGCCCACATGTTCGCCGAGGCCATCGAGCGCATCTACGAAGAGGTGTCCGTGTCCAAGCTGTTCGTGTAAACAAGGGATAACAACCGGGGAAGGCGGGGGCTTGCCCTCGCCTTCCTCTTTTAAGGAGCGAGTATGCTGTTCGGAAAAAGCAGGCCCTCCGGCGCGGAGTGGCTGGTGGTGGGCCTGGGCAACCCGGGCGAGAAGTACGAGAACACCCGGCACAACGTGGGCTTCCTCGCGGTGGACGAGCTGGCCGACCGGGCGCGGGTGCCGGTGCAGAGGCTGAGGCACCGCGCCCTCACCAACACCGTGGAGCTGGGGGGCGCCAGGGTGCTGCTCATGAAGCCCATCACCTATATGAACCTGTCCGGCGAGGCCGTGGGGGAGGCCGCCCGGTTCTACAAAATCCCCCCGGAGCGGGTGCTGGTCCTCTCCGACGACGTGTCCCTCCCCATCGGCAGGCTGCGCATCCGCCAGAAGGGCTCCGCCGGGGGGCACAACGGCCTGAAGAGCATCATCCAGCACCTGGGCACCGACCAGTTCCCCCGGGTCAAGATCGGCGTGGGGGAAAAGCCCCACCCGGACTACGACATGGCCGACTGGGTGCTCTCCCGGTTCACCGGGGAGGACCTCAAGACCATCCAGGCCGCGGTGAAGCGGGCCGCCGACGCCGCGGCGTGCTACATCGAGCAGGGCCCGGATCAGGCCATGAACCGCTTCAACGGGTAGGGGCGCGGCACGGGGTCCGTCCACTGCCATGGCCTGCAGGGGCGGATACCATCCGCCCGCCCTTCTGTCCGTAGGGCCGCCATATATGGCGGCCGCCTGTTGGGGGCCCCGGCCCCCGGCGGCCCGTTCCCCCCGGCGGGCCCGCCCCTCAGCCGGACGCGTCCCGCCTTCCACGCCCAAAGCTTCCAAAATTTTCTATTTCGAGGTGTCCCATGAAGCCCCTTCTTGCTGCACTCAACGAGATCCCAGAATACCGCTCCCTGCGCGCGGCCATCGACGGCGGGGCCTGCCCGGCGGCCCTGTCCGGCCTGTCGGCGGTGCACCGGGCCCACTTCGCCGCCGGCATCCGGCAGGACACCGGCCGGCCGGTGGTGGTGGTGTGCGCCGACGAGGGGGAGGCCGAGCGGATGGCCAGGGATCTGGCCGCCCTGTCGGGGGAGGCGGTGCGCACCCTGTCCGCCCGGGAGTTCACCTTCCACAACGCGGCGGTGGTGTCCCGGCAGTACGAGCACCGGCGGCTGTCCGTCCTCCGCGCCCTGGCGGCGGGGGAGTGCCCCCTGCTGGTGTGCACGGCGGAGGCGGCGCTCCAGCGCACCCTGCGCAGGGCCCTGCTGGAGGGGGCCTCCCGGGTGCTGCGGGTGGGGGAGAGCCACGACCTGAACCAGCTGGCCGAGACCCTCACCGCCGCGGGGTACACCCGGTGCGAGCAGGTGGAGGGCGCCGGGCAGTTCGCCCTGCGGGGGGGCATTCTGGACTTCTTCTCCCCCGCCCAGGCAAGGCCCGTGCGGGCGGAGTTCTTCGGCGACGAGATCGACGCCATGGGCCTCTTCGACCCGGACACCCAGCGGCGGACGGAGAACATCGGCGCGGCGGAGATCCTCCCCGCCGCCGAGGTGCTGCCCCAGCTCGCCCCCGGCGGCTTCGCCGGCCTGGCGGAGGGGCTGGACCGCGTCATTTCCCGGGCAAAGCGCCGCAAGGGGAGCGACAAGCTGCTGGCCACCCTGGAGGAGGACCGGGAGAAGCTGGCCGGCGGCCTCACCTTCCCGGCCATGGACCGCTATATCGCCCTGATCTACCCCCAGATGGCCACGGCGGCGGACTACTTCCCCCCCGACGCGGTGGTGGTACTCAGCGAGAGCCCCCGGGTGGCGGAGCGGGGGAAGAACTACCTGTGGCAGCTCAACGAGGACGCCAAGACCCTGCTGGAGCGGGGGGAGCTGGCCGGGGAGCTGGCGGAGTTCGCCCGCAGCTTTGAGGAGCTGGCGGAGCTGCTGGAGGCGTGGCCGGTGTGCTGCCTGGACTCCTTCGCCTCCTCCCAGTACCCCTGGCGGCCCCGGACGCTGCTCAACCTGCTGGCCAAGCAGCTGCCCTCCTACGGCGCCAGCCTGGAGACCGCGGTGTCCGACCTGGCCCACTACGTCTCCGACGGCTTCCGCACCGTGGTGCTGGTGGGCAGCGAGCAGCGGGCCCTGAACCTCCAGGCCCTCCTGCGGGAGCAGGGGCGCAAAACCGCCGTAGACTTCCAGCTCCACGACCTGCCCGCCCACGGCCAGGCGGTGATCGCCGTGGGCGGCCTCACCGCCGGCATGGAGTACCCGGTGGGGCGGCTGGCGGTGCTCACCGAGGGGCAGTCCATCCTGGGCAAGAAGCGGAAATCCAAGCCCGTCACCAACCGGCAGAAGCTGGACTCCTACGCCGACCTGTCCCCCGGCGACCTGGTGGTCCACGAGCACCACGGGGTGGGCCGCTTTTTGGAGATGACCAGGATGACGGTGGACGGGGTGGAGAAGGACTATGTGAAGATCGCCTACGCCGGGGCGGATGTGCTCTACGTCCCCGCCACCCAGCTGGATCTGGTGAGCAAGTACATCGGCTCCGGCGAGGACGCCAACGAGACCAAGAAGCTCTCCAGGCTGGGGGGCACCGACTGGGAGAAGGCCAAGACGAGGGCCAAGAAGGCGGTGAAGGATCTGGCCAAGGGGCTCATCCAGCTCTACGCCCAGCGGCAGCGGCAGCCCGGCTTCGCCTTCTCCCCCGACTCCCCCTGGATGAAGGAGTTCGAGGACGAGTTCGAGTACGCCGAGACCGACGACCAGCTGCGCTGCATCGAGGAGATCAAGCGGGACATGGAGCAGCCCCGGCCCATGGACCGGCTGCTGTGCGGCGACGTGGGCTACGGCAAGACGGAGGTGGCCTTCCGGGCCATCATGAAGTGCGTGCTGGACGGCAAGCAGGCCGCCATCCTGGTGCCCACCACCGTGCTGGCCCGGCAGCACTACCTGACCGCCAAGCAGCGGTTTGCCAGGTACCCGGTGGAGATTGACGTGGTGAGCCGCTTCCGCACCGCCGCCCAGATGAAGGACACCCTGCGCCGGCTGGCGGCGGGGCAGATCGACCTGCTCATCGGCACCCACCGGCTCTTCCAGAAGGACGTGCAGTTCAAGGACCTGGGCTTGCTGGTGGTGGACGAGGAGCAGCGCTTCGGCGTGGCCCACAAGGAGAAGCTGAAGGAGCTGTCCCAGCAGGTGGACGTGCTCACCCTCTCCGCCACCCCCATCCCCCGCACCCTGAACATGGCCCTGTCCGGCATCCGGGACATGTCCACCCTGGAGGAGCCCCCCCTGGACCGGCAGCCGGTGCAGACCTACGTGCTGGAGCACGACTGGGGGGTGCTCTCCGACGCCATGCGGCGGGAGCTGGAGCGGGGCGGGCAGGTGTTCTACCTCCACAACCGGGTGGAGACCATCACCCGCACCGCCGCCCGCATCAAGGAGCTGCTGGGGGAGGACACGGCGGTGGCGGCGGCCCACGGCAAGATGAGCCAGGAGGAGCTCAACGACGTGATGACCCGCATGAGCGACGGGGAGATCGACGTGCTGGTGTGCACCACCATCATCGAGACCGGCATCGACATCCCCAACGTGAATACCCTGATCATCGAGGACGCCGACCACATGGGCCTGGCCCAGCTCCACCAGATCCGGGGGCGGGTGGGCCGCTCCACCCGGCGGGCCTACGCCTATCTCACCTACCGCCGGGGCAAGGTGCTCAGTGAGGTGGCCTCCAAGCGGCTGGGGGCCATCCGGGAGTTTGCCGAGTTCGGCTCCGGCTTCAAGATCGCCATGCGGGACCTGGAGATCCGGGGGGCCGGCAACGTGCTGGGGCCGGAGCAGAGCGGCTTTCTGCTCAGTGTGGGCTACGACATGTACCTGAAGCTGCTGGAGGAGGCGGTGCTGGAGGAGCGGGGGGAGAAGCCCCAGCGGCCCACCGAGTGCGCCGCCGATCTGGCGGTGTCCGCCTCCATCCCCGACCGGTACGTCCCCTCGCCGGAGCAGCGGATGGACCTGTACCGCCGCATCGCCGCCATCCGCAGCGAGGCCGACGCCGACGACGTGGTGGATGAGCTCATCGACCGCTACGGCGACCCGCCCAGGACCGTCAACAACCTCATCTCCGTGGCCCTGCTGCGCGCCGCGGCCGCCGACAACGGCATCGCCGAGATCAGCCAGAAGGGCGCCAACCTGAACTTCTACCTGGACGGCTTCGACCTCCAGCGGGTGAGCGCCCTGTGCGCCATGGAGAGGTACAAGTCCCGGCTCCTCTTCTCCGCCGGGGAGAAGCCCTACCTGGCCCTCCGGCTGAAAAAGGGGGAGGACGCGTTGAAGCTGGGCCGCAGGCTGGTGGAGGACTACGCGTCCACGGCCCCCGGCGGGGCGGCGTAGATTCTCTCCCCAAAGCGGCTCCGCCGCCCAGCGTGTCGAAAAAGCGGCAAAGCCGCTTTTTTGGCCTTCATATTCAGAAAAACGTCAGAAATAATTAAGGACTTCCCCCGCCCCGGCGGATATACTGACTGTACTAATGCATTTCATACAGTTGCGGGAGAGGAGGCGGCGGGATGATCCGACTGAACTACCGGGACGCCCGGCCCATCTACGAGCAGGTGAAGGACGGGCTGCGCCACCTGGTGGTGACCGGGGCCCTCCAGGCGGGGGACAGGCTGCCGTCGGTGCGGTCGCTGGCGTCCTCCCTGGCCATCAACCCCAACACGATCCAGCGGGCCTACGAGGCCCTGGAGCGGGAGGGCTATCTCTACACGGTGGCGGGGAAGGGCTCCTTTGCCTCGCCCCAGGCCGACGTGGACGCCGGCCGGCGGGCGCGCCTGCTGGAGCAGTTTGACCAGTCGGCGGCGGAGCTGCTGTTTCTGGGCATGACAGTGGCGGAGCTGGGCGCGCGGCTCCAGGCCGCGGAGGCGGGCCGGGTGCGGCCCGGAGAGGGGGAGAGCGTATGAGTGAGGCGATGATCGAGGCCAAAAATGTCGTCAAGCGCTTTGACGGCTTCCAGGCCCTGGACGGGCTGACCATGACGGTGGCCCGGGGGTCCATCTACGGCCTGGTGGGGCCCAACGGGGCGGGCAAGAGCACCCTGCTGCGCCACGTGACGGGGGTGTACCGGCAGGACAGCGGCTCGGTGCTGCTGGAGGGCAACCCCATCTACGAGAACCCGGCGGCCAAGGCGCGCATCGCCTCCATCCCCGACGAGCTGTACTACTTCCTCTCCGCCTCCACCCGGGACATGATGCGCTTTTACCGGGGCTTCTACCCCCGGTTTGACCAGGGCCGGTACGAGGCGCTGAAGGACGTGTTCTCCACCATCAGCGAGAAGCAGCCCATCCGCCGCCTGTCCAAGGGGATGCAGAAGCAGAGCGCCTTCTGGCTGGCCCTGTGCTGCCGGCCCGACGTGCTGGTGCTGGACGAGCCGGTGGACGGCCTGGACCCGGTGATGCGGCGGCAGGTGTGGTCCCTGCTGATGGGGGACGTGGCGGAGCACGGCACCACGGTGCTGGTGTCCTCCCACAACCTGCGGGAGCTGGAGGACGTGTGCGACCACGTGGGCATCCTGTCCAAGGGCAGGGTGCTCATCGAGCGGAGCCTCAGCGACCTGCAGGAGAACCTGGTGAAGATGCAGGTGGTGTTCCAGGAGCGGGAGATGCCCCAGCTGCCGGAGGATCTGCAGGTGCTCCACGTGTCCCAGGTGGGGCGCATCCACACCCTGATCGTCCGGGGCGGCGCCACGGAGGTCACCAACCGCCTGGCGGCCTTTGCCCCCATCCTGCTGGAGGCCCTGCCCCTGACGCTGGAGGAGATCTTTATCTATGAGCTGGGAGGTGAGGACTATGCGGTCCGGGACATCGTACTTTAACGGGACCCTGTTTGCCAAGCACTTCGCCCGGTTCTGGCCCATCTGGGGCCTGTACGGGCTGGTCTGGACCTCCCTGCTCCCCATGGGCGTGCTGCTGCAGAGCCAGAGCGGCTGGACCCGGGCGTGGGCCCGCACCCTCCCCCTGGACTATCTGGACCCCTCCGGCTGGTTCAGCGCCGCCCTGCTGATGGCGCTGGTGTTCGGCCTGCTGGCGGCCATGGCGGTGTTCTCCTACCTGTACAGCGCCCGCTCGGTGGGGCTGTTCCACGCCCTCCCCCTGCGGCGGGAGGGGCTGTTCCTCACCAGCTATCTGGCCGGCCTGGGCTTCCTGCTGCTGCCCAACGCCGCCGTGTTCCTCCTGTCCCTGGCCGCGGAGGCGGCCTGCGGCGCGGTGGAGTTTTCCAGCCTGTTCGTCTGGCTGGTGGTGTCCTCCCTGCTGGACCTGTTCTTCTACTCCTTCGCCGTGTTCTGCGCCATGTTCACCGGCCACATCCTGGCCCTGCCCGCCTTCTACGTGG